>DBTL01000049.1:0-1000 GCA_002307035.1 Bacteroides sp. UBA1317
GCCAGTATAGGGCACGATCATTAATATAATTTATTATTGAAGAAATTGGCATAGATTCTTGAATGTCAATGCGTTCTGATAAAGAATGTCCATATTCACCACTTATTCTTTTGAACTCTTCAATAACATCTTCTTCTATAGACAGCTCACCATTATATATCTTTGATAAATAATCCCATTGAGAATACTCCGTTAATGATAATAATAATGAAATAACTTTTCGTGAGACCTCTTTGATTCTATTTATTAAGTCTATGGAATATATATTGCTCTTTTCTCTCTCGCAGAAAGCTATTATTTCGTGGATACTATTTTGGCATTTAATTAAAGATGCTCTTTCTCCAAAATGGGAAAGTATAGTTGATAGTAGTTTATCAAAACCACTTTTTCTCAAAAGAAAATTCTTTATATCATCAATTGAATTGTCATCAGTTCGATGAGCTGAAATCAATAGGTATATACCATATAGACCAAATTTTAGATACAGTTGTTTTATTTTAATTGCTTCAACGCGACTATTATAGAATTCATCTATCAAGAAATCTGGTGATGAAAGCATTTCACAAAGAATTGAATTATCCAATTTTGCTAATTCCTTTATTACACATATATCTTCTTTGGTCAAGCATAAACCGCCTAATCCTATAAGAGCAGAGACGGGGAGTATTGAAAATAGTGATTTTTTTACTTCTGGATATCTATCATATAGTGTTGAACTTATGACCCGCTCTCCATCTTTAAGTATATCTTTATCAGCAGAGAATGATGACCACATCATATCTACTTTAGCTAACACCCCTAAAGCATTTAACGGATTAAGGTTGAATGAGCCAAAAGATGAAGACTGAAAATCTTGCAATATTGAAAGTGTCGATTCAGCTATACTCTTAGTGAATACCATTATTACTGCATCTGGCTTAACAGATTTAAGAAAATCTATGGAATTCTTAGAGTCTATTTCAGATAAAGCATCAAGACCTGGAGTATCAATAATATTGAT
>DBTL01000049.1:1242-6095 GCA_002307035.1 Bacteroides sp. UBA1317
GACCTGGAGTATCAATAATATTGATAGATTTAAGAATTTCATTAGGATAATAAACTTCGATGTATTTAACATTATCTTTTAAAGAGTTTGCTATTTGATGGGAAGTCCAAGATCCCCAGTCTTTGTTCGGGACACTGATTACATTCCCGTCCTTGAAATAGACCTTTATATCACTATCAGCAGAACCATATTTCAACCAACTGACATTAAAGGTTTCCTCCATCTGTCCCGTTCTAACGACCTCTGCTTCCCCAAGAATTGCATTTACCAATGTTGACTTTGAACTGCTTATTTTTCCTATAACCGCAAGTTGCATCGGTTGATGTAATTTTTCTTGTGTATCTTTAATCTTTGATAATAATCCATCCATACAGCTACAGTTGTCTAAAAGAGATACGCACTCTTTTAGACAACTTTCTAGTTTAAGGTAAATATTATCATACATCATAATACTTTATCAAAAAGGATTTGTAAGTAATAACTGTGTTTGTTTAATATGGGTATCAATAAATAGAATTGCATTATCAAGCGTCTCTTTTTGTTTCGCCACTTCTTTTTTATCATTATCTATGTCTTGAAGTACTTGAATAACATCTTGCATATCAGATACGACTTCTGTAACCATACGTTCTATGTTTTCTATAAGAGTATCGTTAAATTCTTCATACTGCTGCTGAACATATGCTTTAAGGTCGTTCATGGCAATTGTTATTTGTGGACCAAGTTGATTCTTTAGCTCAAGGATACGATTGTGATTGTTGGTATCCCTATTGGTCTTAAACACATACGCCGCTGCCCCTGCAATAGCCCCAATAGCTGCAACTAATGGAGCTGCAACAAGCCCTAAAAGGAAAGTTCCTCCTAACGCAATTCCTGTTGCAGGCAATGCTGATCTGACAAATGTGCAAGTTTTGTCAGCGATTCCTCTTGACGAAGTTAAATCAATATCAATACGATTGTGAAATCCGGCTTCTCTGACTTCGATTTGTTCTCCCAATACAAGCATTACATCATTGAAGCCTGTTTGGACTCTTAAATCAACATCTCCTGCCAATGTTTCAAGACCTAAGTTTATCTGATTGAGCACCCAATTACCCCCGTTTTCTTCACGTGCCTCAGGTCTGTCCACTAAGGAATTCAATACCTCGGTTGAGAAAAGGACACTCTGCTTTGTTAATTCATTTATTACTTTGTGTTGGGAGTCACGAAGAATTTTGGCGATATTCTTTCGCTGTTTTGAATTTGGATTCGTTATGTTATCCTTCATCTCCTTAAGTTCCATCAATCTTTCTTTAAATTCCTCTTGTTCTGATTCATCAGGATTCGTAATTTGACTTAATTGATACGTTTCCATTTCTTTCATCGAGATCAAAGATTTGAGGAGTATTTCCTTAGCTTCCGAGAGAGCAGACAAGCGGAATTGTGGAACTGCATTAGCCGTAACTTTTTCAACAATCTCGCAATTGGATGACTGTTTCATCTTATCGCTATGGGTGAAATTAAACATAGCCCAGTGGGTAGATGATGCAGGGATGATATCTACTTTATCTTTTTCAATTCCACAATAATGTGAAACCTTTGATTTTGTGTCTGCAACCAATTCAGCCAGTTCCTCCTTTGTCTTTAAATCACTTTTATTTAATATGATTGTAGACTTTGCGGAATAGGCAAGAATTTTAGACTTATAGAAATTAAGTTCTGTTGTTGTTAGAGGTTCTCCTGCATCAACAACGAAGAATATTATGTTGGCTTTCGGCAGAACATAAAGCGTAACAAACAAATGCCGGGGATCTAAACCTCCAACCCCAGGAGAATCCATAAGAACCAATCCTCCTTTTAACTTTTCTGATGGTAATTCTATAGAAAGCATGGTAGTATTGTCAATTTCCAAGGAAGAACCTTTGGCATACTTCTCAATATCATCAAAAGTAATTTCCTCAGATTTTAGATTTTTTGTTTCACCATAAAAGCGAGTAACCTTTTTTTTCTCTCCATAACGAATTATTGAAACCACTGATGTTGCAATTCCTGCATCTGTTGGACAAACCTCTTCATTAAGGAATGCATTAATAAATGAGGATTTTCCACGTTTGAATTCGCCACAAACGAGAATGGAAACATTATCTGATGAAGCTACATTCAATAGACGTTCAATGCCTTCAATGTCAGTATCTTTATGATGAGAACGGAGCAGTGGTTCTGTATTTTTTAAGATTGCTTCCAATCTTGTTATGCTATTATCTCTCATAACTATTTTGATTATAGCATGAAGCTGTTGTAAAAATTCAAATTATTTGCATCGCAATAGTCGAGCATCATCATCTGCTGCTCACATAGAATAGCAGATGTAGTATCACCAATGCTGCTAAAATAGTCGATGGAACTATTCAGGAAATCAGAATACTCAATATTACTGACAGGCTCCATAGGCTGAGAGATTCCGTAAAAGTTGATGTTATCAAGATTGTCAATATAAGTCTGCTGTAATATATCCGTAGTTATATCGGTATCCAGATACTGATTAAAGCTATAATCTTCAAAAATATCATTAAAAGGCATTCCATTTGCAACAGCGCCAAATGCTCCGTATAGATCTGAGACAGGATAATCCATTACATCCATATCTGTTTGGGCTACCACTGGCAGTCCACAACTAATATCATTGAATATTTGGAAATCTGAATAGTCCATACCTGCAACATTAGGTATATGCCCCACAGAATAATCGAAATTATCCATTCCAGGAACAACTTTTGGAACAGGTACGTCTGTCGAAACCATGTAGCACTGAGAATCTGACCAAGCATCCATGAATTGATCCAAAGGATATTCTTTGTATCCCTCACCTGTGCCTGGATCTGTAACTATGACTTTGACATTATTGGGATCAGATGTGTCAATACCACTTACGATAAGAGCATGGTCTGGAGTATCGCCATGATAGAAATCATTCCACCATGCAGTAAATTTATTACCCCATAACTCAGCTGAATCTACACCTACAATAACTTTATGTCCCTGCGAAAGTTCGCTTACCAAGTTAAAGGCATTCGCATTGGCTTGTCGAGTGCATGGTATGCCAGCTTCTTCGAGAAGATTGCCAACATTCCCCATGTTTGTACCACTACCATCTCCTTGGTACCAACCATGTTCTGCTGAATATTGCACTAGTTGCTCTTCATTAACATCAATTCCAAACTCATTTAGGATTATTTGTTGTGATTTTATCGCACAAGTATCGGAATATTGTTGTTGTATAGGATTAACGGCCTCTCCCGCTAATCCATTAGTTTCAAAAATATTGTTCATCGTATTATTAATTATTTGATGTTCTGAAAAATAGTCATATACTCACCTACTACTTTTTTAATTCATACCACACCTTTTTCAGTTTCCGATTAGTACTATAAGCTTTCTTAGAAAGATTCTTTTTGTCTGTTTTAGGTGACATTTGTTGCATAGGAGCAAAAGCTGCGGCAGACATAGCTATGTCACAGAATGAATGCTCAATATTGACATCAACATTACTGCAACCTTGCTCATCCAGAAAATCATCACGATCTAAATCCATTAGAAATAAAATTCGTTCTAGTTCTTCCGGATGAGTGAAAGATAATCCCGTACTTGGTTTCGTTCTTTATTAGCAGCAGTACTTTCCACATAACATGCAATCATTTCATCCGTTATTTCCATTCTTTATTATTTAATCTGTTGCACTATAGAAGAAACCTCCTGAATAGCCCGATGCCGAATCATATAAATATGAGCAGGCGTAGGTATAATTTCCTTTTCAGTTTTCTATCTGACTTTCAAACGGCCTTCAAGACGTCGTTTTTCAGTAAGCATCTTGCTTATCTCTATTGCATTGTAACCTTCAATATCTTTGATTAGAATAAACTTATAATCTTCATCCAATCGATTAATGGCTTCCATCAGAACCACAAGATTTTTGTTTTCTTCTATACTTTCCGAAGGTAATAGGTATTCAGGATTTTTATCCAAATTATCTATAGAGACAGCCTTTTCTGTCAAACCTATCAATTCATTCTTCTTTTCTAAAAAAAGATGCGATGCAACAGAACTGAACCAAGTGCGAAACGAAGATCGCCATTGAAACGACTTCAATGGTGCCCAGTCACCATCTTTACCTTTGAACTTAAGATATAGCTCTGCTATAAGTTCGTCCAAATATTCAAGAGAATCGTAATATCGCATCGACAAAAAGCGTAAGTCTTTCTCATATCTATTATATAATAAATACAGCGCAGCCTCTTCATTACCATCTTGTAATATCAGCTCCACAATGTGTGGATCAGAGAGGTCTTTATAAGCTATATTCATAATATTCTCTCGGTTGAATTTTATTTTGTTATATAAAGTGTGTGCGTACAAAGTGTTTTATATTGTTTACAGCACAAAAATACCGATTAATATTCTTTATAAAAATAGACAAAAGTGAGTATAAGCGATAAGTTACCATTTTCGATGATATGTGGTAGAAAAACGTGTTTATTTTGCATAATAAAAACGTATGTACCCTTTTTACTACATTTGTCCTCCCCAAATAATTTATGAGAAACAATACTTATGGGAAAGGCTTCCTCCTTTTAGTTAATAGCTAATGTAGCGCTTCTCACAAAAAAAATAGCAGTTTGTTTTGTTTGTGACTAATTTCCCTGTAATTTTACCGAAGGAACAATTGAGCAATCTTCATAAGAGCTATATGGGGAAAAGTATTTGGCAAGAGATAGAAGAGTTAAACCAAGAATTCATCTAGCTTGGCATTAACCAGTCAGTAGACTATGACAAGTACTACTTTACTCCCTTAAACCCATTCTACAGCTATTGAGGGC
>DBTL01000159.1 GCA_002307035.1 Bacteroides sp. UBA1317
CCAAACCATAGGTACTAAATACTATATCTTTGTTTTGTGCATGTATAAGAAAAACGTTAGCCAATTGTTGTAAAATGGAAATAATATCTGTACGTTTCACTTTTAGTGGTAGGGTGTCATTCTCTAGTTTATCAAAATCCATTAATTGATTGACAAGTTTTAGCATTCGGTTTACACTTCGTTGTATAATGCGCAGAAGCTTTTTGTTGTTTTCGGTAATGTCGGAACGGTCGCACAATTGAGCAACTGGAGCTGAAATCATAGTGAGCGGTGTACGGAATTCATGAGAAATATTGGCAAAGAAGCTCATATTCATTTTATTGACTCTTTGTTCTTGTGCTTTTTCATGCTCCGCTCTTGATGTTGCTTCTTTTTCTGCTTTGATACGTAACCAGGAACTAAATAATAAATAGATGATACCTGCTGCTACAATAAAATAGAAACAATATGCCCACCAAGATGCCCAAGGGGCAGGTGATACCATAACTGATATGGAATTTTCAGCTTCAACAATGCTTTTGTCATTGTTCGTAACCTTAACTCTGAATATATATTTTCCAGAAGGTAAATTGGCATAGTATGCTTCGTTTTTATTACGGGCATCAATCCAGAACTTATCAAAACCTTCTAGCATATAATAGTAATGTGCCTTTTCGTATTCGCAATAATCAAGAGCAGAAAATGATATGCTGAAACTGTTTTGGTTATATTTCAAATGAATATCAGGTTTATAAGAGAGATGTTTGTCTATACAGCCTTTGTTATGAGGATGTATCAACTTATTGTGAATTTTTAAATCTTCAAAGAGCAATGGTATATCTCGTTTAACAGCCACATCTATTGGATTAAAGAGTGTGAGTCCATGCGTACCTCCGAACACTAATGAACCATCTGGTAAGCGGCATGAAGCCCGGTCATAAAATTGATTTCCGCCAATGCCATCTGTTGCGTAATAGGTTGTAATTTGTTTCATTGTACGGTCGTATTTGCACAATCCATATTGTGTACTGACCCACATATTTCCTTGTAAATCTTCCTCAATGCTGCAAATATCTGTGCATGGAGTACCTAATATTGGCTGTAACCTGTTTGTGGCAGGAGAATAGAGCATCAATCCGTTTCCTACTGTGCCGATCCAGAGATTTCCACGCGTGTCTTCGAAAAGTGTAGTAGGGATGAATCTTGAGCGGCGAATGCTTTGCTGAATATCACTTTGAGGTATCATTAGTTGTTGTATCTTCCATGTATCAGGGTTGATAGTGTGGAGCATTTGTCCAAAAGAGGATACGATAATATTGCCATTTGAGAGTTGTTTCATTGAAGGAGTGAAACAAAACCATTTTGGGTAGAGTTGAATACTTTTGAATGTGGTTTCACCTTTTTTTAAAGCATATGCTGTTTCGCTGTAAGTTCCTATCCAGATGGTTTTATTGCGGTCTTGGGTTATGCACATAGGAGCAGAAATAGAATATACAGCTTCTGTTTTTAAAACTTTATTTGAATATTTGCATTTAATGATTTTATGGGAGGCGCTACATAATAGCCAGATTGAATGATTATTATCTATAAAGATCTGGTTTACATCAAGGTTGTCTTCCTTTTTTCTAGGTAGTAGTTTATGTATATCGATTTTTTCAACTTCTTGTTTATTTAAATCATACATATACATACCATTCATTAGAGTGGAAATCCATAAGCGTTTTTCTTTGTCGACAGCTAAGGCAACTACGGATTTATGTTCTATGATTGAACGTAGATAATTGTTGTTATTGAATCGTTCTTTATAATTATATCGGACTACATATCCTTGATCTACCGAACCTATCCATAGATTTTTTTGTGAATCGGTAAACATTTTGCTTATTTTAAAGTTAGGTGCTTCAAACGGAAATCCGTTTTCTCCTTGGCGTATTACATACTCTTCAATGTAGTTATATAGAAACATTCCATTTTGGGTGTTAATAAGTAAGCTGTTGTTACCATAAGGATGTATGTAATAAATGGATAAATGTGACAATAATGGATGATTGCGGATTGGGGATGGTGTTTCAATGTATTTCTTAGTGCGCGTGTCAAATATTGAAATGTTATTATTACTGATCAGCCACAATTCTCTGTTATTATGCATGTACGAATAAGTGAGATGTTGTTTTGTCGGAATGGAGTCTCTCAATTCCATAGTAGATGAATTGTATTGTCGAATAGAGAGGGGGCTGATAGCCCATAAATCATTGAAGCTATCTATGTAACATTTTACATTGAATGTTCTTTGAGGATCGAAATCGTGAATTAGACAATCAAATTGTTTAGTTTCAGAGTTGTATGCACAGAGATGTACCACCATGTTCAAAAATATTCTTCCTTCTTTGTTTTCTAAAAGCTGAACCCCGTTTTGGTTTGGAATGCTTAACGGTATTGGCTTAAAACTATCTTTATCGGTGTATTGGCATATTCCATTGACAGTTGCTATCCATAGCCTGTTTTCAGAATCACGGAATACATCCTGTATCTGATTGTCGGGTAATCCGATAGAATCATCAGTACAAAAATATTGATGGTATCCGTGTGCAGTACATTTATTGAGCCCCCGGAATGTTCCTATCCATATATGCCCTTGTGCGTCCTCTGCGAAGCTAGATATTTTTTGATTAGAAATGTCATTGGCAATGACCGGGCTGGTTTCTTTCTTTTCTTGTTTTTCTGTTGTTTCTGTGCGCACGCAAGAAGAAACAAACAACAAATGGAGCAATAGCGTAAAAAGAAGAACGTTTTTTTTCATAGTGCCTTTTATCGGTTAATGGATAATGCAAATGTAGTGAGAAGTAAATGATCGGCAATCTTTTTTTGACTGAATGATAAGGTAAAAGCTGTTGTGTAGCAGGTTTTGAATGAATAGATAAACATTTGAATAAATAGGAAAGGTTAAATGAACATGCAGAAAAGATTTTGAAATGTATTGAACAGTGATGCTTTAGCGAAAGAAGTAATATTGCAAGAGTGAAATTAAAACTCTGATATATCTATATAAAAAACACTTTTTTTTCATTATTACATTCGAGTACAGAAGAATCTGTATATGTTCACATCCGAGTTCTTTGGCAATCAATGTGAGGTAAAATGCCATCAGGATAGAAAATTATTGAGTATAATAAATTATATAGAGTCTTCCTATTATGGAGACTGTAAATGCCTTGATAAAGAGCCTTTGTATTAATAATCTAATATGACTTAAATGAAGAAAAGTATGAAAAACAATGAAGTAAAAAGATGGATTCTTTGGATATTCCTCTTTTTGGTACAGATTCCCTTATTATCCGCACAAGGACAAATAAAAGTTTCAGGAAAGATCGTTGATCAAAATAATGATCCGATGATTGGAGTAAGTGTACTGGAAAAAGGTACAAGTAATGGCACAATTACAGATTTCGATGGAAATTATGTTTTATCTCTTAAACGCGGGGCTACTATTCTCTATTCTTATATAGGTTATATTAGTCAGGAAAGACAGGTTACTGCTGCCGGTGAATACAATATTACCTTAAAGGAAGATACTAAGACGTTAGAGGAAGTCGTCGTCGTAGGATATGGTGTACAAAAGAAGAGTTCTGTAACAGGAGCTATCTCACAGGTTAAACCGGAAGATATGGAGAATCGCACAGTCAATAATGCACAACAGGCATTACAAGGAAAAACTGCAGGTGTGCAAATCATTCAAACCTCTGCGGCTCCCGGCTCATCACCAACAGTACGTGTACGTGGCTATTCTTCCAATGCTTCTTCAGATCCGTTGTATGTCGTTGATGGTGTCCGTCTGTCGGATATTTCCGGCATTGATCCTAATGATATAGCTTCAATGGAAGTATTAAAAGATGCAGCTTCGGCTGCAATATATGGTGCAGAAGCTGGTAATGGCGTCGTTTTAATTACAACAAAGAAAGGTAAATTGGGGGAAGGGAAAATTTCTTATGATTTTCAATTTGCGAGTCAATCATTAGCACGTATCCCTAAAATGCTAAACTCTCAACAATATATTAATTATATGGTTGAAAGCAATACGTTTACCGAAGACTACTTATTGGAGAACTGGGATGGTACAACTGATACTTCTTGGTCTGATGTTGCCTTTAATAACGGTCTTATGCAAAAGCATAATTTGGCTTTCACTGGTGGTAGTGATAAAGGAAATTATTATCTTTCTCTTACTTATTTAGATAATAATGGTATTGTAAAGGGAGATGCAGATACATATAATCGTATGACAGCGACTATTAATGCCGAACATCAAATTAAAAAATGGTTGAAAGTAGGTACTACAAATCAAATTGAAAAATACAATGTTCGTACAGTATCGTCAAATAATGAATATGGTAGTTTGTTGACTTCTGTTCTACAGCTCGATCCACTTACTCCAGATACTTATACTTATGAAGATCTTCCTGCTCACATGTTGACAGCTTTGAATGATGGAAAGCATTTGTTGCAAGATGAAAATGGTAATTATTATGGGGTATCTAAATTTTTAGCATCTGAGCAATATCATCCTATGATTATGCGTGATAGTAGCATTGATAAAAATAGTGGTTTCAATGTACAAGGCTCTATTTATGGAGATTTTAAACCTATTCAAAATTTAACAATAACGTCTAGGCTGGGCTATCGATTATCTGGAGCCAGAAGTTCAACCACTTCTTTACCATTCTATGGAAATTCAGTACAAAGTAGAGATTATGTAGAGCAAAGTTCCCAGTCTTCTACTACAATTTACTATCAGTGGGAAAATTTCGCGAATTATCTTAAACATTTCAGAGAACATACGGTTTCGGCTATGATTGGTATGTCTTATATAGAATCCACTTATGATTATGTTAGTGGTAGTTTGTCTGCTAATGGTGAAGATGCTTTATTAAAAAATGATCCGTTATTCTACTATTTAAACTATGCATCCTCTTCTGCAATCAAAAGTGTAGAAGGTGAAAAAACTCGTTCGGCAAAATTGTCTTATTTTGGACGTATAGGCTATGATTATGACAATAAATACATGTTTCAGGCTTCCTTGCGCGCAGATGCAGCAGATCTTTCATTGTTACCTGCTACTAATCGATGGGGGTATTTTCCGGCTGTCTCTGTAGGTTGGGCTATATCTGAAGAGAAATTTTATCAGCCTATAAAAGATAAAATGAATAGTTTGAAATTACGTGCCAGTTGGGGACAAAATGGTAGCCTTTCTGCCTTAAGCGACTACCT
This sequence comes from Bacteroides sp. UBA1317, assembly GCA_002307035.1. GTDB lineage: Bacteria > Bacteroidota > Bacteroidia > Bacteroidales > Bacteroidaceae > Bacteroides. Next base: position 5,245 of record DBTL01000159.1, read on the forward strand.
TTATAGTACTGATATGACAACGAGTGGTATTTATCCATTTACTTCAGGAAACACTTATGTAACTGGGGCTGAACCTTCAACCATGGGTAATGATGAATTAAAATGGGAAACATCAGAACAGATTGATCTAGGAATTGACGCACGATTTCTACGTGATCGTCTGACTCTTACTCTGGATTATTTTGATAAAAAAACTAAAGATCTGTTGGTTTGGAATACAACTCCATCATTGGCCGTTGGTGGTGAAACCTCACCAATGAACGCTGGAGATGTAAGTAATAAAGGCTGGGAAATTGAACTGGGATGGAGAGATCAAGTGGGAGATTTTAATTATAGTATACGCACTAATTTAGCTACTTTAAAGAATAAAGTAACATATCTTGATCCGTCTATTACGAGAATTGAAGGAACTAAATTTCATACAGGTTATGTAACTTATTTTGAGGAAGGGTATCCTGTATACTATTTTCGTGGCTATAAATTTGCTGGGATAGATTCTGACACTGGTGAGCCTACTTTTGCGGATTTGGACGAAAGTGGTGATCTTTCAGATGGAGATATGACATATATTGGTGATGCAATTCCTGATTTTACTTATGGTATCACATTGACGGCTGCTTGGAAAGGCTTTGATTTGACAGTGTTTGGAACAGGTTCTTATGGAAATGAGGTCTTTAATTGTATAAACCGTGCTGATTATGCAGCTTCCAATAAATTGAAAGAAATATTCTATGATAATCGCTGGAGCACTGACAATAAATCAGGAACAGTACCCCGTGCCGGTGCAACACTAATGGACAAATATCAACGTTCTGACGCATTGGTCTTTAGTGGCTCATTTTTTAAGATTAAGCAAATTCAATTGGGTTATACATTCCCGAAACATTGGCTGAAGAAAATCTGTGTTAATAATCTCCATATATATGCTTCTTTAGATGATTATATCACTTTTACCAATTATCCGGGATTTGATCCTGAAGTTGCAGCAAGCACTACTTCAGGTATGGGGGTTGATAAAGGAGCATATCCATGTTCTAAAAAAGTTGTGTTTGGCTTAAACATTGAATTCTAATTAATTTTAAATTAATAATAATATGAAAGCAAAATATTTATATATATATTTATTTGGTTTATTCTCAATTGTTGTCACTAGCTGTGAAGACCGTTTAAATATATCAAAACAAGGTAATTTAGGATCAGAGGAAGATTTCTATAAGACGGATGAAGATGCCGAACAGGCTGTTGCAAACCTTTATTACAGTTTGCATGATATCTATTATAATTGGTTTTTTACAAAAAACTTGCTTGCTGATGACGTCTGGAGTGGAGGAGGGTCACGCGGTGATAATTCATCTATGGAACAGTTGAACGAATATAACTTTGGAACAGACCATGCAATGATCGAAGAATTATATTCAGGAATGTATTCTGTTATATATAGTTCAAACCTAATCATTGATAAGGTGAAAGCGGATACAGATGTAAAAAAACGTGCTATTGCTGAAGCAAAATTCTTTCGCGCATGGGCGCATTTTGAGTTAGTCACGATGTTTGGTACAGCTCCAATTGTTGATCATTTGCTAGCATCATCAGAATATCGCCAAAGTAATGGAAATGCTGAAGAAACTTGGGCATTTATTGAAAGTGATTTGAATGATGCTATTGATTCTGATATATTACCTTCTAAAACTGATGTAGATGATCAGGAAACAGGGATTCGCGTGACAAAAGAAGTTGCACAAGCTTATCTTGGGAAGGCACAATTGTTTCAAGGCAAGTATGCAGAAGCAGCTGCTACTCTGGATGAAGTCATTGAATCGGGTAAATACGCCCTTTATCAAAATGGTTTTGACATGCTACTTCATGCAGCAGCAAACAACAGTTGTGAGTCTATGCTAGAAGTACAGATGAGGAATGATACTGAACAAATATGGAACACATTTACAATGTTACACATCATGCAGGGTTGGCGTACAGATAAATTGAGTTATAGTACCGATGTTAAAACATATATTGCAAGTGGTACTTATGGATTTGCCAATCCACGGGGAGAACTTTATGATGCATTTGTTGCTATGGAAGGTAAAGATGGATATCGTCTTAATTGTACAATGCGCACATATGAGCAGATGAAAGAATCTGGGATTACATTACAAAGTGGCGCTTATCTGTACGGGTCTGAAGGGTATTTTATGTGGAAAAATCGTCCTTTGAAAGAAGATTGTGTACTTGATTTTTCGGCTTTTCAGGCTCTTCAATACATTGATTTACGAATAATGCGTTATGCTGAAGTCTTATTGATGGCTGCGGAAGCACATGTTCAGGGCAATGTAAGCCAAGCAAAAGCGCTGAAATATATTAATGAAGTTAGATCTCGCGCACAGCTTCTGGCTCTAGTTACAGTTTCTCTGGATGATATTAAGAAAGAAAAACGGTTAGAACTATGTTTAGAGAGTGTCCGCTATCAGGATTTGGTTCGGTGGGGAGATGCTTCGTCAGTAATGATTGATCAAGGAAAAGATATACCTAGTTTTTCTGCAGATGGCGTAGAATACTTGAATCAAAATACAGTATATGGGTTCAAAGATAAACATAAATTGTTGCCTATTCCATCAAAAGAATTACTTGTGAATACTAATATGCATCAGAATGAAGGTTGGTAATATGGAAATATTAATTCTTATAAAATAAAAAAATGAAAAAATTATCTATTCTTTTAGTTGTGTCGCTAATGTGCGGTATTGTTTTTGCCCAACAGGCTTTGTGGGGCGTACAGCCGCTTGTCTCTCCAGAAATTCATGACAATAATACTGTTACTTTCCGTCTTAAAGCTCCTAAAGCTGTGAAAGTGCAACTGACAGGTGATTTCATTCCTACTCAGAAGATGGATACACCTTACGGGAAGTATGATGCTCCCGGAACAGTCGATTTAGTAGAAGGTAAAGAAGGCATTTGGGAGTATACCACTCCCGAACCACTGAAGTCCGAGCTTTATAGTTATTCATTTCTTGTAGACGGGTTAAAAATTAACGACCCAAGCAATGTTTATATGATTCGTGATGTAGTAAGTGTAACTAATGTATTTATCATCGGTGGTGGCCGTGCAGACTTATACAAAGTAAACAAAGTCCCTCATGGCACAGTCTCACGTGTTTGGTATAATGCTCCGACATTGGGTATGAAACGTCGTATGACCGTTTATACTCCTGCCGGTTATGAAACTAGTGGAAAACGTTATCCTGTGTTCTACCTGCTTCATGGCATGGGAGGTGATGAAGAGGCTTGGATTGCCCTTGGGCGTACTGCACAAATCATGGATAATTTGATTGCACAAGGTAAAGCGAAGCCGATGATTGTAGTGATGACTAATGGAAATGCTTCGCAGGAAGCGGCTCCGGGTGAATCTTCATTGGGTTTTGTTTCTCCTACTATGCAGTTGCCTAAGACTATGGACGGTTCTTTTGAAATGTCATTCTCTGATGTTGTGAAATTTGCAGATAAAAATTATCGTACTATTAAGAGTAAATCAGGACGTGCTATCGCAGGACTCTCTATGGGAGGTTTTCATTCTATGCATGTTTCAAAGCTATTTCCCGATATGTTTGATTATGTAGGTTTATTTTCTGCTGCAATTGTACCTAACAAGGATGTAAAATCTCCTGTCTATGAAGATTTGGAAGGCAAATTGAAAATTCAGTTTTCTAAGAAACCTGCTCTTTATTGGATTGCTATTGGCAAGGCTGATTTCCTTTATAAAGCGAATGAAGATTATCGTAAACTTTTGGACGAAAAAGGATATAAATATACTTATTATGAAACAGATGAAGGTCACATCTGGAAAAATTGGCGTATTTATTTATCCGAGTTTACACCCTTATTGTTCCGCTAATCTTTATTGATACTATACTATGAAGAAATATGCTATTATAACATTGGTGAGCCTTTTGTTTATTGCCTGCGGCCCAAGTTTGCCACGGTTGGGTAAATCCTCAATTGACGAGGTAGTTGCTGCTATGACTATAGAAGAAAAGGCTCATTTCGTGGTTGGCACAGGTATGGCTGGATTCTCGGGTGATAGTGCTGTTGTCGGGGAGACTAAAAAGATGGTGCCGGGAGCAGCAGGAACGACTTATCCTATTCCTCGTTTGGGCATTCCGGCTGTCGTTTTAGCTGATGGACCCGCAGGACTTCGTATCAGCCCTATACGGGAAGGAGATACTGCAAGCTATTATTGTACACATTTTCCTATTGGTACTCTTTTGGCTTCTACATGGAACCAAGAATTAGTACAGGAAGTTGGTTCTGCTATTGGTAATGAGGTTTTGGAGTACGGGGTAGATATTCTTTTGGCGCCCGCATTGAACATACATCGTAATCCGCTTTGCGGGCGTAATTTTGAGTATTATTCTGAAGATCCGATTGTGGCAGGAAAAATTGCAGCTGCATACGTGAAAGGTGTTCAGAGCAATGGCGTTGGGACATCAATTAAACACTTTGCTGTTAACAATCAGGAAAGTAATCGTATGGCTAATGACGCACATGTATCTCCTCGCGCTTTGCGTGAAATTTATTTGAAGGGCTTTGAAATCGCAGTTGAAGAATCGAAACCATGGACGGTAATGTCTTCTTATAACTATCTGAATGGTGTTTACACGTCAGAAAATTCGGAGCTACTTACTACGCTTCTTCGTGATGAGTGGGGATTTAAGGGTATGGTAATGACAGATTGGTTTGGAGGAAAGGACCCGATAGCACAAATGATTGCTGGTAATGATTTGTTGGAACCTGGTACCCCTAAGCAAATTGAAGCAATAATCAAGGGCGTGAAAGAAGGAGCGCTGAATGAGGCTGTGCTGAATCGTAATGTTAGGCGTGTTTTAGAAATGGTTTTGCAATCTCCTCGTTTTAGCGGCTATAAATATTCAAATAAACCTGATTTAAAAGCACATGCAAAGATTGCACGCCAGTCTGCTACAGAAGGTATGGTGTTGCTGAAAAATGCTAATCATGCATTGCCTTTCTTGACTGATGTGAAAAAGGTGGCTTTGTTTGGTTGCACTTCTTATGATTTTATTGCCGGTGGAACAGGATCTGGTAATGTGAATCGTGCTTATACTGTCTCTTTGCTTGATGGTTTGGTCAATGCAGGATATGTAATTGACAATGATTTGAAAACTACATATCAAAAGCATATAGCTGTAGAAAATGAACGCAATGTTCCTGATAAATCTAATAAGTTTGCTGCTTTTATGCCATTGCCACGTCCTACGGAGATAATACCCTCTTCGGAGTTCTTGAAACAACAGGTGCTTAAGGCTGATGTTGCTCTTGTAACATTGGGACGTACTTCCGGTGAGTTTCTTGATCGTAAATTGAACGATTTTAATTTGAATGATGCAGAACTGCGGATGTTACAAACTGTGTGTGAAGCTTTTCATGCTGCAGGTAAAAAGGTGGTGGTGGTATTGAATATTGGTGGTGTTATTGAAACGGCCTCTTGGAAAGAAAAACCGGATGCTATCCTGTTGGCATGGCAAGCTGGACAGGAGGGAGGAAATAGCGTAGTTGATGTTTTAAGTGGGAAAGCATCTCCATCGGGCAAACTTCCCATGACTTTTCCAATCAAGTTTGAAGATGCAGCCTCTTCTGCTAACTTTCCTACGGAAGGTAATGAAAGTAGTATGAACTTTACTGATCATGGAGGTAAAAAAACAAATATTCGATTATGGGACTATACTGATTATGAAGAAGATATATATGTAGGATATCGGTATTTTGATAGTTTTAGCAAACAAGTTTCTTTTCCTTTTGGCTTTGGATTATCTTATACGACATTTGAATACCTCAATCCGGTTATTAAACAAGAAAAAGGAACTTACATTGTGAACATCGGCATAAAGAATACCGGGAAGGTTGCCGGTAAGGAGATCGTTCAACTATATGTTTCTGCTCCTGCTAATGCCAATTTGCCCAAACCTGAAAAAGAGCTTAAGGCTTTTGTGAAAACAAGAGAGATCGAACTGGGGGAAACTGTTCATGTTAACTTAAAAGTCAATGTTGAAGATCTAGCATCTTATGATGAAAAAGCCAGCACATGGATGGTAGATTCCGGGATATATAAATTCTTAATAGGTGCTTCCTCGAGAGACATTAAATCGGTATTGAATGCTAACATTACTGGTAGTTCTCGAAAGGTAAATGATGTGTTGAAATTGCAAGAACCAATAAAGATTCTTAGAAAATAATTGTTTTGTTGTATCCACATCTATTAAATTAACATGAATTATAAAAGACATATTATGAAAAGGACACTCTTTCTATACCTGATGATAAGCGCTTTTGGGGCTATGCATGCACAAAATGCGGCTAAACCTGCTATTCCTAAAGATGATAAGATAGAGGAACAAGTGGAATGCCTATTGAAGAAAATGACACTTGAAGAGAAAATAGGTCAGATGACGCAACTTGCCATTGATGTATTGGCTAAGAATAACAATCCTTTAGCTAATATGAACCCGAATAGTTTCAAACTAGAGGATCTGAAAGATCTCTTACGGAAGTATAAGTTGGAGAAGGAGTTTGTTCTTTCAAAGAGCATGCCTGAAAAGGATGTGATGATGCAGATTTATATGAAGATACAAAATATCGAAAGCAAGAAAGGTTTTGAATTGGATGAAGCACTGCTCGATACGGTTATCGGAAAATATAAAGTTGGTTCTATTTTAAATGTACCGGGAGGTATTGCTCAGACAAAGGAAACTTGGGAGAGGATCATTTGCAAAATACAAGATAAATCTATAAAAGAAATAGGTATTCCGTGTATTTATGGGGTAGACCAGATTCATGGAACTACCTATACTTTGGATGGGACTTTTTTCCCACAGGGAATCAATATGGCGGCTACTTTCAATCGTACTTTGGTTCGTGAAGCATCTCGTATTTCTGCATACGAAACAAAAGCGGGTAGCATTCCTTGGACTTTTGCTCCGGTGATCGATTTGGGACGCGATGCACGTTGGCCTCGTATGTGGGAAAACTATGGAGAAGATTGTTACGTGAATGCTGAAATGGGGAGAGAGTCCGTTTTAGGTTTTCAAGGAACTTCTCCTAACCATATAGGAGCGAATAATGTAGCAGCTTGTCTAAAACATTATATGGGCTATGGAGTACCTGTTTCCGGAAAAGACCGTACTCCGTCATCTATTACAGTACAAGATATGCGTGAGAAACATTTTGCTCCTTTTCTGGAAGCGATAAGAGCTGGCGCCTTGTCTGTAATGGTGAATTCAGCGATTAATAATGGGTTACCCTTTCATGCTAATTCGGAATTGTTAACTCAGTGGCTTAAGAAAGACCTAAACTGGGATGGATTGATTGTGACAGACTGGGCGGATATTAATAACCTGTATACCCGTGATAAAATTGTCGTTAGTAAGAAAGAGGCTATTAAGCTGGCAATTAATGCGGGTATCGATATGTCAATGGTTCCGTATGAATGTAGCTTCTGTACCTATCTAAAGGAATTGGTTGAGGAAGGTGAAGTTCCTATTAGTCGTATAGATGACGCTGTGCGCCGCGTCTTGCGTTTGAAATATCGTTTGGGACTATTTGAAACACCGGTTTATAAAGCGGAGGACTTTCCTTTATTTGGCAGTAAAGAACATGCTGCAGTGGCTTTGCAGGTAGCTGAGGAATCATTCGTTTTATTAAAGAACAAAGACAATATACTTCCTCTTGCTAAGGGGAAAAAAATACTTGTTACAGGACCGAATGCTAATTCTATGCGTACCTTAAATGGAGGATGGTCTTATTCTTGGCAAGGTGATAAGGCCGATTTGTGCGCTATCGGATATAATACCATTCTGGAAGCTCTTAATAAGGAGTTTGGCACGGAGAATATTGTTTATGAACCGGGAGTTACTTATAAGCAGGGAGGAACTTACTGGGAAGAGAATATTCCTGAAATAGATAAAGCAGTCTCTTTTGCTAATAAAGTTGATTATGTTATTGTTTGCATCGGCGAAAACTCATACTGTGAGACACCGGGAAACTTAACAGATCTTCGTCTCTCTTTCAACCAGCTTAATCTGGTAAAGGCTCTTGCACATACAGGTAAACCTATTATTTTGATTTTGAATGAAGGACGTCCACGTATCATTAATGAAATCGAGCCATTAGCCGATGCTATCATTAATGTCATGTTACCGGGCAATTACGGTGGTGATGCTTTGAGTGAGCTCTTGACTGGTAAAACTAATTTTAGTGGGAAAATGCCTTATACATATTCCAAAGAGATTAATTCATTATTTACTTATGATTATAAGCCTTGTGAAAATCAGGATAAGATGCAAGGAGCTTATGATTATAATGCGGTAGTATCAGTACAATGGGCTTTCGGGTATGGCCTGAGTTATACAACATATGAATATACTAATTTGAAGGTTGACAAATCTTCTTTCACAGCGGATGACATGCTTACTTTTACGGTAGATGTGAAAAATACAGGAACTCGTACAGGAAAAGAAGCGGTATTGTTATTTACTAGCGATGTGATTGCTTCGTTGACACCTGATAACCGTCGCCTACGCGCTTTTGAAAAAGTAGAACTCCAGCCGGGAGAAACTAAGACTGTGAGATTGAAAGTGAAAGCCTCTGATTTGGCTTTTGTCGGATATAATGGTGAGTGGAGATTGGAAAAAGGTGATTTTCGTATTCAGGCAGGTAATCAGACTTTGATGGTAACCTGTTTAAACACAAAGATATGGGATACGCCTAATAAGTAGAGATAAAAAAAATTATGTTATAATTAGGTAATAATAGTCCATAAAGTGTTTTTTTGAACTCATTCTTGTCAAGACTAGGTTTATGCACTCTTAACATTCACTTCTTTTTATGCTAAAATATGTTCTTATGCTAACGAGTAATAGGAGGTGTTTTCGATGAAAAAGGGTAAAATAGCAAGAGACGGTAGCAGATTTTAGAAGTGCAACCGTCTCTTTGAAAAGTGCAACCGTCTTTTGAGTAATCACAACGGTTCAGTTGGGACAAAAAAAACGTTCTTTGAGAAGAAATACAGTGGAAAATAACAAAAAAAAGGAAGAAGTCTGAACTTCTTCCTTTTACCGTAGTTTAATTTGAAACTACTTAATGATTACGTTGACAAAGATAATACATTAAGATCCCAAAGTCAAGTCTTTCGGCAAGAAAAATAGACGTGCTTGCGTGGAAAGAGTTATAAGTAAGATAAACCTGATTACTGTAAACCATTTAAGACGACACCATTAGTAGCCTTTCTATCGAGAGAACAAGCTATCTTGGTTAGTTTTAAAGAAGATGTACGCTTTAATGATCTGGTTGATGCACTGTATGTTCCAGCAATTACTTCTAACGCTGTGTTTAAGAGTGATTCGTTTGTGTTACCGAATGCCAGAAATTTATCTAAGTAATCTGTTTCATCACATTCGTAATCAGGAGTAAAGCCACTAGTATAATTAGACTCATTGTTTGCATTATATATCTTACAGACAATCGGATGCAATGCCCATGTGTAGGCATCATCAGTGTAAGTTTGAGAGCCCACATTTTTGCCTTCGGTTGTTGTTCCTATTACCACCACATTAGCGTAGGGCTTTAAACAGTTAATTACTAATTCGGAAGCTGAAGCGGTCATATCAGTTACTAACACGTAAACAGTACTTAAGTTTAGATTTGCACCATTCTTGACGAGGCTTGAACTATATTTTAAAGTTTCTGTTTGAGAGCTTTGTTTATCGTTAAACTCCAGCGTGCAGAATGTTTTTCCTAGCGCAGAAGATGGAGCCAAAATGGTCGATAATAACTGTGCGCAGCTTATATAACCTCCATTATTGTAACGTAGATCAAGAATGAAAGAATCAACTCCGGAGAACTTCTTTGAGAGAGTTAACAGTTCGTCGTTATATGTATCATCATCATCTGTTTGTCCGAAATCGAAATGATTATAGACCAAATATCCTACTTTGTTGCTTCCGACGGTGTATATGCTATCAAAATAGACAGGATCATCTTCAATAGTGCGCGCTGAAGATATGTTCACAGTACCTTGAGCGACTAACCCATCTTCATCTGAGTCATAAGTTGCTATGCTGAATGTCGTTGCACTTCCTCCGTATAGTGTTGTGTAATTGCTTGAAGTAATGTTACTTCCCCCCATTGCGTATATCCAATTACCACGTTCTAATCCGGCTTCAGATGCCGGAGAATCAGGAGCGACATAAAGGATGTGCGCATAATAATATCCTAAGCTATTGCCATTTTCATCTACAATATTATATACGGTAAAGTCAAATCCGTAGCTATAGTCTATTTGAGAGATACTTCGTGTCGACGATGACGATGTATCTTCTATGTAAGAATAATAGTAATGTTGCGTCGTACTATTATAAGTATAATCTTTTCCATCACTACTAGACAGAAGAGATTCAAAGAACGTTTCGGGTTCTGTAGTAAAATCTAAGCTACTTTCTTCTGGTATTTCTGAGTACCAGTAATAGTTTTCTCGCATGATACTCTCAATCCACGTGTTAACAGTCGATGTACTGTCCGTTGTTTCAGTAGAACTAGCGGCTTCATCATCGTTTTTGTCACTACAAGAAATTGTTCCGATAGTAAAAGCACCTATTAAGGCGATAATACATAATACATTTTCTATCTTCATAATATGCAATTTCATAAGATTATTTAATAACAACACCTTTTACTTTATTACTTCTATTTAAGGAATTTGCTATTACCTTAAATGTTGTTTGCTTAGTTATGGCTGTAGCTGTTGTAGTACTGTATGACCCGTCTATGACACTGAGAGCCGTGCTGAGCAATAGTTCGCTTGTATCTCCTAGAGATACATTGAGATTATCTTCATCTTCAGTTGCCTCATAGTCCGCAGAGAATCCGCTTAAATTTGTTTCTTCCTCAGCGTTGTATAGCATACAAATAGTAGGGTGTATGGTCCACAAATATTCTTCATTCGTATATGTTCCTAACCCTACGTTTTTGCCTCCTGTATCTTCTCCGATTATAATAACTGTCATATAAGGTTGAAGGGCACTGATTAATAATTCTGCGGGGCCAGCAGTTGTACTGCTTGTAAGGACATATAACGTTTTTAGATTTAGGTTAGTACCGCTACTAATTAAACTAGTATCAAAAGTCTTGGTTTCCGTTTGGGCGCTTTGTTTATCGTTATATTTCAGAGTGCAGAAAGTTTCGCCCAATGTACTTGATGGAGCAAGAATCGTAGCAAGTAGTTGGGCACAATCGGATGTACCATAACTGTTATATCGAAGATCTAATATAAATTCGCTAATTCCAGAGAACTCATTAGATAAGTTTAATAGCTCGTTACTGTAGGTTGCATCCGATTCATCTGTACCGCTTGTAAAATGTGTATATACTAAGTAGCCAATTTCTTCTCCATTCCAAGTAAAAGTCTTACTATAGTAGATAGGATCGGATGTTAAGCTACGGGCAATACCTAATTGAACAGTATTGGAACTTCCTAATTCTCCATTAGAATATTGGGCTACTGATAGTTCTAAAGCATCTCCTCTATAGAGTGAAGTATAATTATCATCCGTAATTGAATCCCCATCCATAGCAGTAATCCAGTCGCCTCTACTAAGTCCGGCATCTGATGCAGGAGAATCTGGTAGTACATACAGTATTTGTGCAGCATAAGCTGTATCACTTAGTTCATACAGTTTGAATTCGAATCCATAACTATATTCTGTCTCCGAGAGATCTTCTATAGTTGAATAGCTATCGTCATCATCAGAGAGTAAGCCATCAAAGAAGTCATCAGCATCATCGAAATAATTCAATTCTGATGTGGCAGGTATGTCTTCATACCAGTAATAATCTTGACGCATAATACTGTCGATCCAGCGGTCTAACCCTGTTTGTTCAGCATACTCTTTTCTTCTATCTTCGGCACTACAGGATGCAAAGAAAGTGTAGCCACTGAGGGTAAGTAAGATGAAGTATATACTATTTTTGGGGTTCATAGCTTTATCAGTTTGTATATATTACAAATATAGTTTATTTTACTTGAAAAGGAGACAGAATTCATCTAATCAGCAATAATTATAGACCAACTACCATAATCGTGGTATGAAAATGCCTTCAATGTGTGATTTCAGCACTGCCCATCTCCTGCTATCTTTGCATTATCAGATTTCAATTAAATAGATTATTATCGAACTAAAAAATAAAGAAGCTCATGGGAACAAAGAAATTGCATTTTGAGACACTGCAACTACACGTAGGACAAGAGAATCCGGATCCGGCAACAGACGCACGTGCAGTACCTATTTACCAAACCACATCGTATGTATTTCGCAATTCGGCTCATGCGGCTGCCCGCTTTGGCCTGCAGGACCCGGGAAACATTTACGGTCGATTGACGAATTCCACTCAAGGGGTGCTCGAAGATCGTGTGGCAGCTCTCGAAGGAGGAGTAGCCGGGCTAGCATTAGCTTCGGGTGCAGCAGCAGTGACGTATGCTATCGAAAATATTACTCGTTCAGGAGATCACGTAGTAGCTGCTAAGACAATTTATGGAGGATCTTATAACCTATTGGCCCATACATTGCCAACCTATGGAGTGACCACTACGTTTGTTGACCCGTCTGATCTTGGCAATTTCGAAAAAGCTATTCAGCCTAATACCAAAGCTATTTTTATTGAAACTTTAGGTAATCCTAATTCCAATATTATTGATATTGACATTGTAGCAGCTATTGCTCATAGGCACAAAATTCCTCTCATTATAGATAATACTTTCGGCACTCCTTATCTTATTCGCCCCATTGAGCATGGTGCAGATATTGTTGTTCATTCAGCTACCAAATTCATTGGAGGTCATGGTACTTCACTGGGAGGCATCATCGTAGACTCCGGCAAGTTTGACTGGGTAGCTTCCGGCAAGTTTCCTCAACTCACTGAGCCCGACTCAAGTTATCATGGCGTTCGCTTTGTGGATGCGGCCGGTGCTGCTGCCTATGTGGTAAGAATACGTGCCATATTGTTGCGTGATACGGGTGCTGCCATCAGTCCTTTTAACGCTTTTATTTTGCTACAGGGCTTGGAAACGCTATCTTTGCGTGTAGAACGCCATGTGGAGAATGCTTTGAAGGTAGTAGAATACCTTTCAAAGCACCCCAAAGTGGCTGCTGTGAACCATCCTGCATTGCTCGATCATCCGGATCATGCACTTTATAAACAGTATTTCCCTAAAGGGGCAGGTTCTATTTTTACTTTCGAGGTGAAAGGCGGTACCAAGGAAGCGCAGACATTTATTGATAGTTTGGAGATTTTTTCATTGTTGGCCAACGTGGCAGATGTGAAGTCACTGGTTATACACCCGGCAACCACTACTCATTCTCAGTTGAATGAGAAGGAGTTGGCCGAGCAGGGGATCAACCCCGGTACGGTTCGCCTCTCTATCGGAACGGAACATATTGATGATATTATTGACGATTTAGAACAAGCATTTAGCAAAATTTAATTAATAATCAAGCATGAATGACTGAGTTAAGAATTGAACTATATAAGTCCGCTTATCTCAGAGATTTTGTCCGCCTTAATTCAGAATGGATACAGACTTTCTTCCATTTGGAAAGTTCTGACCGAGTCGTGCTTAACGACCCCGAGGGATACATTCTGAAACAAGGTGGGCAAATATTCTTTGCCGTAAACGAACAAGGAAGACCTGTGGGATGTTGTGCGCTTATCAACCATCCTGCGGAAGAACGCTTTGAATTGGCGAAAATGGCGGTTTCACCTCATTATCAGGGAAAAGGCGTCGGACGTTTGCTCGGAGAAGCGGCGCTTGCTTATGCAAGAGGGCAAGGGGTGAAAACTGTTTTTTTGGAAGGAAATACACGCATGGCTGCTTCCATTGTGCTCTATCGAAAGTTGGGCTTCAAGGAAGTACCTATCAGCAGAGCTGCTTATAGCAGGTGTAACATTATGATGGAATTGGATTTATAAGAAGATATGAATATTGCAACATTATTATCGGGAGGTGTAGACAGTTCTGTTGTCGTGCACCTTTTGTGTGAACAGGGGAATAAGCCCACTCTTTTTTATATAAAGATAGGTATGGATGGAGCGGAATATATGGACTGTTCTGCCGAAGAAGACATTGAACTGGCTACGGCCATCGCCCGTAAGTACGGACTGAAACTGGAGGTGATAGATCTCCATCAGGAATATTGGGATGGAGTGGCGACTTATGCTATCGATAAAATAAAAAAAGGACTTACTCCGAACCCGGATGTGATGTGCAATAAACTCATTAAGTTTGGTTGCTTTGAACAGCAGGCTGGTAAGGATTTTGATAAAACAGCTACCGGACACTATGCCACTACTGTAGAGAAAGAGGGAAAAGTATGGCTTGGAACTGCCAAGGATCCGGTGAAAGATCAAACGGACTTTCTTGCTCAGATAGATTATCTTCAGGTATCTAAACTGATGTTCCCCATTGGGGGCCTGATGAAACATGAGGTACGTGACATTGCTTTGCAGGCTGCATTGCCTAGTGCTCGTCGTAAAGATAGTCAGGGGATTTGTTTCCTTGGAAAGATTAACTACAATGATTTTGTTCGTCGCTTCCTTGGCGAAAAAGAGGGCGCAATTATCGAATTGGAAACGGGTAAGCGTATTGGCACGCACCGTGGATATTGGTTTCATACCATCGGTCAGCGCAAAGGGCTTGGCTTAAGTGGCGGTCCGTGGTTCGTCATAAGAAAAGATATTCAGGAAAATATTATTTATGTATCTCGTGGATATGAGGTAGAGACGCAGTATGGTTACCAATTTCGTATGCACGATTTTCATTTCATCACCGATAATCCTTGGGAAGAGCAGGGAGAGGAACACGAAGTTACTTTCAAGATACGTCATACTCCTGAGTTCCTAAAAGGACGACTTACACGTGTGGGCGATGATTATCAGCTTGTTTCTTCAGAGAAATTACAAGGTATTGCTCCCGGACAGTTTGGGGTAGTGTATGATAAAGACGCACGCATCTGCTTCGGTAGTGGAGAGATAGCCGGTTAAAACAATCACAGAAATGCCGGATATTACGTTAGATGTAATATTCAGCCAAATCTATAATGCCGGCACGTATGGCATACTTAGTCGCTTCGTGCACATTGTTTACTCCCAACTTACGAAAGATATTCTTGCGGTGACTATTAATCGTATGAAAACTTAGATTTTTTTCCGCCGCAATTTCCTTTGTTGTCTTTCCCGATGCAATTTCTTTCAGTATCAACTTTTCACTTTGTGTAAGCAGACGGTCATCTTGTATAGCAGAGGGTGCAGGTACATTGTTGCCTGTAAGCAGCATGTTGCTCACATGATTACAGATAAAACGTTCTTTCCTTGAGGCGCATAGCAAGGCCGTTGTTATCTCTTCTTTTGAATTATCTTTCATGGCAACACTGAAGGATGTGCCTGAGAATAAAACCTGACGTAAGAAGTTCATACTTAATTCTTCCGAGAAGAGTAACCAATCCACCTCTTTGAAGCGTTCGTGTAGAACGATTAATTCTTCTGCTCCTCCAAAATCAAAAAGGGTATAATCCAATACCACCACAGCTTCCGGATGCAGACGCAGTTCTTTTATCAATTCAGCTTTGTTGTCAGCTTCGAGTAGTAAACTAACCTCTTTCTGCCTGCTAAGCAGAAACATCAATCCTGCTTTGGAAATATCCTGATTATCTGCAATGATATACTCTCTCATACTTTTCCTTGTTTAAATAAAGCGCTACGTGCAAAAATACACTTTTCTGTGAATAATTTACTGCTTCTTCACTATTTTATATCCGATGGCGGCAATGAAAATGCTCATTAGTGGACTAATGATGTTGAAGAAACAGTAAGGCAGATAGGTCAAGGTAGACACACTCAGAATAGTTGCTTGTGTCATTCCACAGGTATTCCATGGAATGAGGACGGAGGTCACGGTTACCGCATCTTCGGTGGTACGACTTAGCAGCCTACTCTCATATCCTTTATTCTTATAGATATTATTGAACATGTTTCCGGTGAGGATGATCGAGATATACTGATCGGCAGTAGTCAGATTCAGGAATATACCCGAGCATACGGTAGATGCTACCATGCTAACCCTGTTTTTCATGAATCGAACAAATACCGAAGTGATGCTACCCAGCATGCCGCTGGCAGTCATCGCTCCGCCGAAGCACATGGCGCAAATGATCAGCCATATCGTATTCAGCATGCCTGCCATACCCCGGGTTGTTATCAGGTCGGTAAGTTCTACATTATCCGTATGCAATCCCGTTGGTCCATATAGGCTCATCGTTAGGCCTTTAAAGGCCGACTCGACATCTTTATTTGAGAGGCCGGAAATTTCGTGAAGCAAGTTCGGCTGAAAGATAAGGGCGAATATCCCTGCTAATGCCGTAGAGATGAAAAGAGTAATGAGCGAAGGTACTTTTCGAGCGATCAGAACAGCAGTTGCTATAGGTACTAGTAATAACCAGGGAGTAATATTGAATCGACTGTTGAGTGCCGCCGAGAAAGAAGCAATATGTTCTGTGTTGCTTGCCTCGTGTGACAAGCCGGCTATCGTAAAAATAATCAGTGTGATGACTAATGAAGGAATGGTGGTTATCATCATGTAGCGGATGTGTATAAAGAGAGGTGTATCTGTTACTGAAGAGGCCAAGATGGTTGTGTCCGATAATGGAGAAACTTTATCTCCGAAGTAAGCTCCCGATATGATGGCTCCTGCAATCCAGCCTTCATCGAATCCTTGCGCTTTGCCTATTCCCATCAATGCAATGCCGATGGTGGCAATGGTAGTCCACGAGCTACCGGTCATCACCG
>DBTL01000016.1:0-3653 GCA_002307035.1 Bacteroides sp. UBA1317
AACTTTCACATTTAAAAGTCCAATAAGGTCTATCATTCTTCAGAATAATAGCTTTGACAGGGCAATTATTTATGCAAGCACCGCAATTATCACAATCACCTGATGCATAGTAGGTTTTAGCCAGAAAAAAACGTCCGATAAGAAAGTATCCGAGAGAAATCGGAGTAACAGCTATATCTTGAATTATCTCGCGTAAAGCAATGAAATCTTTTTGCCCCGAAAGAACTTTTTCAGCATGCCTGGCAACTCTCTCTTTATTCTTTTGATGAAGATATTTAATTGTCCTGTCATTCAATCCGGGATGGATAGAAATCCAATTGGAAGGTAAATCAACCGGCACCATTCCTTTAATAACATATCCCTTAATTCTTAATATAAAAGCTGAGAGATAAAATGCAAGGCCTGTTAATCCGGGTGTGATAAATTTCCCTATCAACATTCCCGCTCTGGTATTCATCAGTAAAACATGATTGTGCCCTCTCGGAAAATGCATAATTAAATAAAACATGAGAGGCGGATAGTTAAAGCCATGGATAGGTGATACAAAAACAATGAGCGAATCAGGCGGCGGAGTTTCGACACTGCGTCTATCAATATTTGCAATATTAATAACCTTTGTTGCAATGCCACTTTGTGACGCAACATCAGAGACCCAAGACGCAACATTTCTGGAGTTACCCGTCCCTGAGAAATAATAGATTACAAGCGTTTTGTATAAGCCCATTCTTTGCCGAAATAAAGAGGATAAACCAACCGGAACAAAATTATTTTCAAAATTACCAAAAGGAATGAATGAATCAAATTTTTGCCTGATAGTTTGCAGTTAATTTCCTCTTATCATCCCATAAGTTGTAACGACTGCACTCCGCATATCGAAAAAGAGCAATAATGCTTTCTAGATTGAGGAAAATCAAGCTAAATTGGAAAGCATTGTTAATCAGTGACTTATGAAATTGGCTAAAAAAAAGTCAAATAAATAAGCTCTTTTTTTAGCTAATGATTTGCAAGTTTAAAAAATAAGCTTACCTTTGCACTCGCTTTTGAGATGGTAATCAAATAAAGTATTCGGGGTGTAGCGCAGTCCGGTTAGCGCACCTGCTTTGGGAGCAGGGGGTCGTGGGTTCGAATCCCGCTACCCCGACAAGGCTTAAAAGCCTGACATACAATGATTTAGAAGAGTGTCGAGCTGGTACAATTTGTGCCGGCTCTTCTTTTTTATGTTAAAAAGCTGCTATTTGCACCCTCTACGGGGCATATAAAAGGGGTATTTCTTTGAACTATCTTTGAAGTGATTTCGGCCAAGTTGTTCGACAGCATTAATAACAGATTAAAGAGCAATACAAAATGACTATGAGCAACGAGTTAAGACCATACGTACCCACACATCCCGGCGATGTGCTGAAAGATGAATTACAAGCACGTGGAATCAGCCAAAAACGATTTGCAGAAATTATATCTGTATCATACACGATGCTGAATGAAATAATAAACTGTAAACGTCCTGTCAGTGCCGAAATGGCTTTGGTGTTAGAGGCCGCTCTAGGCATCAACGCATCGCTTTGGAACAATATGCAAAGTCGTTATAACCTAGAAATGGCACGTCGAAACAAAAACAATACAGGAAAGTTGGAGACTATCAGAAAACGATGCGCTTCGGCACCTCTGTAGCTTTAAGCTAGAATTTTACTGATAATTACTTTGTACCACCCAGACGAGAAAGTTGGTGATTTCTGAAATCAAAGAGGCTGAAATTTAGAACCAGACACTCAAAGAAACACTCTCTTCCAATTGCTCCTACATTTGCCTGTTTTTACTAGTGAGAAAACCGAACTATTCAAGTCTACAACTGTTCTAACTTTCCTAACCGATTAACAGTTAGAAATTCATTTCATATAATACAAGGCACATTTCCCATTAAAAGCACTAACAATGAATCAAATAACCTTATCCGTCCTTGAATTGGCGACAGTTGTTGAAGGAGGAAATTTACGCAGTGCCATCGAACGGACTGTTGAAGTAGCTAAACACACTGAATCCCTAGGATACAAACGTATTTGGATGGCAGAACATCACAATATTGAATATATCGCTAGTTCTGCTACAGCGGTATTAATAGGCCAAGTTGCCTCTAAAACGAGTAGCATTCGTGTTGGATCGGGGGGGATCATGTTACCAAACCACAGTCCATTAGTGATTGCGGAACAATTTGGAACTTTGGAAACAATTTATCCGGGAAGGATTGATCTCGGGTTGGGTCGTGCGCCAGGAACAGACCAGTTAACAGCTATGGCATTAAGGCGAAACAATATGGCTACAACCTATGATTTTTCTAGCGAAATTAAGCACTTGCAGGCTTATTTCAGCAAAGAGAACAGTTCCTCAAAAGTACGAGCTTTCCCGGGCGAAGGGCTAGACATACCGCTTTGGATTCTAGGTTCAAGTACTGACAGTGCTTACCTTGCAGCAGAAATGGGATTGCCTTATGCGTTTGCCGCTCATTTTGCTCCTGCACAATTTCGTATGGCAATCGATATATACCGTAATAACTTTAAATCCTCCAAACAGTTAAAGCAACCCTATGTAATGGCATGTGTCAATGTGTTTGCCGGTGAAACCGATGAAGAAGCAGAATTTCTGTCAACAAGCTTAATAAAGCTATTTCTTGGGCTGGTTACTAACTCACGCAAACCCATACAGCCGCCGGGGAAATTACCAGAAGCTTATCGAATTTCAGCAGTGCGTTCAGCAGTAAATAGTATGATGGCTTGCACTTTTACAGGAGGAAAGGATACCTTAAAAAATAAGCTGTTTCAATTTATTTCTGAAACCGGAATTGATGAACTGATGGTTTCGAGCAACATTTACGATAGGGACGCGAAGTTGAAGTCATTTTCAATACTTCGTGATGCAATTGGTTTGTGATTCTCCAACTCATTATTTAATCCAGAAAAGAGATGAACGTAATGTTTTAATAGAACACTTAATAATGCGCTTATTTGATTTAAAAGTGACGCAAGAAAAAACGATTAATCTGTTTTAAATGCTATTTTTGCAAACCAATTAAACAATCAGATTTATGACATCCAACAAGTTTCCTTTTAACAAAGAGAAAGCCTTAAATGCGGTTCTTTACATTGCTAAAAACCTGAAACGTTCGGACTTTCATAAGATATTTAAGATATTATATTTCTCCGATCGTGAACATTTAGCTGAATATGGTTCTCCTATTACGGGAGATGCCTATATTGCTATTATTGTTCCCTAATCCATCTTTCATGGCCCTATGGGATGGCGTAGATCACGGGGAATTTTATATTGCAGCAGGAGTTTCAGGAGATAAACTGTGTATATGCTCCGTAGTAATAAACTCCAAGATCAACCAGTTTATTCTAAAACGCCCTAAACTGCTGGCACTTCAAGTCGAAATATTAGATGATGATTATCTTTCTTAGATCATAAGTCTTATATAAATTGCGCAAATCTTACTGGCCTTTCTATAGTACTCCCTATATTTCATCACCATTTTAATTTAAACTCACCGCTTTGGGATCTCCCTCGCGGCTAGAGAATGAAGTACCATTCCCGACAAGTGTAAATCACTTTTCATGCAGCACTTGAGTATCCGGATATGGGAACAGAATACTGGACCAAAA
>DBTL01000016.1:3895-4365 GCA_002307035.1 Bacteroides sp. UBA1317
ATGGGAACAGAATACTGGACCAAAAATGATTCTGACTCAGTCTATCACATAGGGGATAAACCAGACAGCATCTATGTAATTATACTTAATCAGGAATAAACTCGTTAATGAGAGGGGAAATTGATAACGGCTTGTTAAGGGTATGATAAATTAGAGGCATAGATAAAACCACACCTCTAATTATAAAACACAGCATAAAATCAATTACGAGAAGGGTATATTCCATTAAGGCAAATTTGATAAGATCCTGTTTCTGCCTTCAATTTAGGCAGCACAAAATTTGTAGTCCCGTCACCCCCGTACTTATTTCCAATCAATGAATACAATGCCGTATACTGGGCGATATCGAGTGTACGCCCATCACATTTCGAATCCCCGCATCTCAAAATCAAAGGCTAACATGGGCATAAAAAAAAGGCTACTCGTCACGAGCAACCAATCTTTATTAACCTTAAATCTAATACTATGAA
>DBTL01000175.1:0-12438 GCA_002307035.1 Bacteroides sp. UBA1317
ATGTGTATGAGTCACGTATTGCGCGCTGGTATAATGCCAACATTGGGCGGAATCGGGATGGGCAGTATAGTTAAAACCTAAATAATTGGAATTAAAAGCTACAATAGTATAACTGCAACGAGGATCTCGATTCTCAAAAGGAGCGTTGGGCTTATATAGGGGAGATTCGTCTATTGTTTTGCCATCTGTGCATAAAAAGGAACAGAACAAATCCCATGAAGGTTGGGCGGTAGCAGATGGCGAGGTGACGTTACGGCTTAGATAAGGTTTTACTCCATTGGGCGGAATGGCCGAGTCATAAGCAATATCTCGGGGAATGCCGAAAACCGTTTCTATTGAGTTTTTTGTTTTGCTCTTGAACAATTCGCCAAAGTCGGCATAAAGGTCATAGATATCCAACTGCATGCAATTTAGGGCTGCGTCTCTCGCTGTTGCGTAATCTTCAAAGAATAAGGCAATACGGGCTTTCATGGCATAAGCGGCTCCTTTGGTAGCACGTTTGGTTTCGGTACTGCCATATTCAGTCGGAAGTTTTTCAGCTGCATAATCGAAGTCATCATAAATATGCGCTAAAACTTCTGTTTTGTCGGTTCGCCCGGTTTGATAGGCGTCCTCCAGTTCCATGTTTTCAGAATAGTATACGACATCTCCGAAACGGCTTATCAGACGGGAATACATGCAGGCTCTTACAAAACGGGCATCTGCTATATACCTTTCGTAATATTCGGTAGAGATATTATCTTTTGCCTGGTCTATGTTTTCCAGTATGGTATTGGCGCGACTAATCGCTTTGTATGAATAACTCCATGTGTTTTTTAAGAATGTGGAGTTATCTCCGGTCAATGTACCATTCGTAAAAGGAACCAGCGTTGTTCGATTCATCCAGTCATCAGAAGCTTCATCCAAAGACATGATGGCTGTTTCCCCCCAATCACATTTAAACATGGGCCAGAATTGATGTAAATAGAGGGTATTAAGTGCCATTTCAACTTGTGCGCTATTTGTGAACCAGGTCTCACTCGATGCCTCAGATAGAGGTTGCAAATTCAGATCATGGCATGATGAGAAGAGGCTACACGCCATTCCAATGAACAATATATTTATTTTTTTCAGTTTCATATTTTTTATATTAGCTTGTTGCAACTAAATTTTTTTAAAATTGAATAGATGCTCCAAATGTTAGTGATTTGGTGATGGGGTAGCCGGTGCTGCTGACTTCCGGATCCCAGCCTTTCGGATAATGGCTGATAGTGAAGAAATCTTGTAGACTGGCATAGATTCTTAACTTGTTGATGGACATTTTGTTGATCAACTTCAGGGGAACGCTGTAGCCAAGTGTGATATTCTTTATTCGGAAATAAGAACCATCAAACAACCAAAAATCTGATGCCGCATAGTTATTGGTATTCGCATCCCTCATGATACGCGGATATTGCGCTTTTGCATTTTGTTCATCGCTATTATAATTACTCCAGTATTTTCCTAGAATAATTTCAGGAACGTTATACCAGTCGGCACGTACAGGTTGTGCCATCTGCTCGGTTAATATGGCATCTTTCTTGCCGACACCCTGAAATGTGAGCAAAAAGTCGAATCCTTTATAATCGAGATTGACGCTTCCGCCGTAATTGAATCGAGGCAAAGAGGAACCGATAACCGTGCGGTCGTATTCTGCTGAAATACTTCCATCTGGAACGCCATCCGGACCGCTAATGTCTTTGTAACGGATATCTCCGATTCCTACAGCAGAAGAAGTCGTTGCCCCCAGTTCATCTCCTGTTTGATATATACCGTCACTTAGATATCCGTAATAAGAAAGATATTCAGACCCTTCCATGGTGACAGTCCAGTTATCACTGTCGTAGTCGCGGGTATCCTTTAGATAACCCATGACTGATTTGTAGTCATAAAGATTCACGCTAACCCCATATTTTAGATCACCGATGCGATCATTCCAGCCAAGTTCAAATTCCCAGCCTGTTGTTTTCATTTTCCCAATATTTTGATAAGGATCGGAAAAGCCCATGAAATTAGGTATATCAACAGCGATTAACATATCCTTGGTGTTCTTCCAATAATAATCTCCGGAAAAGCGCAATCGGTTATTCAAGGTATAGAGATCGAGCCCGATATCTGTCGTGGTAGTTGTTTCCCACGTATTCTCCTTGATTGCATATTGATAAGCTGAAGCCCCTTGTACTGAGCTGGGTGTATCACCAATATAGAGAGTTGGATTATTAAAACTCATGTATGACTGGTATGTATAGTTTCCGATTCGCTCGTCTCCTAATTGTCCCCACGAACCACGAAACTTCAGCATGGATATCATCGGTATATTTTTGATGAAAGGTTCTTCGCTCGCTATCCAGGCAGCGGAGACCGATGGAAAGGTACCCCAACGATGGTCTTTGTGAAAACGGGACGAACCATCATGGCGTAAGTTGAATTGGAAATAGTACCTTTGATTCCAATTGTACATTAATCGTCCGAAATATGAACGATAAGCATTTTCATAAGCATCACCACTGTTGGTTTGCAATGTTTCAGGTCCGGCATCCAAATAAGGATAATAGGACAACTGATATTGATCGCGGGCAGCCATTAACGATTCATTGAAGTAATAGTAATCCTCATAGCCGAGCATGCTGTTGATGCTATGTCTACCAAACTCTTTGATGTAATTCACAAATAACTGTGTATTTAGAGAGTGGCTATCATCCCGGTTCTCAGTTAGACTCATCGTTTTCGTTCCGTCCAAGATTCCGGTAGGTAGCTCTTCATCAAAGCTGGTATAATATTGAACTTGCTTGGTGAATGTCTTGTCCTTTGAAAAATTGTAAGTAGGGGCGAATACACCTGTGATAGATAGATTCTTTATTGGCTTGATAGTCAGGCTGGCCTTTGCACCCGCCAGGTATTTATCTGAATCGCTTGTTCCTCCGTACATCATTTTCCCATAGGGGTTTGTTCCGTCCTTTCCTGCGGCCAACCGTCCGTCTGAATATACTCCGGCATAGACCGGCGCTGCATATCTCATTTGTAGAGATGGACTATAGGCCGGATTGGTAGAGGACGTTTTTTTCAAATTAACATCAATGGATGTGCTAAGCCAATTATTGATCGTGATATCATTGTTTACCCGAGCAGTTACCCTGTCCCACGAAAGATTACTTTTGAAAAGTCCGTCTACCTTGTCATATCCTAAGCCTACTTTCGTTTGGTATTTTTCGTTACCGGCAGTTATACCGATCTGATGGCTTTGCCGGGGAGCATAGTCTTTGAGGATCAGTTTCAGCCAGTCTGTATTAGGATATTCATCCGGGTTTTCTTTATTGAGCGTCCAATAATTGTCAATCAAATCTTGATCATAAATACTATATTCATTGGTTCCCGATACGGCTCCGGATGCATTCCATTCACGCTCATTTACTATTTTCATGTACGTAACGGCATCTGCATAATCCGGCATATCGCTCGCAAAATCCATTGAATAATTATAATTATAATCAATGTTTATATTTTTCTTCGATCCTCTCTTTGTGGTGATCAGAATGACCCCCGAGGCTGCCCTGGCTCCGTATATTGAGGCTGAAGCAGCATCTTTCAGGACTGTCAGATTTTCGATATCGTAAGGATTCACATCGTTGATACTATTGGCGGCAATACCATCTACAATAATCAACGGCCCGTTGTTTCGCATGGAAGTAATTCCGCGAATGCGAATGTCAGCCCCTGCTCCCGGTGCTGAACTGGAACGAGTAACAGTAACTCCGGGTAAAACACCTTGCAATGCTGAAGATATCTGTGTATTCTGACGGTTGGTGATCTCCGTTCCGTCTAAAGAAGAGATAGATCCGGTTAAATCTTTCTTACGCGCTACTCCATATCCGATAACGATCACTTCACTGAGTGTCTTTTCCGACTCTTCGAGGGTTACATTCATCGTTTGTTTGCCTTCAATTGGAACTTCTTTCGTTTCAAAACCGATATACCTGAAAAGAAGGATGGCTGATCCGGATATACCAGATAGCGTGTACTGTCCATTTTCGTTGGTCAGAGTTCCTCTTTTTTCATTCTTGACTTCCACTGTAGCTCCAATTAAGGCTTCTCCATTTTCATCGAGGACTATTCCCGAAACGCTTAACTGTCCTTTGGGCTTAGCATTCGAAGCTGGTTTCCGGGGAATGACAACATAAGAATTGTTGGAAACCTTCTTGTAAGTCCAATTAGTGTTTGATAAGGTTTTGTCCAGAGCATCTTCCACATTTCCATTACTATGTAAGGATGGCACATACAAACCTTGTATCGGTTTGGCATCAAAACTGATGGTAGCGCCTGTGTCCTTACTAATTTTATTGATACGTTCAGCCAAAGCCTCCTTCGGATAGCTCAGACTTGCCGTTTGGGCAAACAGAAAAGCTGTCGGACTTAGCTGTAGCCCTAGAACAAATAAGATTGAAAAGATTATTTTCTTCATATAAAACGATTTATTTAGTGTTTAACAATTTAATGACTTGAATTTTACCTGATTTTAGAGACAACAAGCTCCTTATTCCTTCTAAAAAGAGGAATTTCTATTTTATTTTCAATATGTTCGTTGGACTTATTTGTAGATATTTACGCTTTTATCAGTTATGCTGTATCTTAAATTATAAAGCGTGCAAATATTGTTTAATACATCTTCCAGACTGGCTCTTTCATTGAAACGAGTATTCAGTTTTGTGTTATGAAGAATCGTTTCGTCACAATTGATGGAGACTCCGAATTTCTGTCTTAGCCGCAATGACAATTCATTTCTATCGGCATTGTGGAAAACCAGAACGCCGTTTATCCATGCAGCAGCATCTTCCCAATTCGCTTTTTCAGATACGGATCGATTCTCATCGCTGTAGTAGGTTAATTGTGTGTTTTTGATATACAAGCCAAGTGTCTCTTTTCCCTTTTTAACCTCTACTCTCCCGCTTCTTACTGAGATTACATTTTCATTTAACTCTGCATAAGCCTTGATATTGAAAGAGGTACCTCTAACGATGGTCTCTAATTTTCCGCTATGTACAATAAAGGGCCTTGTCGGATCTTTTTTCACTTCAAAAAAAGCTTCTCCATTTTCAAGCCATACCTCTCGTTTTGATTTATTAAATTCATTCTCAACGAAACTTAACTTAGTTCCTCCATTAAGATGCAAAACAGAACCATCACTGAGCTTTATTTTTTTTATTTCAGAATCATTGGTCTCATAATAGCTTTTGGATATTCGGTTTTTGGCATTTGCAGTCAAAAGATGGTCGACTTTGTTACTTTGCGTTATGTATAAACCGGTTCCGAGTAACAGTGCGAATACGGCGGCAACTGCTGCATATCTCCTGATACTGTTTATGCTAAATCTTTTTTCTCTTTCTACCTTCTTTTTTAAATCAAGTTTACTGATATTTAGATAAGCAAAAACATTCTCTTTGACTCTCTCGCACCCTTCCTGAATTTCATTCGGCCGGGCCGAAAAAGCGATAGGGCTTTTTTCGGGTTGCCACTCTTCGATGACTTCTTTTTCTTCTTTCGTCACTTCGTTTTTGAAATAGCGCTGAAGTAAATCAGATAGCCACATCAGCCTGTCCCTCCTTTTTGCACTATCTTCCTTCTTTTTCCCTTTATCCATTCTTTCTTCTATTATTTCAATAATCTGCCTTATATCTATTAATCGAAATCAGAGGATTCAAATCGGGCATAAATCAGATTACATTCCTGTTAAATTGTAGTATACCCTCGTTTATATATTGAATATCAATGATTTATATTTATTCATTAGCATAATGTTAAAGTATCCTTTATTATCGCTTCCGTAATAATAATGTAATCACTGCCCTCTATATTTGCTGCTAAATATTAAAATGATCGGAATATTTATGTGTGACAAGGAACTATTAGAAGCCATTGCTCACAAAGAAGTTAGAGCTTATAATGAATTTTATGATCGCTATTCTTATTTATTATATGAATGGGCGTTGAAGAGGATTAAAGATCGAGATATAACGGATGATGTTTCTCAGAATTTCTGGATTCTTGTGTGGGAAGAGCCCGACATGATTAAACTGGATGAAGATGGGTCTGCCAAGAAATTCCTGTTGCATCTCTTTAATTTCCGAATGATTGATTATTTAAAAGCAGCGGCGACTAGGTTATTGGCCGTTCAAAATAGTTATTCGGTAGATGAGGTTGCCGATCACTTTATGTATACTCATGTCTCCGAAGAGTTTGAACTGGCAGAGTTTAATCATATTATTGATGTTATCATTCAGGATTTGCCGGCAATGATGCAGGAAATATTTACCTTATTATATAAAGAGGAACTTTCCATAAAAAAAACGGCGGAGATGCTCCAAATAAATGAAAAAACGGTTAGTTATAAATCGCGGGCGTGCATTGATTTTATACGGAATCGATTGGAAGTCATACAATCTCATGATAAGAAGTATCTGGCTCATTCTGAGTCTGTTTTGAAACTCATTCTCATACTCTATTATAATTCGCTATAGCCTGACTATCAATTTTTTTGTGCTGTTTCTTTTTCACACAGTTTAGTCAGGTGTATGCCCTCCTTCTATTCAAACAAGCTAGTAAGTTTGAATAGATAGGAGGGTATTTGTTTCTGTTAGACAACGATCTTTACAAATGGATTTGATTTTATAGAAGATATAACTTCAGCGTGTTGAATGTACGTTTTCAGCATGCTGAAGTCGGACATTCAACACGCTGAAGTCGGACATTCAACAAACCCCTCTCAGAAGTCTTGTAGAGGCATGTTTAAATTCTTTACATTTTGTTGCTACAAAACCGCCGAACGCTGATTCATCTCTTTCTCGGATTTACTTTTGAATCTTGTGGTGAAGAATAAAGTCGATCAAAAGGACTGAACTCACAAAAATAACGCCTTTTTTCATCTAACAATCAACTCCACCGGACACAACTAATTTTTGTCCATTAGTGTGATTTGTTTTGCCGGTAATGTTTTATTGAAAAAGGGAATTTTATTAAAATAAAAAATAGTTATGTAGAAAAACGACCGTTCATGTTATGGTGAGATGTATTTTTGCCTATTTTTGGAAGAATCTTGCTTATTATACCATTCTTTGTGACAATACCATGACTGAATTTATAATGAAACGAATAATCATCTTTCTTTTATGGGTGCTTTTTATACCCTCTGTTTTTGCTTCTGTAAAACCTGATTCTATAAAAGTTTACGAGTATTTTAATGAGATTAAGAATAATGAATCTTTGCTTAATCAGTTTTTTATGTATATGCCCAAGGGTGGAGATATACACAATCATCTCACCGGATCTGTTTATGCTGAAACCTATTTTAAGTTGGCGGTAGAAGATCGACTTTGGTTAGATATGGAGACAGGAAAGCTTTATCCGACACAGCTTGCTGCCCAAAAAGCGGGCGTAGCATCTCCCGTGCAATTGACTGCTTCGATGAATAATTTAAATAATATCCGACGAAGATTGCTCGATCTCTGGTCTATTAGCAAATTCAAGGCCTTCCATTCTGTTTTGAAGGCGGGAAATGATTTTTTTAACGCCTTTGATTTATTTTTAGCGGCGGCAGGTAAGCATTTGGTGGAGTTATTACAGGAACTTAAGCATAGGGCGGCTATCGAAAATGTGCAATATCTGGAAATTATGGCTATGTCTCCTCGTATTGGGATGGATGAGATTGACCGTTTCTTTGGAGAAGGAACATACGAAAGGGAAAATAAAATTTTAGAGAAGAATATAGTAGGAAAGAAAACTTCATTGACTCATTCCTTAGAGCTTATTTATAACCAGTGGGAAAAAAGTGAGGATATGGCTAAGATTGTAAAGGATTATGTTCATTTGATGGACAGCATTGATGTGAATAGTAACCTGGAGGATATTCCCAATGCTCCGATTTGCTTGTATCAAACGTATGCTGTGAGGAATGCTGACCCATTGAGGGTTTTTGCTCAGCTTTATCTTTCATTCAAAGCTTGCATGGATGAATCGAACACTCGCTTTGTGGGAGTTAACATCATTTCTCCCGAAGATGGTGATTTATCTATGAAAGATTATCGCGGGCACATGGAAATGTTTGGCTTCTTAAAAAAAAAAGCACTAAAACCGGTGAAGCTTTCTATACATGCAGGAGAGCTAACGATGGGCTTGGTGAAGCCCGAGGAGCTGGGATCTCATATCCGTGATGCCGTTTATATAGCTAATGCTGATAGGATAGGGCATGGAACGGACATCGTTTTTGAGCGAGAGAGCGTGTCATTGATTGAGGATTTGAAGCGGCGTAATATTCCGATTGAAATAAATCTGAGTAGCAATGAAGCCGTTTTAGGCTTGCGAGAGAATAATCACCCATTCCCTATTTATTTTAAAGCAGGTGTTCCTTTGGTTATTTCAACGGATGATGCCGGTGTGTTGCGCACAAATCTTTCAGAGCAATATACCTTGTTGACTTTACGCTATGGACTTAGTTATTATGAAATAAAGAAATTAGTAAGAAATAGTATCACGTATAGTTTTGCTTCGGATGAAATAAAGAAGATACTTCTCAATAAGCTGGAGGTGGAATTCCACCGGTTTGAAGCCCGGTGGGTGGATAATATTGCTATTATGAAGCAGTGGGATGGTTAAAGATAATCTATTAAAGCAACTCTCGAGTAGCTATACAAAGTCTTGCCATCAGATAACATACTGATGATTCAGCACCCTGATTCAGGTTGATATTGTGTTCTTCTAATCCATCATAGCACCCTCCGGTAGTTGGGTTATAGACGATTTGATGTAAATGATTGTTTCCCAGAAACCAGTTAAAGGCATCTCTTTGTTTGGTGAGATATTCATCCAGTTTGAATACATCATAGAAAGTGGAAAGGGCGATGACAGTACCTGCCACATCAATGGGTTGTTCACCAAATCTTCGTTCTTTTTTCTCTTTCAGAAGCCATCCTTGGTTCGAGACCACTTTGATTTGATGTTCTGCAAAGGTTTTACTCAATAAGAAATCGAAGGATTCTTTTGCTATCTCTTTGTAGCGGTTCTCTTCCGTAACCCGATATGCATATAGTAAACTCTCGGGGAGTACGCTATTGTCGTAAGTAAGATAAGCTTCGAACCATCGCCAGTCTCCGTCTGCGCTGA
The DNA here is from genome assembly GCA_002307035.1 of Bacteroides sp. UBA1317. Taxonomy (GTDB): domain Bacteria; phylum Bacteroidota; class Bacteroidia; order Bacteroidales; family Bacteroidaceae; genus Bacteroides. The sequence goes on from DBTL01000175.1 coordinate 9,169, forward strand.
GGCTGTAAAGGTCGACCAGTCTATCGGTCAATAAGCGGATGAGCGATAAAATTTCGCTTGATGGATATTTGCTGTAGTAATTGCATAATCCTTTTATCACAAAAGCCATGCTTCGGGGAGATTGAAGAGAAGGCACTATAACAAATGTTTGTTTGAGGGTCTGAATCGCTTCCATTACCCACGAATGAGGGAATTTATCTCCTAGGGAGATGAAATAACCCAATGCACAGATAGCTCTTCCATTGCTGTCTTCTAATCCTACTTCCTGATTTTGAGAGGTGAAAGCTAATTCTTTGTCCACATAGTTGAGTAAAGAGCCATCGGGTTGCAAGCAATAGGCAATGAAATTCAGATATCTTTTGATATACTTTTCGCAAGACTCGTCTTTTGTTTCTGCATAAAATTGGCACAGAGCCATCAGTGCCCGGGCATTGTCATCCAAGGTATATCCCGTTGAGAGGTCGGGTCGGTTTCCTTCTGCAAATTGAACCATAGCAAAGTTGCGGCTCATATTTTTGATATGTTTTGCATTGATGGGTGGCAAGGAATAGATTAGTGGTTCCGGGTGCTCCAATGTTTTGTTGAACAGCCGTGCGTGTGCAATGGCTGAATTTTCCCATGCGGTAGCTGCTGTTTTTTGCAATCCTGTAATTCTCATTTCACCTCTTAAGCGATCGTTCAAGAGTAATTTGTTTGTTGCTTTTGCTAGTTGAGCAGCATCTTTAAAATCGAAGAGTATGCCCGATTCATCTTTTAGCAGCTCTAAAGCATGTGGTATCGGAGTTGCTATGATGGGACATCCACAACTTAATGCGTACACAAAGGTTCCGCTAACTGCCTGGTTCGGATCACATGATGTAAATAAATAAATATCAGTGAGTTGCAAATATTCAAGTAAGACAGTTGTTTCTAAGTAGGAGTTGACAAATCTTACCGACTCACTCAATCCTAGCTTTAACACTTTCGCTTTCAGCTTTTCGCGATAGATCTCACCTTCCGTTTTAATGATGGTGGGATGCGTCTTTCCTATAATTAAGAAGAGTACGGATGGGTTCTTTTTCACTATCTCCGGCAAGGCTTCGAGCGTTGTTTCTATACTTTTTCCGGGGCTGAGTAATCCGAAAGTAGAAAGAACAATTCGTCCTGCAACGTCGTATTTTTCTTTTAAGCTTCTTTTGTCTCTATGCGATACCAAGTGTGTTCCATGAGGTATTACCTCTATTTTATCTTCGTCGACATGATACTCTTCCTGTAGTATGCGTGAGGAAGTTTGCGTCATCACGATAATGGCAGAACAAGCTTCTGCGAGCTGTCCGATATAGCTTTTTAATGAACGTTTGGGCTTAGAAAGAACGGTATGGAAAACAATAATAACCGGTTTGGATACCGACTTTACGAATTGAAGGAATTCCTCTTTTTGTTCTATAAATAGTCCGAACTCATGTTGTATGAGCACAAGTGATATTTCTGCGTCTTGGTTTATTTTATCGGCCATGACAACATATGCTGCTGCTTCCGAAGTATTCAAAATGTATTTTACAATATCGGGGTAGGTGTGTTTCTCTAAAGTTGATTCTAACGCACAAACTCTAATGGAATAGGAGTTTCCGAATTTATATTGAATGGCCCTGATCAAGTCGTGAGAGAATGTGGCAATGCCACATTCTCTTGGAGGATAAGTTGAGATGCATACTATTTCTTTCATTTCTTATGGGCTATTAATTCGTTTACTAACTCTTTGAGCGAAACAGACATGCAGGCTATGCATTTATCTGCTGCGCCATAATAAATATAGAGAGTATCTCCAAAAGTAGCGGTACCCGTGGGGAAACAAACCCTGTCTACCACTCCCGTTAACTCATACTCTGACTCAGGGCTGAACAATGGATAGGGTAGCCGTGCTATCTCAATGGCGGGGTTGTGAATATCCAATAATGCAGCACTTGCCGTATACATATATCCGGAGGGAGTGTCGTGCACGCTATGATAAATCATCAACCATCCTTCGGATGTTTCTATCGGAGGACAACCAGCGCCTATATAGCTTGACTCATGATCGTATTTTGCTTCAAAAAAGATGTGAGAGGTGAAATCAAGAAAATAGGTTTCCCAAAACTCATCGGTGAGATCTTCCAGTTCATTAACCGCAACTAACTGTATATCGGGTTTTATGCGGTGCATAAAATAAAATTTCCCATCTATTTTACGAGGGAAAAAGACAACATTTTTATCTGTTAGATAATTGGCTTTTCCGTCGTTTGTTTTTGATTCACTCTTATTATACGTACGAAAATACTTCTCTGTATGAGGACCGTTTGCCGTAATTAATTCTTTGAATCGGTCATAAGTAAAGAGAGGAGTTATAATACCTTTTTTGTCGAAATATTTTAAATCTTTAGACACAGCCAATGCGCCTGCTGCATTTGTACCGTCATAGGCCGTGTAGGTCATGTAGTATAGATCATCAATTTTCACAATTCGAGGATCTTCTACTCCCTGACTCTCATAATCAAAATCCGGATATAGGAGAGGCTTTTCATCTCGTTCAACTATTTTCAGCGGCCCTTCCAGGCGGCAATAGCCAATAGTCGAGTGATTACCCTCTCTTACAGCCCTATAAAACATGTGTACGTAGCCTCCTTCGGCTATGACTGCGGGATTCATTACCCCTTCATTCTCAAAGTTTAAAGTCGTGTTTCTAAGTATAATTCCTTCTCTTTTGATGCTTATCATTCTTACTTGGGTTTGATGGTTAAAACAGTTTCCTGTTTTCTCGATTTCTCTCTTTGATATTCTGTCAGCTCTTTTGGTTTTTGCGTAGCAGCCTTTTCTTTTTTAGTCTCTTTCTTTGATTCTTTACCTTTCATGATTTCCAGTTTTTAATTGATTATTATTAAAATGAATTATTTGGTTTTATCTAACCATTTATTCTGTTTTTTCTGAATGATTATCTAAGTTGATAGCGGAGGTGTAGTAGCAGTAAAATGTCTTTCCTTGAGACAGATTAGTCGATCGCTTTATTTGGATTTCTGCAAGTTACGATAAAAAATGGATATAGCTACCGATTGTCCGCTTTTTTTTCATAAAATAACATATAAAGGCATATATTGCACATGCTATATCAGAGTTGATGACAAATAGGTGGGTAGATTTTTCTTCAGATATGGATGAAAAAATTAAGATGCTAATTTCCTAACCATAGATAAAACAAAAACGTCCTGAAAGTTTTGACTTTCAAGACGTTTTGCGGTCCGGACGGGACTCGAACCC
>DBTL01000175.1:12727-16436 GCA_002307035.1 Bacteroides sp. UBA1317
ATTCTAACCAACTGAACTACCGAACCAAGGTAGTGCCATCATTCCTGATTGCGGATGCAAAGGTAGATGTTTTTTTTAAATCTGCAATAGTTGGATGAGGTTTTTTTAATGAAAAAACGCTGTAAAGGGCTTTACGCCTCATAATGAGGGTGTTCACTGAAAAAGAAAAATGAAATGCAAAATAATTATTTGAAAGGAGACGAAATGAGGATTTAAAAGAGAGAGGCCATCTTATCTTTCTATCTGTTAGTTTTCTTTCTTTTTCGATAAACTTATTGCGTTTATTGCTGATACTTTGGCAATAATTCGTTATTTTTGCCCCCTCAAAATGAAGATTAATGACAGATCATAAAACAAAGTAAATATGACTACAGCAAAACTGTTATTGCACTGCCCGGACAAACCGGGTATCTTGGCAGAGGTAACAGACTTTATTACGGTTAACAAGGGAAACATTATCTATTTGGATCAATACGTTGATCATGTGGAGAATATCTTTTTTATGCGTATCGAATGGGAATTGAACGGTTTTCTTGTGCCTCAAGAGAAAATAGAGGATTACTTTGAGACGTTGTATGCACAGAAATATGAGATGGTCTTTCGCCTTTACTTCTCAGATGTGAAGCCTCGTATGGCTATCTTCGTTTCTAAAATGTCTCATTGTTTGTTTGATATGCTGGCTCGCTACACTGCCGGAGAGTGGAACGTAGAGATTCCTTTGATTATCAGCAATCATCCCGATTTGCAACATGTGGCGGAGCGTTTCGGAATCCCTTTTCATCTGTTCCCTATTTCCAAAGAAAATAAGGAGGAGCAAGAATTGAAAGAGATGGAACTGCTTAACAAACATGACGTGAGTTTCATTGTGCTGGCTCGCTACATGCAGGTGATTTCGGAGAAGATGATCAATGCTTATCCGAATAAAATTATTAATATTCACCATTCTTTCCTTCCGGCATTTGTGGGTGCCAAGCCCTATCATGCGGCTTTCGAACGGGGGGTGAAGATTATCGGTGCTACAAGCCATTATGTTACTACGGAACTTGATGCGGGCCCTATCATCGAACAGGATGTGGTGCGCATTACTCATAAAGATTCCATTGATGATTTGGTGAATAAGGGAAAGGATCTGGAGAAAATAGTGCTTTCTCGTGCCGTGCAGAAGCATATAGAGCGCAAGGTTTTGGCTTACAAGAATAAGACGGTGATTTTTAATTAAGCATCGCATTCTTGCTGTAGCACTCTTTTGTGGAGAACACTTTGCTGAGAATCGTTGTTTATCAGCAGTTCGGTTATAACTGCTTGTTTTTCGTACTATAAAAGGAAGAAGAAAATGAATGTAGCAATTGTGAAATATAATGCGGGTAACATCCGTTCTGTAGACTATGCGATGAAGCGTTTGGGCGTGGAAGCTGTGATTACAGCCGACAAGGACACGTTACTTGCTGCCGATAAAGTTATTTTTCCGGGAGTGGGTGAAGCTGAAACAACGATGAATCATCTTCATGCCACGGGTATGGACCAACTGATTAAAGATTTGAAGCAACCGGTACTGGGCGTTTGTCTGGGTATGCAGTTGATGTGCCGCTATTCTGAGGAAGGAGATACGGATTGTTTGAATATTTTTGATACGGAGGTGAAGCGATTTATTCCGCAAAAGCATGAAGATAAAGTGCCTCACATGGGATGGAACACCATTGGTCGGACAAGTAGTCCGTTGTTCAACGGATTCGCTGAAGAGGAATTTGTCTATTTTGTGCACAGTTTCTATGTGCCGCTTAATGGCTTTACGGTTGCTGAAACGGATTATATTCAACCTTTCAGCGCGGCGCTTCACAAAGATAATTTCTATGCCACTCAGTTTCACCCCGAAAAAAGTGGAGCGACAGGGGAGAGAATATTAAGAAATTTTTTAGACTTATGATAGAGCTAATTCCTGCAATTGACATCATTGATGGAAAATGCGTCCGTCTCTCTCAGGGAGACTATGGAAGCAAGAAGATATATAATGAAAACCCGGTAGAGGTGGCCAAGGAGTTTGAAGCCAACGGCATTCGCCGCCTTCATGTGGTCGATTTGGATGGTGCTGCTTCACATCATGTGGTCAACTACCGCACATTGGAGCAGATAGCTACACGCACGTCCCTTATCATCGATTTTGGTGGCGGCATAAAGAGTGATGAAGATTTAGTGCTTGCTTTTGAGAATGGAGCACAGATGATTACCGGTGGAAGCATAGCCGTGAAGAACCCTGAATTGTTTTGTAAATGGCTCGATCAGTACGGAAGCGAAAAGATTATTCTGGGTGCCGATGTGAAAGATCGGATGATTGCCGTGAATGGTTGGAAGGACGAATCGACGAAAGAGCTTTTTCCATTTCTCAAGGAATACATTCATAAAGGGATACAGAAAGTAATTTGTACCGATATTGCTTGTGATGGAATGCTACAGGGACCCGCCATCGATTTGTATAAAGAAATGCTGGTTGTACATCCCGATCTCTACTTGATGGCGAGCGGGGGCGTTAGCTGCATTGGCGATATAAAAGCGCTTCACGAAGCAGGTGTACCTGCTGTTATTTTTGGTAAGGCACTTTATGAAGGACGCATCACGATCAAGGAACTTTATGACCTGATGTAAGGCTGTAGATGAAGTAATGTTATTTAGAACCTGTTGCCTATTTTCTCGCTTTTAGAGATTATGCGGCAAGATAAATATTTGAATAAAGGTGTTAGCAAAAAGAATTATTCCTTGTCTGGATATTAAAGACGGGCAAACGGTGAAAGGCACCAATTTTGTCAATCTGCGCCAAGCGGGAGATCCGGTGGAACTGGGACGTGCATATAGTGAACAAGGAGCCGACGAACTGGTATTTCTGGACATCACAGCGAGTCACGAAGGACGCAAAACTTTTGCCGAACTGGTGAAACGGGTAGCGGCAAATATCAGTATTCCTTTTACTGTAGGCGGGGGAATTAACGAGCTGAGTGATGTGGACCGTTTGTTGAGTGCAGGTGCCGATAAGGTATCTATTAATTCATCGGCTTTGCGCCGTCCTGAGTTGATAGACGAGATAGCCAAACATTTCGGTTCGCAAGTATGTGTGTTGGCTGTGGATGCCAGGTTGACGGATACTGTCTGGAAGTGTTACCTGAACGGTGGGCGCATAGAGACTGATAAGGAACTGCTTGCGTGGACGCGTGAAGCTCAGGAGAGAGGTGCGGGAGAAGTGTTGTTTACCAGCATGAACCATGATGGAGTGAAGACAGGATATGCCAATCAGGCTTTGGCTGCGCTTTCCGATCAACTTTCCATTCCTGTGATAGCTTCCGGAGGTGCCGGAGAGCCCGAACATTTTTGTGATGCTTTTACTCTGGGAAAAGCAGATGCCGCACTGGCTGCCAGTGTTTTTCACTTTGGTGAGATTAAAATTTCCGAATTAAAATCGTATCTTTGCGCGCAAGGCATTACGGTGAGAATTTAAATATAGAAAATGATCATGGATATAGATTTCGATAAGATGAGCGGTTTGGTGCCGGCTATCGTGCAAGATTACTACACCCGAAAGGTGCTCATGCTGGGTTTTATGAATAAAGAGGCTTATGAAAAGACTGTAGAAACAGGTAAGGTCACTTTCTTTAGCCGTACGAAAAATCGCTTGTGGACGAAAGGTGAGGAGAGTGGCAACTTTCTGCATTGCTCTTCCATC
>DBTL01000098.1 GCA_002307035.1 Bacteroides sp. UBA1317
AGTTACGGTACCCAATACGGAGATAAAAAAGAATAATTTCACGCTGAATACTAACTATCAGCTGACTAAAAATATTAAAATAGGAGCTACGGCCAACTATGTTGTAACAGATGCACCCAATTTACCGGGTGGTCCTTCCGGAGGGCGTGCAGCAGGAGTGATGTTGCAGTTCTTGTGGTTTGGCCGACAAGTTGATATCAATGAGTTGAAGAATAACAGAGATGTAAATTGGAACAATAGTTACTATAGTAATCCTTATTGGAATACGTATTATAATACAACCAGCCAGAAGCGTAATCGATTGATTGGAGATATACACCTTGAGGCAAAACTGGCTCCGGGGCTCGATCTGCGACTTCGTTCGGGTACTGATTACTACAATGATCGCAGGAAGTACAAGATAAAATATGGCACCAGTGGAACGCCTTATGGGTCGTATGCTGAAGATGCTTACACCATCAATGAAAATAATACGGAAGCCATATTGCACTATAATCGTAATTTGAGTAATGACTTTACGCTGGATGCTTTAGCCGGATTCAATGTGCGCAACCGTACGTATGAGAATAATTATCAAAAAGCTCCCCGATTGGCTGTTCCCGACTTATATACGCTAACTAATTCCCGGGATGCTTTGACCTCATCAAATTCTTATTCTAAGTTAAGAGTCTATAGTGGTTTTGCTTCAGCACAGCTAGGTTATAGAGGCTATGCTTACTTGAACATAACGGCTCGAAACGACTGGTCGTCTACCTTGCCCCGTAGCAATAGATCTTATTTTTATCCATCAGTTAGTGCTAGTTTTGTATTGTCTGAAGCATTCAACTGGAAGAATGAAGTACTCGATTTCTTGAAGATACGTGGTGGATGGTCGGAAGTGGGAAGTGATGCCGATCCTTATCAACTAGCTACGGTCTATGATTTTCAAACGGCTTATGATGGAAATCCCATCCAGACCTCTTCAAAGAAGAAGTTGAATCCTGACTTGAAACCTGAAACAACTCGTTCTACAGAACTCGGTTTGGAATTAAGTGTATGGAGAAACCGTATACATCTTGATTTAGGGTACTATAACACGAATAGTTTTAATCAGATATTGGAGATTAAAACTTCAGCATCTAGCGGATACACTTCGCAGTTACTTAATGCCGGAAAAATTAATAATCATGGAGTTGAGGTGCAGTTAGGTTTGGTTCCTGTGCAGAACGGTAAATTTAAATGGAATATCAATTTGAACTATGCAAAAAATAATAGTGAAGTGAAGGTTCTTGATTATGCAGGACAAATACAAAACTATACTATTGGCTCGTCGGGCGGAGTTGAAGTTCTTGCTTCTGTAGGTCAGGCTTATGGCGCACTATACGGTACGGCCTATCTGAGAGATGATAACGGGAACATTGTTGTGGGTGCCAATGGTCTGCCAAAAGCTGATCCGCAGAAACGGGTGTTGGGACATTACACGCCCAATTGGTTGGGTGGAATATCAAACACGCTAACTTATAAAAACATTGAACTCTCTTTCCTTATTGATGCCAATGTGGGTGGGAAAATCTTTTCAGGAACCAATCGCACGGGAAACTACACCGGTGTGTTGGCACAAACCATGCAAGGTCGTGATGCCGAACATGGAGGATTGTTTTACTATTATCCGGGAAATAGCTCTTCTGCTTCGAAGACATTGATTAGTGGAAGTACTGCTCCAAGTGGGGAAACGGTATACGAAGATGGGATGATTTTTAATGGTGCGTATGCTGATGGCACGGCAAATTCTACGGTCATTAGTGCTCAGGAATATTACAAGGCTTCTTATAATATCAGTGAGGCCTATATATACAGTGCCACGTATGTGAAGTTTCGTGAGATAAAGCTTTCATATACATTCAACAGCAACCTGATAAAGAAGATCGGGCTCCAGGCAGCCAGTCTTTCAGCGGTAGGGCGTAACCTGTTCTTTATCTATAAAGATGCGCCGAATATTGATCCTGAGACAGCTTTCAATACAGGCAATGCGCAAGGGCTTGAAAGTCTCTCGCTGCCTACAGTACGAACGATAGGCTTTAATCTGAATCTCAAATTCTAAAAATGAAGACTTATGCTTAAAAATATATTCATACTATTTTTGTTTGCAACTCTATTCACTGCTTGCAACGACCAATTGGATAAAATCAATGAAAATCCCAATGCAACGGAACATCCTTTGCCTGCTTACTTGCTTACGGGTAGTGAAAAGCAAGGAGCTGACTTATACTGGGGTTCCGAAAGTAATTTCAACTCCTCCTTATTGTTTGTGCAACAATGGGCTAAGATTCAATATACCGAACCGGATAGGTACGATGTATCTAATACCGATTTCACTTCGCTGTGGAATACAGGTTATGCTACGCTGATTACTGACCTGAATACTATCTTGAACTTTACGGACGAAGAGGCTAATTCTAACTACAAAGGCGTTGCTCTTGCTCTTCGTTCATGGGTGTTTCAATTGTTGACGGATGCTTATGGAGATGTGCCTTACTCTGAAGTCGGTCAAAACACGACTCCGGCATACGACACGCAACGTGAAGTCTATTTGGGCTTGCTGAGCGATCTTGCTGAGGCGCAATCTTTACTGAGCACTTCCGGTGACGCTATTGATGGAGATGTGGTTTATGATGGCGATATAGCGAAGTGGAAGAAATTTGTGAACTCTTTACGACTTCGAATCGCTCTTCGAATCGCTGATCGGGAGCCTGAATTGGCCGAAGAAGCGATAGTTGCTGCAACGACGGATGATGCTGGATTGATAAGTAGCAATACGGAGATATTTCAATTTATTTATACCAGCTCGCCACAGCAAAATCCGGCTTCTGCGTGGTTCGAAACGCGTGACGACTATCGTATCTCAAAAACATTAGTGGATAAGTTGTATGAACTTTCTGATCCCCGTTTGCCCGTATATGCGCAATTACCTTCTGATGAGACTGTCAATGAGTATGTGGGGGCTGCCAATGGTCTGTCAACCAGTGAGGCCAATAGTCAGGGGTTTGCTAAAACCTCTAAACCGGGTACTTATTTTCTTACTTCAGAGTCACCGGCTGTTATTTTTAGCTATTCGGAAGTGCTTTTTGCACTTGCCGAAGCCACTGCCCGCGGCTACATTACAGGCGATGCGGAGCAACTTTATAATGATGCGATAGTAGCATCATTTACGCAGTTTGGCATTACAGATGCCACTGTCGTAGCTGCCTATCTGGCACAATCTTTAGTGAAGTATGATGCATCCAATTATAAAAAATCGATAGGCACACAAAAATGGATTGCATTCTATGGACAAGGATTGGATGCATTTACTGAATGGCGCCGTCTGGATTATCCTGTGTTAATAGCCGGCCCTTCAACTGTGCTGGATGGGGAAATACCTTCCCGTTTCTTCTATCCCGGTACTGAGCAGTCACTGAACGGAATAAGCTATCAGGCTGCCGTAGCCAATCAGGGAACGGATTTATTAACAACGAAACTTTGGTTTGATATAGAGTAGAGAGAATCTTTTTTGGGGTTTGTTGAGAGCAGGTGGATTGGATGTTTATGACAATTCACCTGCTTTGTTCATATTTCGAATAGTCTATTTGCGTAGTAGAACTATTACTAAGTAAATTTGTTTTATATTATGTGAGTTATAACATTAAAAAATAAGTTTATGAGTTTCATTTGGTACATTGTAATTGGTATTCTTGCCGGATTTATTGCCGGTAAGGTTATGAGAGGGAGTGGATTTGGTCTTATCGTAAACCTTATTATTGGTATTGTCGGAGGTTTATTGGGCGGTTGGGTTTTCGGCCTATTGGGCATTGTCACTATGGGAATTTTGGGAAACCTTCTTTCTGCTACAGTCGGAGCTATCTTGTTATTGTGGATTGTGTCTATATTTAATAAACCGACATCATTGTAAAGCTCATAAGGGCATGCCTGGTGTTCTCTAAAGTGAAATAAAAATAAAAAGTTCTTTGTATATGTGAGTATTCAAAGAATCATTGTATTTTTGTGCCCAATATGAGCCAACGTATAAAATCGATATTGACGTTTGTTTTCTTTCTATTAGTGTTTGCTAATATAAAGAGTACCTTGCTACAAGCTTCTCCTCAGACAAATCATGATTCTGAGATGCTTGTGAGTAACGGTATTGATAGTCATGTCTCTCATATTTCTGTTGCGCTTGATCTGTCGACTGATGATTCTACTCAGCACTCATTTGACACAGAGTTTGCATCCGGATATTGGAAAATGTTTCGCGGTGTTCTTCCACAGAATACCTCCTTTGTAGAATCCGGCTTCTTTCAATCACCTAAAGGTCTTTTTTTAGCTCAGGCTATGTGCCTGATTGGTTCTTTACAGGCTCTTCAAATGAATAGGGTTTGTCATTCCATCAGCATTTCTACTAAGCCTACACTCCGATATTACATCTATACATTGCGTCATATCTTGGTTTAGAAATTTATTTTCTTCTTTGTTATGACTGTGGCATACTTCTTTCCGGAGTTTTGCCTTAACCTAACGTGTATTGCATCATTTTCAATTAATCATTAATTAAGATATTATTTTTTCGCTGTGATAGCGCAAACCTAATCTGTTATGAGAATAGGGGATATGTATTTTTAACGTGTGTCTAAACAAATTATTTTTCCCCTTCTCATAATCAGTATTTTTAGTTTATATTATATATAGCGTACATTTAGCGTGATGTTAAGTGTACGTTTTTTTTGGGATACTTCAATGCAGCATGTCTATTTTGATTTTTAGCATCTTTTTTATGATATCTATCGCGGAATAATCATAAAAGACTTTTTTAAATATGAGATAATTCAAATAATCATTAGTATTTTTACACCGAATATGAATATGAATATAAAATCCATATTGTCTTTTGCTTTCTTTATATTAGTCTTTGCTAATATACAAAATGCATTGCAACAAAGTCATCAGAATGAAACCGCAAATACTGATGATATGGCTGTTAATTTAGACATGGATAGTCATCATTCTCATGTTTCCGTAGCTTTAGATTTATCTATTGAAGACTTTTCTTGCAATCCTATCTATGAAAAACCAGATACTTCTGGAGCTTGGGATGTTTGCAGGGCAATCTTTTTTCAACCGACCTTCCTAATAGGAGGAACTGACTTCCATAAGTTTTATAAAATTCATTTTATAGCGCAGGGTTCATGTGCCCTTGATCCTTTGTTAACTCAGGCAAATGTTATCTCTTCCTCTGGTAATACTTTTATTAGATCGACTTCCCAATATTACATCTATACATTGCGGCATATTTTGATTTAGTAATCTCATTTTCTTTACTTTATACTCTGTGGTATGTTGTGTTAATTACATGCTTCAGAAGCTGCATTATGTCTTGTTTATCACGATAATTTTTTTATTGATATAATACATGAAGAATGAATTATGCCTTTCCGGCAAATTAATGGAAAGTACAGGAGTAAATGTGTCTCATTGCTATCAATGTGGAAAATGCACTGCGGGATGTGCGTTGGCTGCTGATATGGATTATTCTCCCAGTTATATTTTGAGATTGTTGCAAACTGACGATGAGAAGAACTATCATCGAGTCTTGTCTTCCGAAGCTATTTGGCTTTGCTTAAGTTGCGAAAATTGCCTTGCCAGATGTCCTAATGAGGTTGATATTCCTAAATTAATGGACTATTTACGTCAAAAATCTCGTGAAGAATCTTGTGTAAATTCACAGGCTCGTCCTGTCGTTGCTTTCCATAATGCTTTTTTGGATTCAGTGAAGTATACAGGTCGATTGTATGAGGTGGGCTTAATTCTTGGATTTAAAATCAGAACTTTTCGCCTTGTGCAAGATTTAAAAGTGGTTCCCTCTATGCTCTTGAAAGGGAAATTGAATCTATTGCCTGAAAGTATAAAAAGCAGGAAGAAGATACAGCGTATCTTTTCTAAGACTATTGATAACACAAAATAGGAATAACAAATGGAAATAGGTTTTTATCCGGGGTGTTCTCTGAAAGGCACTTCCTTGGAATATAACGAATCTGTTATAACGCTGGCAAAAGCTTTCGATATTGAACTGGTAGAATTGAATGATTGGAACTGCTGTGGAGCAACGGCTGCACATTCTATGGATAGAGAGCTTTCCCTTTCTCTTGTGGCCCGTATTTTGGCTTTGGCAGAGCAACAAGGTTTTGAAGAGATAGTGGTGCCTTGTGCGTCTTGTTACAATCGTTTGTCTACTGTGCAATATGAATTGGCACAAGACACTAAACTACTTGACAAGATTGTTGATATTATCAAAATGCCATACTTTGGAAATGTGAAGATTCTTAATGTGGTACAGTTTATAGAGAAATATGTGCAAGATAATCTTGCAGCGAAGGTCGTTCATCCGTTTCGTCATGAAGTGGCATGTTATTATGGTTGCTTGTTGGTGCGACCTCATAAGATACTTCAATTTGACCAATTAGAAGATCCACAAAGTATGGATAAACTGATGACCATGATTGGAGCAACTTCTATCGATTGGGCATTTAAGACAGAATGTTGTGGAGCCGGTTTATCTGTTTCACGCACTGATCTTGTGGGGCGCTTATCAGGTAATATTCTGAAAGATGCTGATGATAGGGGTGCCAAAGCTCTTGTAGTGGCTTGCCCTATGTGCCATTCCAATTTAGACATGCGCCGCCCGGCAATTAATAGTTATCTCAATAAATCGATTGACATTCCTATTTTATATATAACACAAGCGATAGGTCTTGCGATAGGCCTTACACCTAAAGACCTGGGTCTCGATCGCCATTTTGTTCTTATTAATTTAAAAGATTAATTCAAATGTCTAAGATTGGAGTTTTTATATGCCATTGTGGTGAAAACATCAGTGCCACCGTTGATTGTCAGAGGGTAGCTGAAGAGGCGTTGAAAATAGAAGAGGTAGAATATGCTATCGACTATAAATACATGTGTTCTGATCCGGGTCAGACTTTGATTAAGCAAGCAATTAAAGAAAAAGGACTTGATGGAGTGGTTGTGGCTGCTTGTTCGCCACGCATGCATGAACCGACTTTCCGACGCGCCTGTTCGGAGGCCGGGTTGAACCCTTATCTATGTGAGATTGCTAATATCCGTGAACATTGCTCATGGGTTCACGAAAAAGGAGATGCAACTACGCAGAAAGCGGTTGATATAGTTAAGAGTTTAGTGGCCAAAGTAAAATACAACAAACCACTAACCCCTATTGAGGTACCGGTAACTAAAAAAGCATTGGTAATCGGTGGAGGTATTGCTGGTATTCAGGCTAGTTTGGATATCGCTAACTGTGGACACAAGGTTATTTTAGTAGAGAAAGAACCCTCCATTGGCGGACATATGTCGCAATTATCGGAGACGTTCCCTACTCTTGACTGTTCGCAATGCATACTTACTCCTCGTATGGTAGAGGTGGCGCAACATCCTAATATTACTTTGTATACGTATGCGGAAGTAGAGCATTTGGAAGGATTTATTGGAAACTTCAAGGCTAGTATTCGCCTCAAAGCGAAGAGCATTGATGAGAAATTGTGTACGGGTTGCGGACTCTGTACGACTAAATGCCCCAATAAAAAAATATCAAGTGAATTTAATGCAGGTTTGGGATTACGCACTGCCATTTATGTGCCTTTCCCTCAGGCTGTGCCCAATAAACCTGTAATTGACAAGGAGCATTGTACGTATTATCAGAAAGGCAAATGTCGCCTTTGCGAGAAGACTTGTCCAACGGGAGCTATCAGTTTTGATCAGGAAGATAGAATTATTACCGAAGAAATAGGGGCAGTAGTTGTGACTACCGGTTTTGATGTTTTGAAACCTAACTATTTCCCTGAATATGGATTTGGGAAGTACAAGGATGTGATCACCGGACTGCAATTTGAACGCCTGGCTTCGGCTTCCGGACCTACACTTGGCGAAATTCGTCGTCCTTCGGATGGCGCAATTCCTAAGAAGATTGTATTTATCGCTTGTGCAGGTTCTCGTGATCCGGCTAAAGGCATTCACTACTGTTCCAAGATTTGTTGCATGTACACTGCCAAGCACGCTATGCTTTATCAACATAAAGTCCACGGTGGAGAATCTTATGTTTTCTATATGGATATTCGTGCTGCGGGAAAAAACTACGATGAATTTGTAAGGCGTGCCATTGAAGAGGACGGAGTAAACTATATTCGTGGTAGAGTGGCGCGTGTATATGAAAAAGAGGGTAAACTTATAGTCAAAGGCGTAGATACATTGCTTGGTGCTACTCCTGTAGAAATAGAAGCCGATATGGTGGTTCTTGCCACGGCAAGTGTGGCCAATAAGGGAGCGGAAGAATTGGCACAAAAATTACACATTTCTTATGACCCGTATAAATTCTTTGCAGAAGCACATCCTAAACTGAAACCGGTAGAAACCAATACTGCCGGAATTTATTTGGCCGGGGCTTGTCAGGCGCCGAAAGATATTCCTGAAACAGTGGGTATGGCATCGGGTGCTGCGGTAAAAGTGGCTGCGCTGTTCTCTCAGAAAGATTTAGTTCGTGAACCTTTGGTGGCAGTGGTCAATCGTACTACCCCTCCTTTGTTCAGCACCTGTGTGGGCTGCTTTATGTGCCAGACGGCCTGTCCTTATCATGCCATTGAAGCGGAAGAAATAAAAGACAGAAACGGGAATGTGCTTAAGACTGTAGCGAAAGTCAATCCCGGGCTTTGTCAGGGATGTGGGACTTGTGTGGCATTCTGCCGTTCAAAGTCTATCGATATACAAGGATACTCTAACGAACAGGTTTACGCAGAGGTTGCGGCATTGTTAAATGATTAAATTAGAAGTAATTATGGACGATAATAAGATAGAATTTGAACCTCGTATTGTAGCTTTTGTGTGTAACTGGTGTACTTATGCCGGTGCCGACCTTACGGGGACTAGCCGTTTGAAATATGCTTCTAATGTGAAGATAGTGCGCTTCCCGTGTACGGGACGTATTGATTTTATGCTCATACTTAAAGCCTTTGCCAATGGAGCTGATGGTATCATTGTTTCCGGATGCCATCCTAACGATTGCCATTATACTTCGGGTAATTTCCATGCTCGTCGCCGGTGGATTGTATTTCGGAATCTTTTAAATTTCTTAGGCATTGATATTGCTCGCATCCGCTATTCCTGGGTGTCGGCAGCCGAAGGTGCAAAATGGGCTGATTTGGTGAATAACACAGTTGCGGATATTCGCGAATTGGGACCATACACAGAATATCAGAAGGTGGCTAATTATATGGAGGAACATCATGACTAAGTTAGTGGAAAAAGCAGCTTCTTTATTGCGTGAAGGGGCAGTAATCAAAGTGATTGGTTACGAAGAAGGTAGTAATAAGACGCGTCCGTTCTTTTGCGAAAAGGCAGAAGATGTTGAGAGGCTTATCTATAATGGGCGTTGTACAAATAATCTGGCTGTTTATCTTACCAAACCGGAGTTGCTTGGAAATGGAAAAGTGGCAGTTGTGGCAACAGTTCCTACGATGAGGAGCATAGCGCAGTTAGTGAAGGAGAATCAATTGAAGGAAGAGAAATTTCTTTTGTTAACGGTTACAAAGGAGGATGAGGTTGTTGAGTTCTCCGGGTTTAAGGAGATGAACGATTATCTTGCAGATATACAGCTTGTTATCGATACCAAAGAACAAGAATTGATAAACAAGCTAGACGGTATGAACAGAGAACAACGATGGGCTTTCTGGCAACAAGAACTTTCTTCTTGTTTCAAGTGCTATGCTTGTCGTGCGGCTTGCCCCTTATGTTACTGTTCTCGTTGTGTTGTAGAGGTGAATGCTCCTCAGTGGATTGAACCTTGGGCTAGTCCGCTCGGAAATATGGAATGGCAGATAAATAGGGCAATGCACTTGGCTGGACGTTGTACCGGATGTGGTGCTTGTTCGGATGCTTGCCCGTTAGGTATTCCTATTCATTTGTTAACGCATAAAATGATGGAAGACATTGATCGGGATTTTGGAGCGACTTTTAATAATTCGGGTAATGTACTTTCTACATATAAGGTAGAAGATAAAGAAGACTTTATTCGTTAATTTGAAATTATGGAAAAGCTATATATCAATAAGAATGGCTTAGATCAATGGTTTAAGCAAATGATTAAAGGAGGAAGTCATGTATATGCTCCGGTTCAAGGTAGGGATAAAGTCGATTTTAAGCGGGTCACTGAACTCAGTGAGGTGGCTTCGGACTTTGTACAGACTACTCAATCCATAAAGAAAGCGGTTTTCCCGAAAGCAGAATCTTTGTTCTCTTATCAGAAAAGCG
The DNA here is from genome assembly GCA_002307035.1 of Bacteroides sp. UBA1317. GTDB lineage: Bacteria > Bacteroidota > Bacteroidia > Bacteroidales > Bacteroidaceae > Bacteroides. The sequence goes on from DBTL01000098.1 coordinate 10,324, forward strand.
GTAAGAATGTTGAAGTGCAGGATTTTGATGCGCTTTCTGTGTCTGATAAGGTACTTTGGAAGATTCGTCCGTGTGATGCAGCAGGGTTTGCTTCTCTTACCGGAATATTTAACTGGGATTACAAAGATAAACCTTACAATACGCGCTTAGAAAAAACGACCCTTGTTAGTTTCAGTTGCTCTAAAAGCGATTCCTATTGTTTCTGCACATCAGTCAACGGAGGTCCCGGCAGTACGGTCGGAAGCGATATTCAGATTACGATGCTTCCTGACGAGGGAGCGTTGGTTGAAGTTTTAACTTCCAAGGGAAAGGCTTTGGTGGAATTATCAGCCGACAGTTTTGAACAACTTTCTAAAGAGATTGATAAAGAACTCTACTTGGCTAAAGTACCGGTTCATTTTGCTCTTGAACAGGTTAAAGAGAAGTTATCTGTTGCTTTTGATAGCCCGGTGTGGCAACAACAATCAGAACGTTGTTTGGGTTGCGGTGCGTGTGCTTTTGTTTGCCCTACTTGTGCCTGTTTTGATATACAAGAGGATGCAAAAGGTTCTGCTGGACGCCGAATCCGCTGTTGGGATTCATGCGGCTTTTCTCTTTTCACTTTGCACACTTCAGGGCATAATCCACGTCCTACGCAAAGTACCCGTTGGAGGCAACGCATATTGCACAAATTCTCTTATATGCCTGAACGTATTCAAAAGATGGGATGCACAGGTTGTGGACGTTGTTCCAGAGCTTGTCCGGTAGACATGAATATACTTGAACATTTAACTTCAATTGCAGAATAGAACAATGGATAATTCAAACATATATCTTCCTCATTTGATGGAGATTGAGAAGATCACAGATGAGGCTCCCGGAGTCAGAACCTTCCGGTTGAAATTTAAAAATGAAGAAGAAGCTGAAGCTTTTGATTTCAAGGCCGGACAGTTTGGCGAATATTCTGCTTTCGGTGAAGGTGAATCGACTTTCTGTATTGCTTCTTCACCCACTCGGAAAGGATATATAGAATGTACTTTTCGTCAAGCCGGTCGTGTTACCTCCGGACTTTCAAAACTGGAAGAAGGAGCTACAATGGGTTTCAGAGGTCCTTTTGGTAATACATTTCCTCTTGATGAATGGAAAGGGAAAAGCTTGCTTTTTGTAGCAGGCGGGATTGCGTTACCTCCTATGCGTTGTGTCATCTGGAACGCGCTGGATACTCGTGAGAATTTTAAAGATATAACGATTGTGTATGGTGCTAAGTCTGTTAACGATTTAGTATACAAAGGAGAATTGGAAGAATGGGAGAAACGTGCTGATGTAAATCTCATTACAACAGTCGATCCCGGTGGCGAGACTCCCGATTGGAAAGGTCAGGTTGGATTTGTCCCTTCTGTTCTCGAAAAGGTTGCACCGAACAGTGACAATACGATTGCTATTGTTTGTGGTCCTCCGATTATGATAAAGTTCACATTCCCCGTTCTGGAGAAACTCGGTTTCAAAGACGAGAATGTTTATACAACTTTAGAAAACAGGATGAAATGTGGTGTTGGGAAATGTGGACGTTGCAATGTAGGTAAACTCTATGTATGCAAAGATGGTCCGGTATTCACTAAAGCTCAACTCAAAGACATCCCACCCGAATATTAATAGTTTTTATTTAAGATATTATTTTCCTGCTATGATAATGATAGCATGAGTTTAGTATATTTTAAAATTTAGTGTCTGACGTACATTTAGCGTGATGTTAAGTGTACGTTTTTTTTGTGCGCAATCTTTTGTGATGATCACAAGGCTATAAATAACAATATACCTAATGTCCCATTACATTATAAGTTATTGCGATAACAATATATGTAATGGGGCATTAGGTATATTTACGGAGAGGGGCTGGTTTTAATAAATATGATTTCCGATCGCTATTTTAAGCTTAAGTATAGATACTTGTTGGTCAAGTTGAGATTTGAGGAGTTGAAGTCTGCTTTCCGAAACGGCTGTTTCAGAGTCAAGCAAGTCCAAGTTCGTAATAACTCCGCTTTTATAACTTGTTTTGGCTAATTCGTAAGCTTGCAAGGCATGTGTGAGCTGCATCTCGAATTGAGCCACTTTCTTTTTTGAAGACTCAATACCCGATTGTGCCTCTACTACTTCGTTCACAATATTGCGGCGAACAATTTCTGTTTCAAGTTGCGAGCTAACCACGCTTGATTTAGATATCAGCAGATTGTTTTTGTTTTTCTTCGCATCATAAAGAGGAACTTTTACGCCTACACCTACCAGGAAATTTCCTTTCAAACTATTCTGTTCAGGAGAATATCCATTCTTAAATCCGGCAGAAGCGAAAGCATTTATGCTGGGGTTATTTGCCGTCTTTATCGCTGAATAATTTAAGCTTTCCAATTCTGTTTGCTCCTTGGCTAGCTTTATCTCTTCGCGGTGTTCGATGGCATAAGCCACATTTGAGTTTTGGGTCTCAATGCTTTCCATGTTCAGCGTATTTATAACTCTGTGTGGGGTATCTTCCGGCTGACCGAGTAAAGTGTTCAGTATAGAAAGCTGGTTACTTATGGCTGCTTCCAAATCATATTTTTGGCTTTCTATGGTTGAGATTTTGACTTTAGTTGAGAGGATCTCATATTTTGTTGCAGAGCCTGTACTGTTCTTCTTTTCTATAGATTCTAAGTGGCTTTGTAAGTTACGTAGTTCCTCATTTTTTATATCAATGGCGCTTTGAAGGTAGACTAATGCATAATAGTTGTTAACCACGGTCATAGAAAGCGATTGCTTCACTTTATCGATCGAAATAGCCGTAAGCTCTTTCCTTTTATTTTCTACCTCAACAGCTTTAGCCGTCTTTTTAAAGTCGTAGATTGTTTGATTGATATCCACTCCTGCTTTATAATTGTCATACGGGTTAAACTGGAATGTTCCTAGTCCCGGGAAATCAACTTTTGACACAGGACCTAATCGAGTGTAAGAAGCATTAAAATCTACTGTAGGCAGATAAGCCGACCTGGCCAATTCGATTTTGGCTGCTGCTCCATTAAGAGCTTCTTGTGCTTCTTTTACCGATGGATGAGTTTGTATCACTTGTGCTATGACCTGCTGAAAAGACAATGAATCAACTGATTGCTGTGCACAGACAGGCATAAAAGAAGCTGCACCACATACCAGTAATAGTGTTATTTTGAATAATTGTTTAATCATAATCTATCTGTTTTATACGTTTTCTTTTCTTTTGCGTAAAGCAAATGCCGGAATCCCACCTATAATTGTCAGAACAGCTACTAATAGAAAGTCATCATCTACACCTTGTATGTAGGCTTGTTTGCCTATGTGTGAGATGAGTAATGCTTTTCCTTGCTGACCGGCTATGGATGGCGAACTGTCTATCTGCTTCTGAGCGAAGTGCTGTAATCCGCTTTGTACTTGTTGATAAGCCGGCGCATTGGGGTTAAGTGCTTCACTATATAACTCGTTGTGGTAAGTGACCCTGCTTGTAAGCACCGTTGTGAGTATGGCTACACCTAAACTTCCTCCTATCTGGCGTATCGTGTTGCTTACCCCGGAGGCCTGAGCCATTTTGTCTTTGGATATTTGCGATAATGAGATCGTGCTGAGTGGAGTGAATATAATCCCCATGGCAAAACCACGTATATAAAGCCCGAACATGATATATCCTCGTTCTGTTAGAAAGGAAAAAGACGAATTTATATAGAAACTGAAAGCCAGCATCGCAATTCCTGTAAGGAGTATCCATTTGGGGTTTACTTTAGTTGTCAGGAAGCCGGAGGTGGGAGACATGATTCCTTGTATGATTCCTACCGGAAGAAATACGGCTCCTGCTTGCAATGCTGTATATCCCAGTGAGTTCTGTAAGTAGAGCGGCAAGAGGAAAGTACTTCCGAACATACCGATACTAAACATGAGCATGATGAGGGAACAGATTCCGAAGTTTCTGTTTGTTAATAGCCGCAAATCAAGCAGCGGTTCCTTTACAGTTAATTCTTGTGTGATAAACACAGTCATCCCAATTAGCGATATAGCAAAGCATAACAAGATGTATGGAGCACTCCAACCTTCCGAATTAGTTTCTGCATTACCTTGTGAGAGTGCGTAAAGAAGTACCGGCAAGAAGATCGTAGCGGAGATGAATCCCACAATGTCAAACTTACGTATCCGTTTATTCTTATATTCGGTCTGTATGATGATAGTTGCGACCATTCCTATGATTCCAACAGGAACATTTACATCGAAGATCAGTGCCCAGTTGAAGTTATCAACTAAATATCCTCCAATGAGTGGCCCAAAGGAAATAGAAGCTGCGGCAGCAATTGCCCAGAATCCAAGAGCGACTCCTCGTTGTTGAGGAGGAAACTCTCTTGAGATGATAGCCATACCCAAAGGCTGAATTGTACCTGCACCAAAGCCCTGAATGACACGCGCAATAATCAGCATATCTTCATTACCGGACATACCGCAGAGCAAAGAGCCGAGAGTGAAAAATAGCATTCCCAGAAAATACAAACGTTTGTATCCGAACTTGTCAGCCATCCATCCTGCAGTTGGCAACATTACAGCCATTGCGAGCATGTAGGCTGTAGAAACCCATTCTATTTTGTCTATTCCGACCCCGAAAGAAGTCATGATCTTAGGCAACGCTACATTAACAATGGTCGAGTCGAGTACAGCCATGAATGTACCAACCATGATATTACCCAGTAGCCACCATTTATAATTGATATTTCGAGGATGAAAAGCTGAGTCGCGGCTTCGTATCTTTCGGCGAAGTCGGTGCGAAAGAGTTGCTTTTCTCATTTTTAGTCTCTTATTACTTTCACAACAACCGACATACCGGATAATAGATTATAGTGGCTCAATGGAGAGTTGTTCTCAGTATTGTCTATGGATATTTTTAATGGAACACGTTGGGTTACTTTGGTGAAATTGCCCGAAGCGTTGTTGGGTGGAATGAGCGAAAACTGAGAAGCCGTATTTGAACTAAGTTGCGTGATATGCCCCATAAAAGTAACGTCAGGATACGCATCTATTTTCAGTTTAGCTTTCTGGTTCAAATGCAATCCTCCCATCTTTGTCTCTTCCAAGTAGACTTCCACCCATAATTTCTGCGGGTTGGTTACAGTCAGTACTGTCTGTCCGGGTTGAGTCACATCACCATCTAAAAGCCACTTCTTGGCTACGATACCATCAATGGGTGCATATAAGCGGGTGTTGTTTAGTTGTGTGGAGATAACCTTGATTTGTGCTTTAGTTGTTTCAATGGCAGCATTTGCCGATTCTATCAGCGCACTTGAGACAGTCAGTTGTTTCTTTGCAGCATTTAGTTGAGCTTTTGCTGACTCCCATGCTTTTTGGGTGTGATCATACTGTTCTTTCGTAATGACGTCACCTTTGTATTGCTCTTTAGCCCGTGTATAATCTTCCTCTGCTTTGGCTAGTCCTACTTGAAGTACCTTAATACTTTCTTCGTCATAACTCAACTTAGCTTCGGCTTGTACCTGTTGTGCCTTTGACTGTTCCAGATTAGCTTCACTCTGCATCTTTTGCGCATGTAGCTCCGTGCTGTCTAGTTCCACGAGTAAGTCTCCTCTTTTTACAGAATCTCCTTCCTCAAAATAGATGTGGCTGATGCGATCCAGCATCTTAGAACTAACGGCATAGTTGTCTGAGTCAATGTGTGCGTCATCGGTCGAAATGTATTTGGTATATTCCACATACCAATACCAACTACCGCCCAATACGATTGCAACAACAGCAATTAAAGGAATGTATTTTTTTATTCCTTTCTCTTTCTTTTCTTTTTCCATATACCTGATACCTATTAATAATTTGCACTATAAAGTCCTGAAGGATACCTAATTATCCTTTTATGTTATCTTGAAAATGATCTTTTAATCGATGTTCTGTAATGATTGTTACTTCTTTAATGCTTTTATAAACATCTCAACAAATCGATTGATTCTTTTTAAAGTCTTCTCATATTCTTTGTCGTCTAAATAGAATACGTCTTTATTTTTTATTGCAGCACCTGTCAGACCTCTGATAATGTCTAGCAGTAGTTCTGATGTTTCATCCATTTCCTCAAGAGTCTGATTCTCAAAACATTGTTGCTCTATGCCACAAGTGAATATCTTGCTCAAAAGCTCTTTCTCCTGAGTTTTGAACAGGGCCGATTTGCCTTGCATCACGCTATGCATCACTTTGTGCATTTCTCCGATGTTATTGTGGCGAAAATGGGTTAGATTTAGTAAAGCTCGGTAATAAGAAAGCCTTATGTTCACGTATTCTCTAAGCATGTCGGCGGCATCAGTCAGTGATACCATTTTAGCCTCTACCAGATGGAGAAACAAATCATGCTCTTTCTGTACTACGGCGGCATAGAGATGTTCTTTATCCGGAAAATAGTAGTATAAAGAGCCTTTGGACATATTAAGGTCGGACGCTATTTCATGCATGGCAGTCTTTTCAAATCCATATAATCCGAATCTTTTTTGCGCTGCCTCTATAATTTGAAAAAGCTTTTCGGGGCAATCTTTTGTATAGGTTGTATTAACCATTTGTACTCATATTTAAAAGTCTGTAATAGAACACATCTTTTTGACCAAAACGTTTGAATGGTCAAAAGTATAGGTTTCTTTTGGCCTGGAAATCACTATTAAAGAAAAAGATCCTTTTTATAACTTAAATTAGCATTGGAAACACTTTTTAATAAATAGAAAATCGTGAAATGTTTTATACTTGTAGTAGCACATCCTCGCTCTCCTCCCAATAATATGGATGAGTGCTTCGTTCTTTGTTTTTTTTCTTCCATGTCTTAAGATCGTAACATCTATTCTCTACATTTGCTGCATTAACCAAATTAGTAGTAAGAAATGAAAAAACAAGTTTTTGTCTCAATACCTCTGTTGGCAATGTGTGTTGCTGCACTGATGGGTGGATGTAAATCTGCCGAAGAGAAGATTCCCGTAGTTCATGCGCATCGTGGTGGAGCAGCTCTCTATCCGGAGAATACCATTCCCGCCATGATTCATGCTGTTGATCTGGGTGTGCCGGTCCTGGAACTGGATTTGCATGTTACGCTGGATAGCCAGGTTGTTGTCTCTCATGATGCTTTCTTTAATTCGATAAAGGCACTTACCCCTCAGGGAGATACGATCCCTAAAGATCAAATGAAGAATTACAAGCTCTATTGTATGACGTATGATAGCATTTGTAGGTACGATGTGGGCAACCGTGTGAATCCGTCTTTCCCTTTGCGTAAGAATCTGAAATGTGTTGTTCCGCTGGTTTCAACGCTTATTGATAGCGTGGAAACATACGTGAAGCATAACGGGAAGGCAGCTGTTTCCTATAATATTGAAATAAAGTCTGATCCTGCCAAAGATGGAATCTTTTCGCCTGACTACCGGACTTTCGCCGACTTATGCATGAAGGTGTTGTTGAGTAAGGAACTGGGAGACCGATTGTTGGTGCAATGCTTTGATGTACGTACGCTCAACTATTTGCATCAGAAGTACCCATCCGTGCGATTATCTTATCTGGTTGAAGATCATGTGGCTTCTTTTGACGAACAGTTGGCCAGATTAAACTTCACTCCACAGGTATATAGCCCTGAGCACGACATTTTAACTGAAGAGG
>DBTL01000011.1 GCA_002307035.1 Bacteroides sp. UBA1317
TTATAAGGTTCAGGCTTACGGAAAGAACGTATCTTTGAGCAAACTTGACCTAACAGTTGCTTATCACAAGATTCCAAAAGAATAAGAGGATTTTTATTTCTCTCTGCTTTTGTTTCAACCTTTACCTCTGGTGGAAGTTGTATGAAAATATTATGAGTATAGCCTAATGCCAAATCAATAATATTTCCATTATTAGAGGCACGATATCCAACACCAACTAATTCAAGCTCTTTTTTATATCCTTCAGATACCCCTACAACCATATTATGAATTAATGAACGATACAAACCGTGAAAAGCGCGTTCTTGCTTATCATCACTTTGACGACTTAAAACAATATGTCCATTCTGAATATCCACACTAATAAGTGGATTAATATATTGACTTAACTCACCTTTAGGACCTTTTACTGTAACTAAATCATCTTTAAATGTTACAACAACTCCTGTCGGTATACTAATGGGTAATTTTCCTATTCTTGACATTGCTTATTTCCTCCTAAATTAATATACATAACACAAAACCTCACCACCTATTTTCAAATCAGCCGCTTCTTTGTTTGTCATTACACCTTTGGAAGTAGATATTATAGCAATACCCAAACCATTAATTACACGTGGCATATCTTTATAGCCAGTATACTTTCGCATACCTGGAGAAGATACTCTTTCCATTTTTTTGATTGCGCTAACCTTGTTAACTGAATCATATTTTAAAGCCACTTTTATTGTACCTTGTGGCCCATCTTCTACAAACTTATAATTAAGAATGTAGCCTTTTTCAAAAAGAATTTTAGTAATTTCTTTTTTTAAATTCGAAGCGGGAACTTCTGCAATTCTGTGCTTTGCACTAATTGCATTCCTCAGTCTCGTCAAATAATCTGCAATTGGATCTGTCATAAATAAAAACAATTAAATTAACCAGGACTATCCTGACAATATTTAAATAAAATAGATGATCACCAGCTCGCTTTTTTCACACCTGGAATAAGTCCATTAGATGCCATTTCGCGAAACTGAATTCTTGATACTCCAAACTGACGAATATAACCCTTAGGACGTCCCGTCAATTTGCAACGATTATGCATTCGCACAGGTGAAGAGTTCTTTGGCAAGGCTTGCAAAGCCTCAAAATCGCCATCCTTCTTCAACTGAGCTCTTTTCTCGGCATATTTTTCCACTAGTTTAGCACGCTTAACTTCACGAGCCTTCATTGATTCTTTTGCCATAACAATCAGTCTTTTTTTGCATTTTTAAACGGTAAACCAAATTCTTTCAAAAGAGCATATCCTTCTTCATCTGTTTCAGCAGAAGTCACAAAGGTAATATTCATACCCAGAATTCTAGTAATACTATCTATATTAATTTCAGGAAAAATGATCTGTTCTTGAATGCCAAGAGTATAATTACCCTTTCCATCAAATTTACTTTCTATTCCCTTAAAATCTCTAATACGAGGCAGTGCTACACGAACTAATTTCTCCAAGAACTCATACATTCTCTCTCTACGCAAAGTGACCATAACACCGATAGGCATTTTCTTACGCAATTTAAAATTAGCAATATCTTTACGAGAAATAGTAGCAACAGCTTTTTGACCCGTAATAGTCGACATTTCATTAATTGCAACTTCTATTATTTTCTTATCAGCAACAGCCATACCTAAGCCCTGATTGATAACAATCTTCTTAAGTACAGGAATTTGCATTACTGAAGAATACTCAAATTGTGATTTCAATGCAGGAGCAATACGCTCTGCATATTCTTTCTTTAGGCTAGCAGTATTACTCATTTACTTAATCTCCTCTCCTGTTTTTTTAGAATAACGCACTAAAGTTCCATCAGAACTTATTTTTCTCCCAATACGCGTTGCCTTACCTGTCTTAGGGTCAACCAAATTTAAGTTTGATAAATGGATAGAAGCCTCCTGCTTAACTATACCACCTTGAGGATTCTTGGCATTAGGCTTAATACTTTTTGAAACCATATTAATACCTTCAACAATTGCACGTCCCTCTTTTACAAGAACCTTTAATACTCGACCAGTCTTACCTTTGTCTTCACCTGAATTCACGTAAACTGTATCGCCTTTCTTTATATGTAATTTGTTCATTACTTAAAAACTTTTACAAGATTAAAGTACTTCAGGTGCAAGTGAGACTACTTTCATGTTTGTAACACGAAGTTCTCTTGCAACAGGACCAAAAATACGACTACCGCGGATCTCACCCGCATTATTAAGTAATACGCAAGCATTATCATCAAAACGTATATAAGATCCATCTACACGACGAATTTCTTTTCTTGTCCGCACGATTAAAGCTTTTGATACTGCACCTTTTTTTATATCACTCGAAGGGATAACGTTCTTTACAGAAACAACAATCACATCCCCTACGGAAGCATAACGACGCCCTGTACCACCTAAGACACGGATACACAAAGCTTCCTTTGCTCCGCTATTGTCACATACTGTCAGTCTGGATTCTGCTTGTATCATAATTATTTAGCTCTTTCAATTATTTCTACCAATCTCCACCTTTTAGTCTTGCTCAAAGGACGAGTCTCCATAATGCATACTGTATCACCAATATTACATTCGTTCTTTTCATCATGAGCATGGTATTTCTTCGTTTTACTCACGAATTTACCATATATAGGGTGCTTTTCCTTAAATTTTGCAGCAACGGTAATGGTCTTATCCATTTTATTGCTCAATACAACCCCTGTTCTTTCTTTTCTTAAATTTCTTGCTTCCATCAAGTCATCATTTATTAGTAAGTTCTCTTTGACGTAGTTCAGATTTCATACGCGCAATAGTTCTACGTAAATATTTAATCTGAACAGGATTATCCAAAGGAGAAATAGAATGATTTAAAACTACTTGGTTATAATTAACCACTTCAGCATTTACTCTTTCTACTAAGTCAGCAGTAGACATTTCTTTAATTTCCGAAATTTTCATATACGTTACGCATTTTGATTTTGAACATCGTAATCACGCCTAACTATAAACTTCGTAGTAACAGGAAGTTTCTGCGCAGCTAAGCGCAAAGCTTCCTTAGCGATCTCATACGATACTCCTTCAACTTCAATTATAATTCTACCCGGAGTTATTGGAGCAACAAATCCTTCTGGTGAACCTTTACCTTTACCCATACGCACTTCTGCTGGTTTTTTGGTAATCGGTTTATCTGGGAAAATTCGAATCCAAATCTGTCCTTGACGCTGCATATACCTTGTAACAGCAATACGTGCCGCTTCAATTTGCCTACCTGTAATCCATTTGTTCTGGAGAGCCTTTATACCAAAAGAACCAAAAGCAAGCTGATTTCCTCTCTGGGCAATGCCCTTCATGCGCCCCTTCTGTTGTCTTCTGAATTTTGTCTTTTTCGGTTGTAACATAATTCCTAAAATTCAAATTCGTTTAGCGATTATTTTTCTTTCTTTTGAAGTTCTTTCCACCATTATTATTGCTTCCACGAGCATTGTCTTTGCTTTGAGCAAAATTTGGCGCCAAATCCTTTTTGCCAAAAATCTCACCTCGACAAATCCAGACTTTTATACCAAGGAGACCGACTTTAGTCAATGCTTCAGCATGACAATAGTCGATATCTGCCCTAAAAGTGTGTAACGGAGTTCTTCCTTCTTTATACATTTCAGAACGAGCCATCTCAGCTCCATTCAAACGTCCTGAAATTTGCACTTTAATGCCTTCCGCCCCCATGCGCATAGTGTTTGCTATAGACATCTTAATTGCACGACGATAGGCTATTTTCCCTTCAACTTGACGAGCGATATTATTTGCAACAATAACCGCATCAAGTTCAGGGCGCTTTACCTCAAAAATATTAATTTGGATATCCTTATCGGTAATTTTCTTCAACTCTTCCTTCAACTTATCAACTTCCTGTCCACCTTTACCAATAATAATACCAGGACGCGCTGTACAAACAGTAATAGTAACAAGCTTCAAGGTACGTTCAATAATAATTCGCGACATACTCGCTTTTGCCAATCTTGCATTCAGATATTTACGAATTTTGCTATCTTCAAGCAATGAATCACCATAATCATTTCCACCATACCAATTAGAATCCCAACCTCTGATAATTCCTAAACGGTTACTTATTGGATTAACTTTTTGTCCCATGTAGCTTAATTTTGATCTTCATTATTACTTTTAGAATCCACGAACAAAGTCACATGATTTGAACGCTTACGAATTCTGTATCCTCTACCTTGTGGAGCGGGTCTCATTCTTTTTAAAGTAGATCCGCAATCAACAAAAATCTTAGTAACGAACAATTCGCCACTTTCTGCTTTGCGTTCATTCTTTTGTTCCCAATTGGCAATCGCAGATCGCAACAATTTCTCAACTCTCGCAGCAGCTTCTTTTGATGAAAACTTCAAAACGCCAAGAGCTCTATTAACCTCCATTCCACGAACCATGTCAGCCACAAGGCGCATTTTACGGGGAGAGGTTGGGACATTTTGCAATTTAGCAAAATACATGGCTTTAAGGGCTTCTTTTCTTTTATCTGCCGATATTTTTTTTCTTGCTCCCATTTATTTTAATACTTTATTATTTCTGTAAATCCCATCATTTTTTCTTATTACCAGAATGTCCTTTAAAAGTACGAGTTGGAGAAAATTCGCCCAACTTGTGCCCAACCATATTCTCGGTAATATAAACAGGAATAAATTTATTTCCATTGTGAACTGCAACTGTATGACCTACAAAATCAGGTGAAATCATTGAAGCTCTAGCCCACGTTTTAACGACAGCCTTTTTACCTGCTTCATTCATAACAAGCACTTTTTTTTCAAGCTTAACATTAATATATGGACCTTTTTTTAATGAACGACTCATAGTTTACTCAATTAATCAGATTACTTTTTTCTTCTCTCAATAATATACTTAGAAGATTGCTTCTTAGGAGCTCTAGTTTTAAGTCCCTTAGCATACAATCCCTTGCGAGATCGTGGATGCCCACCTGAAGCGCGTCCTTCTCCACCACCCATTGGGTGATCCACTGGATTCATCACTACACCACGATTACGTGGACGTCGTCCTTGCCATCTTGAACGTCCAGCCTTTCCAGAGCTTTCCAATCCATGATCAGAATTGCCCACACTACCAACAGTAGCTTTACACGTACTAAGTATCTGCCTAACTTCTCCTGAAGGTAATTTGATAACACAATATTTACCTTCTCTAGAGGTTAATTGAGCAAAATTTCCCGCAGAGCGAACGAAAGCAGCACCCTGACCAGGACGTAATTCAATATTATGAATCACTGTACCCACAGGGATATTCTGCAAAGGAAGCGCATTGCCAATTTCTGGCGCAGCATTTTCACCTGACATCAATGTCACACCTACTTGCAACCCATTGGGAGCAATAATATATCTTTTTTCTCCATCTGCATAAAAAAGCAAAGCGATACGAGCCGAACGATTCGGATCATATTCAATCGTCTTTACTACAGCTGGTACACCGTCTTTATTTCTCTTGAAATCAACAATTCTAATAACCTTCCTTTGGCCACCACCAATGTAGCGCATAGTCATTTTTCCTTCACTATTGCGACCACCTGAAGACTTCTTCCCATATACAAGAGATTTCTCTGGTACCCGAGCAGTAATTTCTTCAAAAGTACCAATAATTTTATGTCTTTGCCCCGGTGTTGTAGGCTTAAATTTACGTACTGCCATTTTTCTTAAATATTGCTATAAAAATCAATAGTATCTCCTTCTTTCAATGCCACGATCGCTTTTTTATATGCGTTAGTTCTGCCATTGATAATACCAGCTTTTGTATAACGGCTTTTGCTTTTGCCAGAATACTTAATAGTATTAACACTTATCACCGTAACATTATAAAAAGTCTCAACCTCTTTCTTAATCTCTAATTTATTGGCTTCCGGACGTACAATAAAACCAAAACGATTTAACTTGTCTGTCATTGCAGTCATTTTTTCCGTCACCAACGGTTTAATAATAATTCCCATTACTTAAGCCTCCTTTTTAAATTAAGATATTATCCACAGCCGAAAGAGCACTTTCAGTAAACACAACAATTCCAGCATCCAATACTTTGTAAGTATTTAATCCTGAAATCAATTGAACATTAGCGCCTATCACGTTACGAGCCGACAAATATACGTTTTTATTTGCTTCTAATAAAATCATAAGTAGTTTTTTATCAGAAACTTTAAGATTTTTTGTTATTGCAATAAAATCTTTTGTCCTCGGAGTATCCAAGTTAAAATCTTCGACAACAACAATTGCATTGCTTTTAGCTTTATACGCCAAAGCCGATTTCCTAGCTAAAACTTTTACTTTTTTATTTAGTTTAAAAAAATAATCTCTAGGTCTAGGCCCAAAAACACGACCACCACCAATAAGCAAAGGTGAGTTCATATCTCCACGGCGAGCACCACCACCACCTTTTTGACGGCCGATTTTACGTGTAGAGCCGCTTATTTCGCTTCTCTCTTTTGCCTTGTGCGTACCCTGACGCTGATTAGCCATAAATTGTTTTACGTCCAAATAAATAGCATGATCGTTAGGCTCAATACCAAAGATAGAGTCATTTAACGTAACCTTTCTCCCAGTGTCTTCACCTTTAATATTATATACGTTAACTTCCATTATTTCTCAATTATTACGATTGAACCTTTGCAACCTGGAACAGATCCCTTTACCAACAAAAGATTATGCTCCTCAATTACTTTTAATATCTGCAAGTTTTGAACTGTGACTCTGTCACCTCCAAGTTGACCACCCATACGCATACCCTTAAAAACCTTAGCAGGATATGAGCAAGCACCTATAGAACCAGGTTTACGGGCACGGTTATGCTGACCGTGGGTTGCTTGACCAACACCACCGAAACCATGTCTTTTCACAACTCCTTGAAATCCTTTTCCTTTAGAAGTTCCTATCACATCTACAAATTCGACATCATTGAAAAGATTCACAGTAATAGAATCTCCTAAATTAATATCGCTCCCAAAGCCTTTGAACTCGGCCAAGTGTCTCTTTGGTGTTACTCCAGCCTTTTTGAAGTGTCCCATCAAAGGCTTTGTGGTATGTTTCTCTTTTTTTTCTTGGAAACCTACCTGCATGGCTTCATACCCATCATTTTGAAGGGATTTTACCTGCGTAACAACACAAGGACCTGCTTCGATAACAGTGCATGGTACATTCTTACCATCAGCACTGAACACGGATGTCATTCCGATTTTTTTTCCTAATAATCCTGGCATTTCACTTTGTTTTAATTATCAAACTTTAATTTCAACCTCAACACCACTAGGCAATTCAAGCTTCATCAAAGCATCAACTGTTTTAGCTGTTGAACTATAAATATCGATCAATCTCTTATAAGAAGAAAGCTCAAACTGCTCTCTGGATTTCTTATTAACAAAAGTTGAACGATTCACTGTAAAAATACGCTTATGCGTAGGCAAAGGTATAGGACCGCTAACAATAGCACCTGTACTTTTGACCGTTTTTACGATCTTCTCAGCCGACTTGTCGACTAAGTTATGATCGTAAGATTTTAACTTAATTCTGATTTTTTGACTCATTATAATTAGATTAATAAATTTATAAATTATCTGGAACAACTGGTTAAGAGTCATTCACTAATCAATTGCTCCAGATACTCATTAAAGTAAATCTGCACGTCCTTTAACCTCTTCTAAAACCGTTTTAGCTATCGAAGAAGAAACTTGAGCATGATGAGAATACGTCATAGAAGACGTAGCACGACCAGAAGAAATTGTTCGTAATGTAGTTACATAACCAAACATTTCTGCCAAAGGCACCAATGCTTTAACAATTCTGGCTCCAGAGCGACTAGACTCCATTCCCTCTACTTGTCCGCGACGTTTATTTAAGTCTCCAATCACGTCACCCATGTTCTCTTCTGGAGTCACAACCTCTAACTTCATCATAGGCTCTAATAAAACAGGACCAGCTTTTGCACAAGCATTTCTATATGCTTGCATCGCACAAATTTCAAAAGACAACTGATCTGAATCCACAGGGTGAAAAGAGCCATCAATCAATGATACTTTTAAAGAATCTAATGAATAACCAGCTAGTACACCATTTTTCATGGCGGATAGGAATCCCTTCTGAACTGAGGGTATAAATTCCTTTGGAATGTTACCACCCTTCACTTCGTCAATAAACTGTAATCCACCTTGCACAAAATCAGAATCAACAGGCCCTATATTAACTATAATATCAGCAAACTTACCACGACCTCCCGATTGTTTTTTATAGACTTCGCGAAGATTAACAGTCTTTGTAATTGCTTCCTTATAATTAACCTGAGGGCGTCCTTGGTTACACTCAACTTTAAATTCTCTTCTAAGACGGTCTATGATAATATCAAGATGTAGCTCACCCATACCTGAAATTACAGTTTGACCTGTCTGTTCATCTGTATGAACAGTAAACGTCGGGTCCTCTTCTGCCAACTTAGCCAAGCCATTAGACAGCTTATCCATATCTTTCTGAGTTTTTGGCTCAATGGCAATGCCTATTACTGTTTCTGGAAAGTCTATAGATTCTAAGATAATTGGCGCATTTTCATCGCACAATGTATCTCCAGTGTGAATATCTTTAAAACCAACACCGGCACCAATATCACCGGCACCAATAACGTCCACCGGATTTTGTTTATTAGAGTGCATCTGGAATAAACGAGATACACGCTCCTTCTTCCCTGAACGAGAATTATAAATATAAGAACCTGCTTCGATCTTTCCTGAATACACACGGAAAAAAGTCAAACGTCCCACATAAGGGTCAGTTGCTATTTTAAAAGCTAAAGCAGACGTTTTGTCGTCTTCACTAGGCTTACGATCCTCTTCTGCGCCCGTATCAGGGTTTGTCCCGATAACATTTTCTGTATCTAAAGGCGAAGGCAAAAAAGCACACACATAGTCCAACAATGTTTGGACACCTTTATTTTTAAAAGATGAGCCACAAAGCATTGGAACAATAGCCATTTGAACAGTTGCGTTACGAAGTGCCCTCAAAACCTCTTCTTCAGTAATAGTAGAAGGGTCTTCGAAATATTTCTCCATCAATGCATCATCATACTCAGCTACTTTTTCAAGCATCTTATCTCTCCACTCTGTGCATTCATCCAGCAGATTAGCCGGTATCTCTTCCACAGAATAATCAGCCCCCATTGTCTCATCATGCCAATAAACAGCCTTCATCTTAATAAGATCAACAAGACCTTTAAAAGATTCCTCTGCGCCAATAGGAACAACAATAGGACATGGGTTAGCGCCCAAAACAGTCTTCATTTGACGTACAACTTCAAAGAAGTCAGCGCCAGAACGGTCCATTTTATTAACATATCCAATACGTGGTACATTATATTTATCCGCTTGCCTCCAAACTGTTTCTGACTGGGGTTCCACACCTCCTACGGCACAGTAAGTAGCCACGGCACCATCAAGCACACGCAACGAACGCTCTACCTCTGCAGTAAAATCAACGTGCCCCGGGGTATCAATTAAATTAATCTTATAAACATCTCCTGCGTACTTCCATCGGGTAGTAGTTGCAGCAGACGTAATAGTGATGCCACGCTCTTGTTCTTGGGCCATCCAATCCATCGTTGCCGCACCGTCATGAACCTCACCAATTTTATGAGTTAATCCTGTATAAAACAGAATACGCTCAGATGTGGTCGTTTTACCGGCATCAATGTGAGCCATAATACCAATATTACGAGTCAAATGTAAATCTTGTCTTGCCATTTTTTTACAATTCCTTACTTTAAGTTTTTAATAGAATTAACCTCTCTTGCAGTATTTAGAATCTGAAATGAGCAAATGCACGATTAGCTTCAGCCATTCTATGCATATCTTCTTTACGCTTATAAGAACCACCTTGCTCGTTAAATGCATCCATTATTTCAGCTGCAAGTTTATCGGCCATAGATTTCCCGCCTCTCTTACGAGCATATAGAATCAAATTCTTCATTGAAACAGACTCTTTACGATCGGGGCGAATTTCAGTAGGAACTTGGAATGTTGCCCCACCTACACGGCGAGATTTCACTTCTACTTGGGGAGTAATGTTTTCCAATGCTTTCTTCCATATTTCCAATGCCGACTTTTCTTCATTAGGAAGTTTATTCTTAACAACCTCTAAAGCAGCATAAAAGATCTCATAAGAAGTATTTTTTTTACCATCATACATTAGATGATTTACAAATTTCGAGACTTTTTGATCATTGAAAACGGGATCAGGAAGAATCACACGTTTTTTGGGTTTAGCTTTTCTCATTTGTTTGAAAAATAATGTTTTTGTTTTTGGCTGCAAAATATCGTCTTCAATTTTCCCTCTGGAAAATTTACTCAACCTTTATAGCTTATCCAACAAACTAAAAACGAAAGTTATTACTTAATAATTAATATACTACTAGTTATTTTTTCTTAGCTGGAGCGGCTGGTTGCCCTGGCTTAGGACGTTTTGTTCCGTATTTAGAACGTCTTTGTGTGCGCCCTGCGACACCAGCTGTATCAAGTGTTCCACGAACTATATGATAGCGCACACCAGGTAAGTCTTTTACGCGTCCTCCACGTACTAAAACTATTGAGTGCTCTTGCAAGTTATGTCCTTCACCAGGTATGTAAGAGTTCACCTCTTTTTGGTTTGTCAAACGTACACGAGCTACTTTACGCATTGCAGAGTTTGGCTTTTTAGGAGTAGTTGTATAAACCCTCACGCAAACGCCACGTCTTTGAGGACACGAGTCAAGGGCAGGAGATTTACTCTTATCCACCAACACAGAGCGTCCTTTTCTTACTAATTGCTGAATTGTAGGCATTCTTAATTGTTTTTAATTTATATATTTGTTATATTAATTTCGCGACTATACATTTTGGGCTGCAAAAATACAAATAATAATTGAAATATTCAACCCATAACGTTTTTTTCTTTTCAAGCTTCACCTTTTACACTTGTGACAGCAAACAATTCTGACTCTTCTGGCATGGAAATATTCCCATTAATTCTTTCATACTTCACAATATTTTCCTCTAAGGCACGCAATAAGCGTTTTGCATGTTCTGGTGCCACAATAATGCGTGACTGCACATTTGCTTTAGGAGTACCTGGCATAACGCATATGAAATCAAGAACGAATTCCGAACTAGAATGAGTAATTATTGCTAAATTAATATACTTACCTTGAGCCACTTCATCGCTCAATTCTATTTGCAACTGGCCTTCATGTTTTTGATCATCCATATATTTTACTATTAATTATATTCTCAATAAACGATTTATTTATAAATGAACCAAAATAAAAACATTCATAAACGTATTCTTAATATTGAAGAAGACACTCATTGGTTCAACTTTCAAGCATTAAAGATAGCTAATGCAGAGTAAATTCATGCTCATAATCCGCCTCCGAAACCTTCTTGCCTAAAATAGAGAAAGCTATAACCCATTGTTTACGAGGAAACAAATAGGCATAGCTCTCTTATAGATATTAAGATTAAACAAAGATTAAACTTCGCTATAATCTAACACAGTCTTTTTATTTGCTAAAATTCTATCATATTCCTCTTTTGAACCAACAATGATTTTTTCAAATTCACGTTGACCAGTACCTGCAGGAATCAAATGTCCACAAATAACATTTTCTTTCATTCCCTCCAGTTTATCAACTTTACCATTGATAGCGGCTTCATTTAAAACCTTAGTAGTCTCTTGAAAAGAAGCTGCAGACATGAAACTTGATGTTTGCAAAGCTGCACGAGTAATACCTTGGAGGATTTGAGTTGAGGTTGCCGGAATAGCATCACGCACTTCCACCAATTTCAAATCGCGACGTTTTAGCATACTGTTTTCATCTCTCAATTTACGAGCTGTAACAATCTGCCCAGCTTGCAAGTTCGAAGAATCACCCGGATTTAGAATAACTTTCTTACCCCAGATACGATCATTTTCTTCCATGAAATCAAGCTTATCAATAATTTGTTGCTCCAAGAAACGCGTATCGCCAGGTTCGTTAATTTCAACCTTACGCATCATTTGTCGAACAATAATCTCAAAATGTTTATCATTTATCTTCACCCCTTGAAGACGATAGACATCTTGAACTTCGTTCACAATATACTCCTGCACTGCCGTAGGACCTTTTATGGCTAATATATCAGCAGGGGTGGTAGCACCATCAGATAGAGGTGTACCAGCACGCACATAATCATTTTCCTGGACTAAAATCTGCTTAGATAAAGCCACAAGATATTTTTTTACTTCTCCTGTTTTAGAGGTAACCACAATTTCACGATTACCACGTTTTATTTTGCCCATAGTCACCTCTCCATCTATTTCCGACACAACTGCAGGATTCGAAGGATTACGTGCTTCAAACAACTCAGTAACACGAGGAAGACCACCTGTGATATCACCAGCCTTACCAACAGCTCTAGGGATCTTAACAATTACCTCACCAGCCTTTACTTTCTGAGCATTTTCTATAACTACATGCCCACCAACTGGTAAATTATAGGTCCGAATTAAATTTCCACTTTCATCTAAAACATGAGCAGAAGGCACTTTCGTTTTATCCTTAGATTCAATAATAATAATCTCGCGCAAGCCTGTAGCTTCATCAGATTCAACCTTATATGTTATATTTTCAACAACACCTTCAAATTCAATCTTACCTGTAACTTCAGTTATAATTACAGCATTAAATGGATCCCATTTTGCTATAAGCTTACCTTTATCGGCAACATCACCGTCTACAGCATATAGCTTAGAACCATAAGGAACATTGTGAGTAGAAAGTACAATACCTGTATTTACATCAATGAAACGCACTTCAGCCAAACGTCCTACAACAACTTTAGCTGCCTCCCCACTTTCATCAACAATATCCACCGTACGTAATTCTTCAAACTCTAAACGAGAATTATTCTTAGCTATAATACTTGCATTGGCTGCAATATTCGCAGCAGTACCTCCAGCATGGAAAGTACGCAATGTTAACTGTGTACCAGGCTCACCAATAGACTGAGCAGCAATAACACCTACTGCCTCTCCCCTCTGGACCATACGATTCGTTGCAAGATTACGCCCATAACACTTAGCACATACGCCTTTCTTAGACTCACAAGTCAGCACCGAACGTATTTCTACACTTTCGATTGGTGATTCTTGAATTTTCTTAGCAATTTCTTCAGTAATCTCCTCACCACCTACAACAAGTAATTCCCCTGTAGTAGGATGAATAATATCATGTACTGAAACACGACCCAAAATACGTTCGTATAAAGTAGCTATAATATCATCATTATTTTTAAGGTCCATGCAAACCAAGCCTCGAAGCGTACCGCAATCTTCTTCATTAATGATCACATCATGTGAAACATCTACCAGACGACGTGTAAGATAACCCGCATCAGCTGTTTTCAAAGCCGTATCTGCTAAACCCTTACGTGCACCGTGAGTAGAAATGAAATATTCTAGTACAGAAAGCCCCTCTTTAAAATTAGATAAAATAGGGTTTTCAATAATTTGTCCTCCCTCTGCACCAGCTTTTTGAGGTTTGGCCATCAAACCACGCATACCTGACAACTGACGAATCTGTTCTTTGGATCCACGAGCACCAGAATCAAGCATCATATACACAGAGTTGAATCCTTGATCATCAGAAGATATAGTCTTCATCAATATATTGGATAACTCAGAATTAACATGTGTCCAAATATCAATAACTTGATTATAACGTTCATTATTAGTAATGAAACCCATATTATAATTACTGATTACTTGCTCAACCTCATCATATCCTCTCTGAACCAAAGCCTCTTTTTCCTCAGGAATTATAATATCATCAAGATTAAAAGACAAGCCTCCTTTAAAAGCCATCCTATAACCCAAATCCTTTATACCATCAAGAAAATCAGCAGTACGGGCCACACCACATTTCTTTATTACATCACCAATAATTTCACGCAATGATTTCTTTGAGATGATCGTATTTATATAACCTACTTCCGCAGGAACAATTTCATTAACGATAACACGACCTACAGACGTTTCACGCAGAACATCGACAATATTTCCATTATCATCAAGATCCTTAACTATTACCTTTATGACCGCATGGATATCCACTTTACCTTCATTATAGGCGATAGTGGCCTCTTCCGGTCCATAAAATATTAAGCCTTCACCTTTAGCGCCCTTACGCAATTTTGTTATATAATATAAGCCCAACACCATATCTTGGGATGGAACTGTGATAGGAGCCCCATTTGCAGGGTTTAGAATGTTATGAGAAGCCAACATTAACATTTGTGCTTCAAGCACAGCTTCATTACTTAATGGTAAGTGAACGGCCATCTGGTCACCATCAAAGTCAGCATTAAAAGCTGTACAAGCTAATGGATGCAGTTGAATAGCTTTACCTTCAATCATTTTAGGTTGAAAAGCCTGTATACCAAGTCTATGTAAAGTCGGTGCACGGTTAAGTAGAACAGGGTGTCCTTTCATGACATGTTCCAAGATATCCCATATAACAGGCTCTTTACGATCGACAATTTTTTTCGCAGATTTAACCGTTTTTACAATACCCCTTTCTATCAGTTTACGAATTACAAACGGTTTATATAATTCTGCAGCCATCAATTTAGGAATACCACATTCGTGCATCTTCAGCTCAGGGCCTACGACAATTACCGAACGAGCAGAGTAATCCACGCGCTTACCTAACAAATTCTGACGAAAACGACCTTGTTTACCCTTCAGGCTATCTGAAAGTGACTTAAGTGGACGATTAGCATCAGTTTTCACTGCGCTAGATTTACGCGAGTTATCAAATAAAGAGTCTACTGACTCTTGAAGCATGCGTTTCTCATTACGCAGAATAACCTCAGGAGCCTTAATTTCAATTAGTCTCTTTAAACGATTGTTACGTATTATCACACGGCGATATAGATCATTTAAATCAGAAGTCGCAAAACGACCACCATCTAATGGAACTAGCGGACGGAGTTCTGGAGGAATAACCGGTACAATACGCACAATCATCCATTCCGGCTTATTCCGCCCCCTTGAAGAACGGAATGATTCTACAACCTGAAGACGCTTTAGTGCCTCATTTTTCCTTTGCTGAGAAGCATCATTTCCCGCACGATGCCTTAAGTCGTATGACATTGCATCCAAATCAAGACGAGCCAAAAGGTCATAGATCGCTTCTGCTCCCATTTTAGCAATAAACTTATTAGGGTCAGAATCATCTAAATATTGGTTTTCCTTAGGAAGAGTATCCAAAATATCCAGATATTCTTCCTCAGAGAGGAGATCAAATACTGTAATTCCATCTTCTGCCTTTATACCAGCCTGAATAACAACATAACGTTCATAATAAATTATTGAATCAAGTTTCTTTGTTGGCAGACCTAACAAATAACCGATTTTGTTGGGAAGCGAACGAAAATACCAAATATGGGCAACAGGTACGACTAATTGAATATGTCCCATGCGTTCACGACGAACTTTCTTCTCTGTAACTTCCACTCCACATCTATCACAGACAATACCCTTATAACGAATACGTTTGTATTTTCCGCAATGACACTCATAGTCCTTTATTGGGCCAAAAATGCGTTCACAAAATAAGCCGTCTCTCTCAGGTTTGTAAGTACGATAGTTTATGGTTTCAGGCTTCAGCACTTCACCACTCGAATTTTCAAGGATTTCTTCAGGAGAAGCTAAACCTATTGATATTTTCGAGAAATTAGTTTTTATCTTATTTTCTTTTCTAAAAGCCATATAATTATATTTTTATAATATACCAACAATTCATTACTCTAGATTAATGCTGAGTCCCAAACCTCTTAATTCATGCAAAAGCACATTCAAAGATTCAGGAATACCAGGTTGAGGCATAGGTTCTCCCTTAACGATAGCCTCATAAGCCTTAGAACGTCCCACGACATCATCAGATTTTATGGTTAGTATTTCTTGAAGAATGTGCGA
The DNA here is from genome assembly GCA_002307035.1 of Bacteroides sp. UBA1317. Classification (GTDB taxonomy): domain Bacteria; phylum Bacteroidota; class Bacteroidia; order Bacteroidales; family Bacteroidaceae; genus Bacteroides. The sequence continues at coordinate 16,047 of DBTL01000011.1, forward strand.
AGCCCCAAAGGCCTCCAAAGCCCAAACTTCCATCTCACCAAAACGTTGACCGCCGAATTGAGCTTTACCTCCAAGAGGCTGTTGAGTAATCAATGAATAAGGTCCAATAGAACGAGCATGCATCTTATCTTCAACCATATGTCCCAATTTCAACATATATGTTATACCAACAGTAGCTGGCTGATCAAATTTATCTCCAGTTCCACCATCACACAAATAAGTTCTACCAAAACGTGGCAGACCAGCTTTGTCAGTCCAACTAGTAATGTCATCTAAAGATGCTCCATCAAAAATGGGAGTAGCAAATTTAAGACCTAATTTTTTGCCAGCAGAACCAAGTACAGCCTCAAATATTTGTCCAAGATTCATACGAGAAGGTACACCCAATGGATTCAAAACAATATCAACCGGAGTTCCATCCTCTAAAAATGGCATATCTTCTTGGCGTACAACACGAGATACAATACCTTTATTACCATGGCGACCAGCCATTTTATCTCCAACTCCAATTTTACGTTTCTTAGCAACATAAACCTTAGCCATCTGGATAATTCCTGCAGGAAGCTCATCACCAATAGTAATACTGAATTTCTTTCTTTTCAGTTCAGCATCCAATTCTTTATACTTCTTGAGGAAATTAAGGATCAAATCGCGAATCAAATCATTCGTTCGAGACTCAGAAGTCCAATTGCTGAGTTGAATAGAATTATAATCTAATGTATCAAAATCTGAGGCCGTAAATTTAGCACCCTTAGCAACAACTTCAGTTCCCAGATAGTCTTTTACGCCCAAAGATATTTTACCCTCAGTAAGGGCTACCATTTTCTTAATTAGTATCAACTTTAGATCTGCAACCTTCGCTTCAAATTCATCATCTATTTTTGGAAGCAAAGCCTTATCAGCCAGTTTTGAACTTCTATTCTTTACAACTCTAGAAAATAATCTTTTATCAATAACAACACCCTTCAAAGAAGGAGAAGCTTTTAATGATGCATCTTTAACATCTCCAGCTTTATCTCCAAAAATAGCACGAAGCAATTTTTCTTCAGGAGAAGGATCAGACTCACCCTTAGGAGTTATTTTACCAATTAATATATCACCAGGCTGAATATGAGCTCCAATTCGAACGATACCATTTTCATCCAAATCTTTTGTTGCTTCCTCGCTTACGTTTGGAATATCTGAAGTTAGCTCTTCCATACCACGTTTGGTCTCTCTAACTTCAAGAGAATATTCCTCGACATGAACAGACGTTAATAAATCTTCTCTAACGACACGTTCATTAAGAACAATAGCATCCTCGTAGTTATAGCCCTTCCATGGCATATATGCCACCAAAAGGTTCTTTCCTAATGCCAATTCACCCTTCTCAGTAGAATAACCTTCAGTGAGAATTTCTCCCTTAACAACACATTGCCCTTTTTCGCAAATAGGTCGAAGGTCAATAGTCATATTTTGATTCGTTTTCCTAAACTTTGGAATGCGGTACTCTTTAAGAGCTGGTTCAAAGCTAACAAAATCTTCATCAGCAGTCCTATCATATAAAATCCGAATTGTCGTCGCATCAACGTAATCAACAATACCATTACCCTCTGCCGCAATCTGTGTACGAGAATCTTTCACTAATTGATGCTCAATACCTGTGCCCACAATAGGAGCCTCACTTTTTAACAACGGAACTGCTTGGCGCATCATATTTGAGCCCATCAACGCACGGTTCGCATCATCATGTTCTAGGAAAGGAATCAATGAAGCTGCAATTGAGGCTATTTGCTGAGGAGCCACATCCATTAGTTCCACTTCATTTGGTTCAACAACAGGATAGTCAGCATCCTGTCGAGCTTTTATTCTTTTGTGAATAAAACACCCTTGATCATCCAAAGACGCATTTCCTTGAGCAATAATTTTACCTTCTTCTTCTTCAGCCGTAAAATAAGTTATGCTATTTTGTTCAATATCCACTTTTCCGTTTTCAACTTTACGATACGGAGTCTCAATGAATCCTAGATCATTGATTTTAGCATAAACACATAAAGAAGAAATAAGTCCAATATTTGGTCCTTCAGGAGTTTCAATCGGACATAAACGGCCATAATGTGTATAATGAACGTCACGCACCTCAAAACCGGCACGTTCACGAGAGAGCCCGCCAGGACCAAGAGCCGACATACGCCTTTTATGAGTAATCTCAGCCAATGGATTTGTTTGATCCATAAATTGAGATAACGCATTCGTTCCAAAAAACGTATTTATTACAGATGAAATGGTCTTTGCATTTATCAAATCAATCGGAGTAAAGACCTCATTATCTCTCACATTCATACGCTCGCGAATAGTACGTGACATACGTGCCAATCCTACAGCAAACTGGTTAGAGAGCTGTTCTCCAACAGTTCTAACTCTACGATTACTTAAATGGTCAATATCATCGACATCCGCCTTAGAATTTATTAATTCAATCAGATATTTTATAATCTCAATAATATCTTCTTTAGTAAGAACCTTAACATCCATATCGGTGGATAGGTTCAACTTCTTATTAATTCTGTAACGCCCAACTTCTCCTAAATCATATCGCTTTTCCGAGAAGAATAAATTATTTATAACCTCTCGAGCACTAGCATCATCAGCCGGATCAGCATTTCTTAATTGCCTATAAATATAAAGAACAGCTTCTTTTTCGGAGTTACTTGGATCTTTTTGAAGTGTATTATAAATAATAGAATAATCAGATTGATTAGGTTCCTCTTTGTGTATAAGAATACTCTGAACACCCGATTCAATAATTTCATCAACATGTTCAGGTAGCAAAACTGTTTCACGATCAATAATAACCTCATTTCGCTCTATAGATACCACTTCTCCAGTATCCTCATCAACAAAGTCCTCAATCCACGTTTTCAAGACACGAGCTGCGAGCTTCCGTCCTACTGCCTTTTTAAGGTTTGTCTTATTAACTTTTACATCCTCAGCTAGATTAAAGATTTCAAGAATATCCTTATCATTCTCGAAACCTATGGCACGCAACAAAGTGGTTACAGGCAGCTTTTTTTTACGATCAATATAGGCATACATGACATTGTTAATGTCAGTAGCAAATTCAATCCATGATCCCTTAAAAGGTATTATGCGAGCTGAATAAAGCTTCGTTCCATTAGCATGAACACTTTGACCAAAGAATACACCAGGAGAACGGTGAAGCTGTGATACAACAACACGTTCTGCACCATTTATAACAAATGTAGCCTTTTCCGTCATGTAAGGAATTGGGCCAAGAAATACATCCTGTATCACTGTATCAAAATCTTCATGATCAGGATCAGTACAATACAACTTAAGCTTAGCTTTCAGTGGAACACTATATGTAAGCCCTCGCTCTATACAATCATCAATAGTATAACGCGGCGGATCAATATAATAGTCCAAGAACTCAAGAACAAAATTGTTTCTTGTATCAGCAATAGGGAAGTTTTCAGCAAATACTTTATACAATCCCTCGTTCTTACGCTTTTCAGGTGGGGTATCTAATTGCAAAAAGTCTTTGAATGACTTCAATTGTACTTCCAAAAAATCCGGATATTCAAGCGGATTTTTTATAGAAGCGAAATTAACTCGTTGATTTACAGTATTTGAAGACATCTGTCAATGAATTTGTAGAACTTAATTTTAAATATATACACAAAAAGGTTAAGAATCCTTTTAAAAAGGATTCTTAACCGAATTACCTGATTTCCAGGCTAATGTTATTTAAGTTCAACCTCAGCGCCAGCTTCTTCCAATGCTTTTTTCAATGATTCTGCTTCGTCTTTAGCTAAACCTTCTTTTACTACGCTAGGAGCACTATCTACCATGTCTTTCGCTTCTTTCAAGCCAAGGCCACAAGCTTCCTTAACTGCTTTCACTACTTGAAGTTTAGCTGCACCAGCATTTTTCAATACTACATCAAAAGAAGTTTTTTCTTCTACTACTGCAGCAGCAGCAGGTCCTGCAGCAACTGCAACAGCTGCAGCAGCAGGTTCAATACCATATTCTTCTTTAAGGATAGTTGCAAGTTCATTAACTTCTTTCACTGTCAAGTTAACTAATTGTTCTGCAAAAGCTTTCAAATCTGCCATTTTTTGTATGATTTTAATGTTTAATTACTTATTGTGTGGATTGATTATTTTTCACTAAGAGTCTTGAGAACTCCGTGAAGGGTGTTACCACCTGATTGGAGAGCTGAAACAACATTTTTCGCAGGTGATTGCAACAATGCAATAACATCAGCAATAACCTCGTTTTTGCTCTTAATGCTTATTAAAGCATCTAATTGATCAGCCCCGACATAGAACCCCTCCTCAGCGTATGCTGCCTTAAGTCCAGGTATGCCATCCTTAGCGATGTCTTTCAACAACTTTGCTGGTACATTAGCCGCATCACAAAACATCACAGACGTAGACCCCTTAAGAGAATTATAAAGAGGAGAATAATCCACGTCCAGAGTACCAAGCGCCTTATGGAGTAAGGTATTCTTTACAACCATAAGTTTGATGCCTGTTTTGTAACAAGCTCTTCTCAAATCGCTAGTTTTAGCAGCATTCATAGCAGTCATATCTATTAAGTAGAAATGACTATACTCTTTTACTGTAGCAGCGATTTGTTCAATAATCGTATTTTTATCTTCCTTTCTCATTGTTCCTCCATTAATTAGATTTCCTCTACTGATTTCGGATCTATCTTAATTCCCGCACTCATAGTACTAGAAAGATAAATACTCTTAATATATGTACCTTTTGCTGCTGTTGGTTTCAATTTATTCAATGCAGAAATAAATTCTTTTGCATTATCGCGAATTTTATCTACGTCAAATGACACTTTACCAATTGAAGTATGAACAATACCACTTTTATCAACTTTGAAGTCAATCTTTCCTTGTTTTACTTCTTTCACAGCTTTTGCAACATCCATAGTTACAGTACCACTTTTAGGATTAGGCATTAATCCACGAGGGCCGAGTACACGACCAAGCGCACCAATTTTACCCATGATAGACGGCATAGTAATGATAACATCAATATCTGTCCATCCACCTTTGATCTTTTCAATATATTCATCAAGACCAACATAGTCAGCGCCTGCTTCTTTTGCAGCAGCTTCAGCATCTGGTGTACAAAGTACCAAAACGCGTATATCTTTACCAGTACCATGAGGAAGAGAAACAACCCCTCTCACCATCTGATTAGCTTTACGCGGATCAACACCTAAACGTACATCAATATCTAATGAAGCATCAAACTTAGTAAAAGAAATTTCTTTTACCAGAGATGCAGCTTCCTTCAGTGAGTATGCTTTCCCTGATTCAATCTTCTCTGCAGCTAACTTCTTATTTTTTGTCAGTTTACCCATTACAATTGAAGTTTATTAATTATTAACCGGGAATTCCCCTTTTACAGTGATGCCCATACTTCTAGCTGTACCTGCAACCATTTTCATAGATGCTTCTTCAGTAAAGCAATTCAAATCAACCATTTTGTCCTGAGCAATCGTTCTTATCTGTTCCCAAGTTAATTCGGCAACCTTTTTACGATTGGGTTCAGCAGAACCACTCTTTAACTTAGCCACTTCAAGTAATTGAATGGCAACAGGAGGAGTCTTTATGACAAAATCGAAAGACTTATCTGTATAATAAGTAATAAGCACGGGTAAAATCTTCCCTGCTTTGTCCTGGGTTCTGGCGTTGAATTGCTTGCAAAACTCCATAATATTGATTCCCTTAGAACCTAATGCAGGCCCAACGGGAGGTGATGGATTTGCCGCGCCTCCTTTAATCTGTAATTTGATTATTCCAGCAACTTCTTTAGCCATTTTTTATTAATTTATATATAAACATTAATGAAGAATACTACAGCGTAACACCTGTACTACTCTTTCTCAACTTGCATAAAGCCCAATTCAAGCGGAGTTTTCCGCCCAAATATCTTCACCATGACCTTTAGCTTCTTTTTTTCACTATTAACTTCTTCAATGATACCACTGAATCCACTAAAAGGACCAAAAGTAACTTTTACAGTTTCGCCAACAACATAAGGGATAGTTAGTTCCTCACCCGCATCTTGAAGTTCATCGACAGTTCCAAGTATACGATTCACCTCTGATTGCCTAAGTGGCACAGGTTTATCTGAACCACCTAAAAAACCTATCACATTAGGAGTATTTCTAAGATGGTGAGAAACCTCACCAACCAGAGCAGCCTCCACTAAAACATAACCAGGCAGATAGTTTCTTTCTTTCACAACTTTTTTTCCGTTGCGCACCTGATATACCTTTTCAGTTGGAATCAATACCTGAGATACATATTCACCAAGATCGCTGTTTTTTATATCAGCTTCAAGATATTCTTTAACCTTGGATTCTTTCCCACTTATAGCACGCAGAACGTACCATTTCTTTTCAACCTCAGACATTTTACTTCTATTTTTTAATGTGGATAAATAACCTTTTCCATTAGTGTCTGGAAACAGAAGTCCATCGCAAACACCACCAGTGCAATAAGCAGGGAAGCGTATAAAACAACTACTGCACTGTTGGTTAGTTCAGAATACGTCGGCCACGATACTTTATGTACAAGTTCGTTGTAAGATTCTTTGATATAAACTACTATTTTCTTCATTTCAAAAATATTAGCACGGGAGGAGAGGCTCGAACTCCCGACACCCGGTTTTGGAGACCGGTGCTCTACCAACTGAGCTACTCCCGTGGATACAAAATCAGTTCTTGGCTTACGTCAAGAACTGACTATACTAAATTATAACATTTCAGTGATCTGACCAGCACCTACAGTACGTCCACCTTCACGAATAGCAAAACGAAGACCTACATTCAAAGCAACAGGATAAATCAATTCTACTGTAATAGTTACATTATCACCTGGCATTACCATTTCAGTTCCTTCCGGAAGTGTAATTTCGCCTGTACAGTCCATTGTACGCAGATAGAATTGAGGACGATATTTATTGTGGAAAGGAGTATGGCGACCGCCTTCTTCTTTCTTCAAGATATAAACCTCTGCTTTGAAAGTAGTGTGAGGTTTAATCTGTCCAGGATGGCAAAGTACCATTCCGCGTTTAATATCGTTCTTATCAACGCCACGAAGCAATAAACCAACATTGTCACCAGCTTCACCTCTATCAAGAAGTTTACGGAACATTTCAACACCAGTAACAATTGATTTTTTATCTTCACCTAAACCCAAAATCTGGATTTCGTCACCAACTTTAATAATACCAGCTTCAATACGTCCTGTAGCTACAGTACCACGACCTGTAATAGAGAACACATCTTCAACCGGCATCAAGAATGGTTTATCAATATCGCGTGGAGGTAGTGGAATCCAAGTATCAACTGCATCCATTAATTCCATTACTTTCTCTTCCCACTTTTCTACGCCATTCAATGCCCCAAGAGCAGAACCACGGATAATAGGAGTATTATCACCATCAAAATCATAGAATGAAAGCAATTCGCGCATTTCCATTTCTACCAATTCCAACATTTCTTCATCATCTACCATATCGCATTTGTTCAGAAACACAACTAGGCGGGGTACGTTTACCTGACGAGCTAACAGAATGTGTTCGCGGGTTTGTGGCATTGGACCATCAGTAGCAGCAACTAC
>DBTL01000112.1 GCA_002307035.1 Bacteroides sp. UBA1317
GCCGTACGTTACGGATATACCTTCCTCAATCAGAAACAGGCCTTTATGCACAAATTGCTCCCTGTATTGATAGAAAACATGGGAGATGCTTATCCTGAATTGGTTGCACAACAAGGACTGATAGAGAAAGTGATTAAAGAAGAAGAGGAATCTTTTCTACGCACGCTCGAAACAGGTATTCGTTTGCTCGATAAAACAATGAGCGACACTAAAGCTGTCGGCAAGTCGACTATCAGCGGAAAAGATGCCTTTACATTATATGATACATTCGGCTTCCCGCTCGACCTGACTGAACTTATTCTTCGTGAAAACGGAATGACAGCAGACATAGAAGAGTTCAATGCCGAAATGCAGATACAGAAAGCACGCGCACGTAATGCTGCAGCCGTAGAAACAGGCGACTGGATTACGCTGAAAGAAGGAACATCCGAATTTGTAGGATATGACTACACTGAATACGAAACATCAATCCTTCGCTACCGCCAGGTAAAGCAAAAGAACCAAACACTCTACCAATTGGTACTAAGTAGTACTCCGTTTTATGCCGAAAGCGGTGGACAAGTAGGAGATACCGGAGTGATCGTTAGCGAATTCGAGACCATTGAGGTGATCGACACAAAGAAAGAAAATAACCTAGCAGTACACATCACCAAAAAGTTGCCTGAACATTTGGAAGCTCCGATGATGGCTTGTGTAGATACAGACAAACGTGCAGCTTGTGCAGCCAACCATTCAGCCACACACTTGCTTGACGAAGCATTGCGCGAAGTACTAGGCGGACATGTAGAGCAAAAAGGTTCTTTGGTTACACCTGATTCTCTTCGTTTCGACTTCTCTCACTTCCAGAAAGTGACCGACGAAGAAATTCGTCAGATAGAACACTTGGTGAATGCCCGGATTCGTGCCAACATCCCATTGAAAGAATACCGCAACATCCCTATCGCCGATGCCAAAGAACTCGGTGCTATCGCCTTGTTTGGTGAGAAATACGGTGATGAGGTACGTGCTATCCAATTCGGTAAGTCAGTAGAGTTCTGTGGTGGAACTCATGCGGCCGCTACCGGAAACATCGGAATGGTGAAAATCATATCCGAAAGTTCCGTTGCTGCAGGCGTACGACGCATCGAAGCTTACACCGGTGCTAAGGTAGAAGAAATGTTGGATACTATTCAAGATACATTGACTGACTTGAAAGCTCTGTTCAACAATACGCCCGACCTGGCTATTGCCATCAGAAAATATATCGATGAGAATGTCGGACTAAAGAAGCAAGTCGATGAATTTATGAAGGAAAAAGAAACCGTAATCAAGGAAAACTTGCTAAAGAATATGCAAGAGATTAACGGAATCAAAGTGATTAAGACCTGCTTACCCATATCGGGAGAAGCCGTCAAAAACATAGCCTTTCAACTCCGCGGAGAGATAACAGAGAACTTGTTCTTCGTAGCCGGAAACATTGAGAATCAAAAGCCATTGCTCACCGTCATGCTAAGTGACAACCTTGTAGCCGGAGGAATGAATGCCGGCAAACTAGTGAAAGAGGCTGCCAAACTGATTCAAGGCGGCGGCGGCGGTCAAGCTCATTTTGCTACGGCCGGAGGTAAAAACACCGATGGACTAAATGCTGCTGTAGAGAAAGTAATAGAGTTGGCAGGTATCTAAAATATTATGGCCTAAAAACTTGCATTTGGCTTTGTCATGTAGTATATTTGTAACATTCATATTAAAGTATCTTCAATTTATACTGAACGTAAAAGAGAGTGCCCATCAGCACTCTCTTTTTTCATATTTGCACGTCACAGAGCACTCAAGAGAACGGTTTAGTTTGGTCAACTGCCGGTTTCTCTTGGGGCATAAGACGGTTTCTCTTCACCAATATGCCTATTTGTTATCGGAAAACTCTTAATGAAAAAAATATTTCCTCCTGTTGTTATCAGTATAACACCTTTTTGCATTTCAAGAGCAAAGGAATAGTTAACAATACGTAAAGTTGCTCTTGACAAAAGTAAGCTCATAACCAGTCTCAATGTAAGGAGAGAATACCACCCCTTACTCTATCTGATCCTTTGGATAATTAATCAAGTATAACGTTCCCGTAGCACGAGTAAAAGCAGTGTATAACCAGCGAAAATAATCAGGAGCAAGGTTTTCTTGCGTAATATATCCCTGGTCAAGGAAAACATTCTTCCACTGACCACCTTGAGCTTTGTGGCAGGTCACAGCGTATGCATACTTCACTTGTAAAGCATTGTAATGCGGATCCGCCTTCATCTTCCTCATCCGATCACGTTTTACAGTAATGTCTGCATAATCTTCAAGCACACTATAAAATAGTCGATCATTATCCGCTTTCGGAAGTGCCGGTGCATCAGAACGCAAAGTATCAAGAATCAAGTTAACTTCCAATTCAAAATCATCATAATCAGGAAAAGCAAGTAGCACTTCGGCAAAACGAAAGCCATATAGCTCCCGAGTTCTCCTTACACGTCGCACCAGAGCAATCTCCCCATTGGCGATGAACTCCATTTCCTTATACTTCTCCGTCCAGTAATAGTTATTTTTGGCCACCATCAAGTAATCACCTCCGGTCAACTCATCCTCACGATAAAGAATAGAGTTACGTATACCGTTATTATATATATTGGCACGTTTATTAGAGCGACAAATTACCATCGTCTCTTCCATACCATCGCGATCATAGCATCGGGTAAGCATCTCTATCAACTCATCACCGGGCACCACACAGATATCAGCAAAGCCGAGCAGCTTTATTTTTGGTAATACTTCACAACCTTTCTCTGCCGCAATCAGTCTACGCAGTTGTGTCGCATTATATAGTACCCCCGAATCTTGCATCTGCCGTACCACTTGAGTCAAATCAGCCTCACGCACTTCCAAGCCGTAACCTTTCAAAACTTCCGACGAAAGAGCAGGTCCATGTTCCTGTCCTACCGGAGGTAGCTGTGCCGTATCACCCATCAATAGTAAACGGCAGCCCATACTCGAATAAACAAATTGTATCAGATCGTCAAGCAAGCGCCCCGTCCCGAAGACAGCTCCCGAAAGTCCCTCATTCGAGATCATTGAAGCCTCATCCACTATGAATAAAGTATGCGTGCTCAGATTATCATTTAGCGAAAAGTTATTCACCTCATTCGAGAACGACTGTTGCCTATATATTTTTTTGTGAATCGTGAAAGCCGAATGCCCGGCATAAGCCGAGAACACCTTTGCCGCCCTACCTGTGGGTGCCAGAAGAATCGATTTTTGCTGTAACACATCCATCGTTTTCACCAAAGCCCCAACGAGCGAAGTTTTTCCCGTTCCGGCATACCCTCTCAATACAAAAACAGCATCATTTTTGGAAGAAAGTAAAAAATCAGCTAACAAGTTGACCGTCCTTTCTTGTTCTAAAGTTGGTTCGTAAGGAAAATTTTCCTTAATTTGTTTTTCCAAATAGTTATTTATCATCACTTTACGAGAAAAAAGCTCTCCAGACTATCGCTTATTAGATTTATTTTTTTATTTTTGTACTACGAATATAAACTAAAAAAAACATATTTATCATGAAAGCTGTAATTAATATCGTGTTAGCCCTTTGTGTGTGTGCATTAGTCTACATCTGCTATGCCAGCATCATGGGACCTATTAAGTTTGAAACAGAACAAAAGCACAGAGAAAAGCTGGTTATTGCACGTTTAATCGACATTCGTAAGGCACAACAAGAGTTTCGTATGCGCCATGAAGGTAAATACACAGCAAGCTTTGACACTTTAATCGATTTCGTAAAAACTCAAAAGATTCCTTTCATTATGAAAGAAGGTGTTCTTTCTGATAAACAATTGGAAGATGGTATGACAGAAAGAAAAGCGATGGTTCTTATCAACAAAGCAAAGAAGACCGGGAATTGGACAGAAGTAAAAGCAGCCGGTCTCGCAGACTTTAAGCGTGATACAATGTGGGTAGCCGTTATGGATACCATCTTTACCAAAGGTTTCAACGCTGATTCTTTAAGATACATTCCTTTCGGAAATGGTGCACAATTTGAGATGGCGGCTAAAAATGACACAACAAAGTCAGGAGCTCCAATCTATTTGCTCGAAGTTAAAGCTCCTTATGATTCCTATTTGAATGGTCTTGATCAGCAAGAAGTATCAAACCTCAAAGACAAACAAGCCAAATTAGGCCGATATGCGGGTTTGATGGTTGGATCTCTCGAAACGCCAAACAACAATGCCGGTAACTGGGAATAATAATAAATAAAGAACATGCCCGAAAGAGCAATAATAGAAAACATCGATTTTAGTAAATCGGATCAATACACACTATCCATCCGTCTGAGTACGGATGGATTTTCTTTTTCTGTGTATAATCCTCTACATGAGGGAAGTACATTCCTCACTAGAGTTCAGATAGACCCTAGTCTCTCTCTTACCGCTAATCTGAAACGAGTCTTTCGTGAATCAGACTTTCTAAGCCACTCTTACAAGCGGATTAACATTGTAATGGCAGGAAAGCGGTTTACGATGATACCTTTTGAATTATTTGAAGATGAACAGATTGAAATGATATTCTATCATAATCATCAAAAGCGGGAAAACGAAATAGTACTCTACAACATATTGAAAAAAAACAATATTGTCGTTATATTTGGTATGGATAAAAGTGCTCACCAATTCTTAGCAGAACAATATCCTCATGCTAAATTCTATTCGCAATCCACGCCTATATCGGAGTATTTCTCCGCTAAAAGCCGATTGGGAAACAGCAAAAAGATGTATGCCTGCATACAAGACAACACAATGGATGTCTATTGCTACGAACGCGGACATCTACTATTGGCTAATTCTTTCGAATGTAAGCAAACAGAAGATCGTGTCTATTATTTATTATATATCTGGAAACAATTGAATTTAAACCAAGAAAGAGATGAACTTCAACTCACCGGAACAATAAATGATAAAGAAAAGCTTACTCAAGAATTACGAAAGTTCGTCTCACAAGTATTTATTATTCCTCAAAGTATATTTACAGACATCCAAACATTAACATCATGCGAGTTATAAGCGGCATTTATAGAAGAAGAAGATTTGATATCCCTCAGAATTTTAAGGCGCGTCCAACAACTGACTTCGCGAAGGAGAATCTGTTTAATGTACTGGCCAACCATATAGATTTTACCGATGGCATATCAGCCCTTGATTTATTCTCGGGCACTGGTGGAATAAGTATGGAACTTATCTCTCGTGGTTGCGATAAAGTGATCAGCATTGAAAAAGAAGGAGCACATCATGCTTTTATCTCCAAGATCATGCAAGATGTAAAAACAGACAAATGCCTTCCTATCCGGGGAGATGCGTTTAAATTCATCAACAGGACCAAAGAAAAATTTGACTTTATATTTGCTGATCCTCCTTACGAATTGAAGGAACTAGAGACGATTCCCTATTTAATATTTAAGAATGAGCTACTAAAAGACGAAGGATTATTCGTCCTTGAACACGGAAAAAAGAACCACTTTGAGACACATCCCCATTTTCTTGAAAGAAGAGTATATGGTAGTGTTAACTTCTCTTTTTTCTCATCAAAGCAACGGGGAGAGGAGACGAATGACTGATTCTATCGCCCTCTTTCGCAATGGACGCTTCAGCCAGCTTTTCAGAAAAATCCGGGAACAAGATCGTTGATCCAACAAAAAGATCTCCTTCATGTGCAGTGCCGTTTCGGTATCGTATATGAAGGCATTAACCTCAAAGTTGTGTTCAAAACTGCGGAAATCCAGATTTGTAGACCCTACAGTAGAAAACATGTCGTCGGACACCATCAATTTTGAATGCAAGAAACCTTTCTTATAAAAATAAACTTTCACACCTGCTCTCAATACATCTGCCAAATAAGAATAAGAAGCTGAATGAGTAATTCTGTTATCTGCACGTTTAGGCAACATCAGACGAACATCCACTCCTGCCAAGGCAGCCGTTTGCATAGCAGCCAATATGGATTCAGTTGGCAAAAAGTAAGGCGTCTGCATATAAAAATACTTCTTTGCACCCGAAATTGCGATTGTTAATCCTTGCATTATTTCTTTCCAAGGACCAATTGGATCACTCGTTACAATCTGAGCCAAAGCCTTTCCACAAGGTTCTATTCGAGGGAAATAGTGGGAAGAGCTAACAATGGTACGATCTACAAAATACCAATCCACAAGGAAAGCTGTTTGCAATCCGTGCACAGCCTTGCCCTCTATCAATATGTGTGTATCTCGCCATACGCCCCACTTAACTCCACGTATATACCTCTCTGCTAGATTCATTCCGCCAACAAATCCTACCCTACCATCTATCACTACTATCTTACGATGATTACGATAATTCACTTTACTCGTAAACAGAGGAAAACGTACCTTCAAGAATGCCCGTACCTCTATGCCTTCATCCTTCATTTCCTCAAAAAAGCGATTTGGCACATGCCAACAGCCCACATCATCGTATATTACCCTTATCTCCACACCACTACGAGCTTTATCAATCAACACATCACGCACCAGGCGACCCACTGCATCATCCTCAATAATGTAGTATTCCATATGTATGTGATGCTTCGCCTTGTTCAACTCGCAAAGCAAAGCTTGTAACTTGGCATAGCCGTCGGTATATGCCAGTACTCTGTTGCCTTCAAAAGGAAGAGCCTGGTTCGTCTCTTTAAATAGTTGAATCAAGCGAGCATATTCATCAGGAAATTCACACTTTTCTTGAGCCAGATACTCAGCCATTGGTTTTTTCATCAAACGATTATAGATCTTTTTTCCGATAATTCGTTCACGGCGCGTGCTCCTACCAAAAAAGAAATAAAACACCAACCCCACCAGCGGCAAGAACGTCAGAATCAAGACCCAGGCAATAGTCTTCACCGGATTACGATTATCAAGTACCACTACAACAATTGTTCCGATGATTGCTCCGAAATACATCAGGTCAAATACGACTTTTGCTGTCTGGCTCAGAAAAGAAGTCCAATCAATCATTTGCAAATATTCAGATTTAAATAGATAGAATAACAAATGTACAAAGAATATCGGACAAGACAAAGCAAAGAAGCAAAATGCAATATCTATAGAGAAAAAATCCCGGACAAAGTATTACTAAGGCCGGGATTTAACAAAGTACATTTTGCGATGCACGTTTGCACTATCTGAATTAACTGGTTTGTTATTTTAGAGTGGACGATCGCCTCCGAAACCTCCTCCGCCGCCTCTGCCTCTAGGAGGTCCATCAGGACCGCCAGGGCGATCCATTCCTCTTTCTCCTTTTCCTCTATTTCCTCCAAAAGCATTTAAACGATAAATAAAGTGAAACATGAAATAACTATTTATAGCATTATACTCTGTATCCTGTCTCATACTTGCAGAGATGGTTCGCGACAAGTTACTCTGCTCTTTCAATATATCATATACTTGGAAACTAATAGTAGCCTGTTTCTTCTTAAGAAAATTTTTGGCCACCTGAGCATTCCAAATAAGTTCGTTACGATCAAGGCCTGAACTATAACCATTCCTCATGCTATAGGAGGCATCCGTAGCGAGAGTCACACTCCAAGGTAGAGTAACGTTAGTACTAGCTCCAAAAGAATAGTCAAATGTTTCCTTATTAGCTTGTGATTGCAGAGAGTTTTTTGAAACATTGTATTGTATTCCACTATTCAAGCCAAATTCAAACCAATCATTACGAAATGTTCCATTCAGTCTCTCCGAAAGGCTGAGGCTACGAGTAGTATTCTTCACAGCATCCGCATTAGTTAAGCTCGTATAGCTTACCATATTATTATACGATCCATCTGAAAAAGTAGAAATAGTAAACTTCTTATTCTTCAATGGAGTGTTGAATACAAATCCTCCATTTGTAGACCAATTTCCGTTTATATTCTCTGGCTTAGTGGTTTTACCTCCCGTTTCTTCATTATAGGTAACCATATCGCTTACACTATTCGTCGTATTCGTAAAGCTAAGACGAAGCATAATTCCCTGTTGTTTTTCGGGCAGAAAAGTATTATAGGAAAGCATAAAATTATTACTATACGAAGGCTTCAAAGAAGGATTTCCCTCTGTTATATTCAACGGATCAGACACATCAGTTATAGGCAACAAATCAGTCATACTAGGCTGAGAAGTTTTCCCTCGATAGTTAATACGTAGCTGACTTTGTTTATTAAAGCGATATCGGTAATCGAATGTCGGGGAAAAGTTAACCACATTGCGCGTTATAGTTGTATCTATAGTCGCGAAATAACTTGTCGTAGACTGTTGAGGTTGTACACTAAAGCCAATGTTATATTGATATTTTTCACGAACAGTCTTTAACGAAAGATTAAAATCATGTGTATTGTATTTATTTTCATAATATTTACTTAAAGAATCTATCGGATTATTTAAATAATTCTCTTTATCCGTATAGTCATAAGTCTTCTTGTCCGTTTCTTGATATTTATACTGATAACTATAGCTAAACTGTAGAAAACGATTAGTAAAAATAGGTTCACTATAAGTCGTTTGAATCTTATAATTATAGCTATTATTTTTATTACTAATAAATTGATTTGTGTACACCGAATCAGTTTCAGAACGATAATAACGAATTTTAGAATCAGAAGATTGATCGGAATCATCATCGCTATAGCCATAGGTCAACCTCAGGGTAATGTTACGCCCCTTCTTATTTAACCTCCTATTTATCTGTAAATTTCCATCTGTAGACAATCCTTTTGTTTTTGTCCCATTCTCTTTAATGCTTGAATTGACTAAAATCGTATCGGATGGAATATCTTCAAAATCAAACGTATTTAAGTCATAAGCAGATAAGACATCCGAATCGGACACAAGTGAACGAGTATTCGAATTATTGTTAGTGGAAGAATATGATAGAGAAGGTCTAAAAATGATATTTGTCAAGCTATCCGGCTTCCACTCCATACGAAAATCAGCGCTTAGAGATTCAGACTTATTCATCTGGCTACTTAATTCTTTAGAAAAAGAAGAAGCATTCTGCAAGAAAGATTCAGATAAACTACTTGTTTTAATATCCTTATCAGTATGGCTGTAATCCACATTACCCCCAAGTTCCAATTTGTTTGTATCATGAGCAAAATTTATTCCGGTTGTTTTCATGGCATTGATTCCACTGTTTGAGGAGCCACCTTTTCGAAAACCTCCACCACCTGGAAACCCTTGGTCATTTATATTATTTGCATTGGCCACCAGACTTAATTGATCTCCATCAGAAAAGCGATTCAACATCATTTTGCCCAAATATCGTTCCTGATCTCCAGTACCAAGATCCAAGTTCCCAAACCAGCCTTGATTCATGCCTTTCTTCACCGTAAGATCAATTACCGTTTCTTCTTCTCCGTCATCAATACCTGTGATACGAGCTAAATCGGATTTCTTATCATAAGATTTCACTTTGTCAATCATCTCCACAGGCAGATTCTTCATTGCGACTTTGGTATCCTGAGAGAAAAACTCTTTACCATTAAGCATGATTTTTTTTATCGTTTTTCCATTAATTGTAATCGTTCCATCATCCGCCACTTCCGCACCCGGCAATTTTTTCACCAATTCTTCGAGCATAGCTCCTTGCGGAACACGGTAAGCAGAAGAATTAAACACCAAAGTATCTTCAGATACCGTTACTTGAGGAGCTTCGGCTGTTACAACAGCCTCTTTTAGTTGAATAGCATCTGTATTCAAAGCAACAATACCCACATTTTTTGTCAGATTAGATGCTGAAAGTTGCAAAGGAATATTCTTTGTCCGTAACCCAATGTAAGAGACCACCAAGACATACTTTCCAGGTTTTACTTTTGGCAAGGCAAAGCGCCCCTTAGTCTGCGTTACCCCACCCGTGACATATGCACTATCGGGTAAAGACAATAAGCGAATGGTAGCTTGTTCCACCGGGTCTTTTGTATCTGTTTCGATTACTCTTCCCGATACTGTAATGTTTTTGTTTTGTGCGAAAGCGGACATGGCACCTACCAGTAGTAGTACCATCCCAACG
>DBTL01000069.1 GCA_002307035.1 Bacteroides sp. UBA1317
TGCTGAGATGCTTGTCAGCGACAAAAAAGGGAAACACGTACCTGTACAATCGATAACCATTCCCGGAACAAGTAACATCTACAATCAGATGCATCATCACGGACCGGCTTTCGAGTCTGAATTGGTTGCTTATAGATTATACTTTGATGCTAAACAAACGGTAGACCTTTATGGAAAGTTCAATAAAGGATTTGAGATCAAAGAGTCCCAGTTCTATCCTACCGACGAACAATTAGCCCGCGGTTTTGGCGATGATGTATTGCGAGTAGGCAGCAGTTGTGGTTTAGGTGCTCTGAAAGGTTGGGATGGGAAAAAAGCGACCCACATTGAACCGGTCTCCACCCGTACAGAGCGTATTCTAGCCTATGGCCCGATACGTACCGTAACCGAAATAGAAGCAAACGAATGGCAGTATCAAGGTGCGGAACTAAATATGATCAATCGCTATATACTATACGCCGGGCATCGTGATGCAGTTGTAGAAACATTCTTTGAAGAGCCTTTGAAAAAAGAGATGTTTTGCACAGGTGTTCAAGACATCCTCGGTTCGGTTTCTTACTCTGATCACAAAGGTTTAGTAGGTTGCTGGGGAACAGATTGGCCGGTAAACGACACAGTGAAATACGCCAAAGAAACCGTCGGGCTCGCTACTTACATCCCTCAAAAATACGTAAAAGCGGAAGTGAAAGACAAAGTCAATTACCTATATACCATTGGCGCTGAAGGAGCAACGTACCTCCGATACAATATTACATTTACCTCAATGAAAGAAACATTCGGATACAAAACGCCTGAAGCTTGGTTTGCTTACATCCGCCAATGGAAAGAAGAGTTAGAACATCCGGCAGTAATTACAATTAAACGATAGAACTAAAATTACCCCATAATTAAGCCGGTTCCGTATAATAATAAATCCAATAAACATGAAAAAATTAACTGTAGTCCTTACCTTCTGCCTATTGGCAACTTTGCCTGTTTTGGCGCAAAAGAACTATGTATCTCAAGTATGGGTAGCTGATAAAGGCGACGGAACTTATCGTAATCCGATCATTCATGCAGATTATTCTGATCCGGATGCCTGCCGTGTGGGAGACGATTACTACATGACATCTTCCAGTTTCAATTGCCTGCCAGGTCTGCAAATCCTTCATTCAAAAGACATGGTTAACTGGACCATTATTGGTGCAGCCATACCTTATACCCTAACCCCAATTGATGAACCAGAGAAGCCACAACACGGTAATCGGGTATGGGCACCTAGCATCCGCTACCACAATGGAGAATTTTACATCTTCTGGGGAGATCCCGACCAAGGTGCCTTTATGACAAAAGCAAAAGACCCTAAAGGTCCGTGGACAGAACCAATTTTGGTAAAACCCGCTAAAGGGGTTATTGATACAACACCCCTTTGGGATGACGATGGACGTGTATATTTAGTACATGGATACGCCGGTAGCCGCGCCCAGCTTAAGAGTATACTTGGCATCTGTGAACTAAATGCTGAAGCTACCAAAGCCATTACACAATCTCGCATTGTATTCGATGGACACGATAACCACGAAACGGTAGAAGGTCCAAAGCTTTATAAGCGCAATGGATACTACTATATCTTTGCTCCGGCAGGTGGAGTACCCACCGGTTGGCAATTAGTACTCCGCTCAAAGAATGTATATGGCCCTTATGAAGAAAAGGTGGTGTTGCATCAAGGTAAAACGACCATTAACGGCCCTCATCAGGGAGCTTGGTTAGACACCACTACGGGAGAAGATTGGTTCTTGCATTTTCAAGATGCTGGAGCATACGGCCGCTTAATCCACTTGCAACCGATGAAGTGGATTAATGACTGGCCTGTCATTGGTATAGACAAAGACGGCGACGGATGTGGTGAGCCGGTACTCTCTTATAAAAAGCCTAATGTTGGCAAAACATATCCCATCTGTACTCCACAAGAAAGTGATGAATTCGATGGTTTTACCCTCTCTCCACAATGGCAATGGCATGCAAATATTAACGAGAAATGGGCTTATTTTGCAGGTGATAAAGGGTATGTGCGTCTTTATTCCTACCCTGTTTCGTTCGATTACAAAAACTTGTGGAATGTGGCCAATCTGATGCTCCAGAAGATGCCGGCTGATAACTTTGTGACTACAACGAAACTTAACTTTAAGCCTACCAAGAAGTACAAAGGCGAACGTACAGGACTTATAGTTATGGGATTCGATTATGCCGGATTGATTCTGGAAAACACGGATAATGGCATTGTGCTTTCACAAGTTGAATGCAAAAGCGCGAATAAAGGGACAGCTGAACAAGTCAATGGAACAGTACCATTAAAGAATGGCGAAGTCTATCTCAAGTCAGAGTTCAAAGCGGGACAAAAGAAACTTAAAGAAGGTGAGGTAGGTTCAAACGCTATCGTCACTTGCACATTCAGCTATAGCTTGGATGGCAAGAAATACCAAAGCTTAGGCAACGCCTTTCAAGCAAAAGAAGGAATGTGGATAGGAGCCAAAGTTGGAACTTTCTGCACCCGTCCCGCAATAGTAATCAACGACGGTGGATGGACAGAAGTTGACTGGTTTAGAGTGACCAAGAAGTAAAATAAAATTCGATCATTGATTGACTTAGATAAACGTGCCGCTCTGGTGAGCAGCACGTTTTCTTTTTTCAGTCTCTGCCAAGTCATGCAAAAGTTGTACCTTTGCATGAAAACAGATAAAGAGAATGAAGAAACTTATCATATTCGACTTAGATGGAACGCTATTAAACACCATCGCCGATTTAGCGAACAGTACCAATCATGCACTGCGAAAGCTTGGATATCCCACGCATGAGGTAGAAGCTTATAACTTCATGGTAGGCAACGGAGTAAATAAATTATTCGAAAGAGCTCTACCCGAAGGAGAAAAAACAGAAACCAATATTTCTCGGGTACGGGCAGAGTTTATGCCTCATTATGATCGACACAATGCCGATGAAAGTCGTCCATACCCGGGCATACCCGAACTCCTTAAGCAGTTACTAGCAGAAGGGAAAATGATAGCGGTGGCATCAAACAAGTATCAGGCTGCTACACAAAAACTAGTAGATCGATATTTCTCTGAAACACCATTTATAGCTGTATTCGGACAGCGAGAAGGCATTAAGGTGAAACCCGATCCGACTATTGTTCTCGACATCCTTAAGATTGCTAATGTAGAACCACAGGAAGTACTTTATGTGGGAGATTCAGGAGTGGATATGCAAACAGCCCAAAACAGTGGAGTAAGTGCCTGCGGAGTGACTTGGGGATTCAGACCCCGCACTGAATTGGAAGCTTTTCAGCCAGACTATATTATAAAAAAGGCTATGGATATTCTACCCATAGTTAAATAATAGCCCACAATACACTCTTTCTATTTAAAAGAAAGTAACGATAGCAGGCCTATATCGTGAGACATAGGCCTGCTATCGTTGTTGACTAAAACAATTAATACAAGCATAAAAACAGATATTGCACACTCTTCAATTAAGCATGTTCTATTTTTGCACCGATAAAACATACGTTATACTCTATAACAACTTAATTACTAAAAATGCATAGAATGTCTAAGAAAATGAAAAACATGCGCATGGTATTGTTTATGCTTTCTGCAGCAATATCGCTAAACCTATCAGCGCAAAGCATTACTCTTACAGGTAAAGTGAAGGACAAAACAGGAGAAGGAGTCATAGGCGCTTCTGTCCTGGAAAAAGGTACAAACAACGGTACGATAACTGATATGGAAGGACAATTCACCCTCAAAATTTCAGGAAACAAACCTTTAACCATTTCATACATAGGTATGAAGTCACAAGAAATAAATATCAAAGGCAAGACAAAAATAGATATTGTCTTGGAAGATGATGCACAAGCATTAGACGAAGTTGTCGTTATTGGTTATGGTAGCGTTTCTAAAAAGGACTTAACAGGATCAGTCGCTTCAGTAAGTGCGAAACAATTGGAATCTATTCCAGTATCAAGCGCCGCCGAAGCATTGCAAGGTAAAATGGCTGGTGTTCAAATCACGACAGCAGAAGGTTCACCAGACGCGGAAATAAAGATTCGCGTTCGTGGTGGAGGTTCATTATCCCAAGATAATTCACCTCTTTATATAGTAGATGGTTTCCCTGTGACAAGTATTTCGGATATTGCACCGACAGATATTCAAACAGTTGATGTACTGAAAGACGCATCTTCAACAGCAATTTATGGCGCAAGGGGAGCAAATGGAGTTATCATTATTACAACGAAATCGGGTAAACAAGGCAAAACACAAGTTAATTTCGGAGCATCCTTTGGTTTCAGAAAAGTTGTAAAAGAGATCGGTGTTCTTAATCCTTACGAGTATGCGATGTACCAATATGAATTAGATCAATCAGGTACTTATTATGGCAGCTATGATGATTTAGAAATCTACAAATCAGTGAAAGGGACTGATTATCAAGACGAAATATTTGGGCGTACAGGTAATCAACAATCATATAACCTTAGTGTTAGCGGCGGTGCACAAACAACAAAGTATAGCATTAGTTACGCTCGCAACGACGAAAAAAGCATCATGAAAGGTTCTGGATACTCAAAGAATAATATTAATGCTAAAATCAATACAGAGATAAACAATTGGCTAGCTCTGGACTTTAATGCCCGTCTGATTTATCAAAAAATTGATGGTTTAAGCGGTGGCGCTGATAATGAATCAAGTGCAGTGAATTCATTGGTTGCACAATCCATAACTTATCGTCCTATATCCATGTTAACAGAAGATACAGAAGACGACGAAAATACCACAAACGCTCAATATACTCCACTCGAACGTCTAGATGCTACTTATAAGAAACAAACAAAGTTCCAACAAAGTTACAATGCGGGATTAAACTGGACACCTTTTAAAAGGTGGAAATTCAGGAGCGAATTTGGCTATGGCTGGAAATATGACAATACCGATCAAGTTTGGGGATATCAAGCAACCTCTAACTCTAAGTTTGGTTACGCTGGACTACCACAAGCATATATTTCCAAAGTGAATAATAAGAATTGGAGAAATGCGAACACATTGACTTATGATAACAACAAATTATTTAATGGTAGAGACAAATTAAATATCATGATCGGGCAAGAACTTTCATCTAGCCAAAGTACTAAAACGTATTTGACATCTGTGAATTTTGATGCTGAAGCAACAATTAATGAAATACTAGCAGCTTTGGGCAATGGCACCGCTTTACCTACCACTACTTATATCGGTATAAAGGATAACCTCCTTTCATTTTTCGGACGAGCTAACTATACATTCAAAGATAAATACTTATTCACCGCCACAATGCGTGCCGATGGTTCAAGTAAGTTCACGAGTAATAACAGATGGGGGTATTTCCCCTCGGCTGCATTTGCTTGGCGCCTCTTCGACGAGCCATTTATGCAAAACACAAAAGAATGGTTATCAAATTTAAAATTCCGTCTAAGCTACGGAGCTGCTGGGAATAATCGTATTCCTGATGGATCTATGTACAGTACTTTCTCGGTTGCTGGCACTGGTGATAAAAGTATCTATTTTGACGATGCTGCTGCAACCGTATTAGCTCATGGGGATGTACTCTCAAATCCTGATTTAAAATGGGAAGTTACCATCGCAAGAAATGCTGGCCTTGATTTCGGTTTCTGGAATAACAAACTTTCCGGCTCGCTAGATTTTTATTGGAACACAACCAAAGATCTCCTAATGAAAACCACGATTGCGTCTGCTTCTGGGTACAGCTACCAATACAAAAACATGGGACAGACTTCCAATAAAGGGATTGAGCTACAGCTAGATGCAGTTTTGATTGATAAGAAAAATTATGGATTAAATATCAATTTCAATGCCTCTTACAACCGTGGGAACATTGATAAATTGAATGGAAGTTCATATTGGCAAAGTAGTAAATGGGGAGGTAGCGCAGCAGCAGGTCTTCAAGACTTTCTTGTGGAAGAAGGAGGGCGTCTCGGCGAAGTTTACGGATATAAAACAGATGGTTTTTATACGGCAAATGATTTTACATTCAATGAATCTGCCGGTACATATACTTTAAAAGACGGAATTGTCAGTAGTAGTTCTTTAACGGGAGGAAATCTCTATCCTGGTAGTATTAAGTTGAAAGCCGACGAAAACGGAAATATTAATAAAGTACGTTTAGGCAATACGGTTGCACCGATTTCAGGTGGTTTTGGAATTAATGGGCGCATCAAGAACTTTGATTTCACTGCGTTTTTCAACTATAGTTTGGGTAATAAAATAGTGAATGGAAGTAAACTTGGCTCGAGTTTCTACAGCTTATCATCTAAAGGCTGGAACTTAAACGATAACTTCACATTAGCCAAACGCTACTCATGGATTGATCCCACAAACGGTACTAATCTGTTAAGCAGTTCCTCAATTAAAACTCTTGGATCCGAATATGTGACAAGTCGATTAAATGAAATAAATACCAACGCTACTATGTGGAATCCCGCAGGCTCAACAGTAATGCCATTAATCGACTGGGCAGTAGAAGATGGCTCATTCTTGCGCGTAAATAATGTCACCATCGGTTATACTATTCCAAAATCATTAGTGTCAAAACTCCAAATGCAAAATATACGCATATACTTAACTGGATACAATCTCTATTGCTTTACTAAATATTCCGGTGCAGATCCAGAAGTTGATAGTAGTACAAGCACTCCTATGACTCCAGGCATTGATTATTCAGCATATCCTAAGAGTCGCTCATTTGTAGGTGGCATTAACGTAACATTTTAATGAAAATACGAGATAAAATATGAAAAAGATCATTAAGACAATTATAATAGGAATCGGAATAGCAAGTATGTTATCTTGCTCTGATTTTCTAGAACAGACCTCTCCGTCTGAAGTAACAGCTACAACCGTTTTTAACTCAACGGCTTATACAGAACAAGCTTTAAATAAAGTTTATTCCGGCTTAACACTAGACCATACTTACGGTTGTCGCATCCCTCTGAATTTTGCCACTAATTCCGATATTGAACTAATTGATGGACTAGATAAAGACGGAACAGGAAATTCTATTGCAATAAATGAACGCGGAGCTTGCAATTACAATCCAAGTTCAAGCTGGACTAAACTAGATAATAACTGGACAGAATGTTTTCAGATCGTAGAAAACGCCAATATTGTTATTGAAGGCATAGAGGGCAGTAGTTTAATTACCGAAGGTAATAGTTCAAGAGAACAAATGCTTAGATATGAAGGTGAAGCACTAACTATCCGCGCGATGGTTTACTATGACATGATTAAAAATTATGGTGACATACCGATGAAATTCGAGACCACAAAGTCAGATGGTTCAAATATATACTTGCCGAAAACAGATCGTGATACTATCATGGAATATCTCATCACAGATCTAGAAAAAGCGATTGATTACCTACCCTGGGCAGGAGAATCAAGCTATACAACTGAGCATGCGACAAAAGGTTTCGCACATGGTTTATTAGCACGCATAGCACTTTCTTATGCCGGATATTCTATCCGTGAAGAATCAAAGTCCTCTCTCGGGTATGAAACTTTGGCAAATAGTGACGAAACTTATCCGACTCAACGACCAGGTAGTGATAAGAGAAAAGAGCTCTATGAATTAGCCTTGACACATTTGGATGCAGTAATAGCTAGTGGAGTTCATCTACTAAATCCAGATGTTGAAAACGAATGGTATTTAATTAATCAATGCACCTTAGATCAAACTTATAGAGAAAATCTTTTTGAAGTAGCTCATGGTTTAAATTTCTCTGGTGAAATGGGATATACAGTAGGAGTACGTTTGACTGGAACAACGACCACTTACGGATATAGCAATTCTTCTGGTAAAGTAAAACTAACAGCTCCTTTCTTCTGGTCTTTTGATCATAACGATATACGTCGTGATTTGACTTGCGCCACTTACGAGATCAAGCCAGGTAGTAGTAATGAACCTATTGAAACGATGCAAAGCAATGCACCTTTTGGCATCTATGTAGCTAAATGGGACCCAAGAAAGATGAGTGATGATTGGGTTACCGCATCAAAAGCCGCAACGACAAAATTTGGTTATGGCATCAATTGGGTTACAATGCGCTACTCTGACATATTATTAATGTACGCAGAAGCGTTAAATGAATTAAATGGAGCTGATGTAGCAGGCCCAACCTGCGGATTAACTGCCAAAGATGCTCTATTACAAGTTCGATCTCGCGCATTCGATTCTAGTAATCAAACTGAAGTTAAGAGCTATGTTAACTCATTAACTAGTGGAGATGATTTTTTTAATGCTATCGTTAATGAACGTGCATGGGAATTAGCTGGTGAAGCAATTCGTAAATATGACCT
This sequence comes from Bacteroides sp. UBA1317, assembly GCA_002307035.1. GTDB lineage: Bacteria > Bacteroidota > Bacteroidia > Bacteroidales > Bacteroidaceae > Bacteroides. Next base: position 8,385 of record DBTL01000069.1, read on the forward strand.
GATTCGTTGGGGCCTACTTGAGACAAAGATCGCACAATCAAAAGAAGATTATTTAGAACTCATCGGGGAAGCTCCCAGTAAATTCTATTATAAGATGCAAACTAGCGATGTTAATGCTATTGACATGTCAAGTATATGTTGGTATCAAGTACCGGATGAAATCGATAGCTATAAAAGCACAACAGGATGGGGCGGCGAAAATCCAACAACAGGAACGAACATTGCTTATCTCCCTTATATTAGCTGGGGATTAGATCGAACAGTTAAAAACAGACATTTACTACCCATCGGTGCAACGACTATCTCTGATTCAAATGGCACACTAACTAATTCTTACGGATTTGAATAATAATTAAAACATCATGAATAGATACAATAATTTGAAAGATATAATATTATCAGGTAGCTTATTAATCTTGATAGCTTGCACTGCAATATCATGCGACGATGCCAATGATTGGTCAACAGACGACACTTACAATCGTTTATTCCACACAACGTCAATCAGCATTGCCCCTACAGCAACAGAAGCGGAAGTCACATGGACAACCGTTCCAAAGGCAAGTTATTACATCATAGAAGTAAGCAAAGATTCCTTGTATGAAGATGAGATACAAAGCACTTCTTTAGTTTATGGTGAAGATAAATCGATTACCGAATCGCCTTATACTCTTAGTGATTTGGATAGTTCATCTAAATATTACATTCGAATTCGATCCTGCTCAGAATCAATGAGTGAGTCAAAATGGGCCTATTATGAAGATTTCTTTTTTAAAACGAAGTCAGAACAAATTATGAGTTCTGTCACTTCTGCAGATAAAACTTCTTCAAGTGCCACACTGAGATGGACGGCAGGAAAGACTGTTAGTAGCTTGGAAGTAGTAGTAGGAGGTAGTATAGTCCAGACAATTACATTAACCTCTGACGACGTTGCAAATGGTTATGTAACAATTAAAGGTTTGAGTCCAGAGACCACTTATACCGCTAATTTATATAACGGGGAGACGAAGAGAGGGTACGTAACCTTTGAAACTTATCCGGAAGTTCCCGAAGCCGATAAAATAGTATATCTGGTAGCTGGTGATTCCATTAACCAAACAATGTTCGACGAATTTGCAACTGCATCCTATTCTTCAGTTACATTAGCTATCCCTGCCGGTACACTCTTTTCCAACAATTCCGGATTGAGCATTCCCGATGGATTGTCTATCAACTTCTTTGGACTCCCTGGAGACAGCAAAGCGATATTGTCAATAAAGGCTATTACTCTAAGTAGTAATCACTCTTTTATTAAGTTCAACAATCTTGATATCACGGGATATGTTTATGAAAATGGAACAATCACTAGTACTCAGAACAGCTATCTATTCAATCAATCAGCAGCAACCAATGTCAACCTGATTGCATTTGACGATTGTTTAGTTCACGATTTTGCCAATACTCCATTCCGTCTACAAAGTTCCGGAGCCAAGACAATTGGAACGCTATCTTATAATAATTGCATTGTGTCTAACTTGAAGGATAGTTATTATTTCATCAATGTTGATGCTAGTGGTGTGGGTGTAGTCAATAACATCAGCATAACAAAAAGTACTTTCAACGAAGTAGGCAGATTTATTCTTAGCAAGAGCACAGATACAACAAGTATTCTGTTTGATGAATGTACTTTCTATAACATGATTGCTAGCAGCAGATATTTCATTGATTTTGGTGGAACAAGTAATGGACCTTCTAATGGCATTGGAATAAGTAATTGCCTCTTTGCACTAACACAAAGTACTACAGCAAAGGGTATTCGTAGTTCAGCTACTGCAACAGTCAATAATAGCTACGTTACATCCGATTGGGTGTTCAGTTCAAATGCCATAGCAGGCACAACATCATACAGTGGCACGTCAACCGACTTGTTTACCGCTCCTTCTACCGGTGACTTTACTATTAAGGATAATTCCTTTAGCGGTTCTGATACCTGTGGAGATCCACGTTGGAGAAATTAAAGCATAAGTATTAAATAATAAAGCCTCTGTTTGAAATATAGCGGAGGCTTTATTATTATAAGCAATTCTCATCCAACATCAACACAGCAATGAAGTCACTACTTATGTCTTTGAATTTCATTCTTTCAATACGACGAGTTAGTGAATTAAACAGCACACTCTCACCAAATTTGTGAAAAAGAATGATAAATATTAAGAAGAGCTACCTTTACTTCTTCAAAGCAGCATCACGATACTCCGTTGGGGTCATATTAAATTTTTGCTTGAAACACTTACTGAAATAGCGAGGATCATTAATACCCACCATATAAGAAATCTGAGTCATGTTGAACTCACCGGTTTCAATAAGTTGAGCAGCACGTTTGATGCGCATCTCTTTGATAAATTCAATGGGAGCCAGACCGGTAAGGGTTTTGAGCTTTTTAAAGAAAACGGAGCGGCTAACAGCTAGTTCGCTCACTAAATCATCAACCACCAATTCTCCATTATCCATATTCTTCTCCATTATTTCGGCCAATTTATCCATAAATTTCCTGTCAATGAAAGACATTTCAGGCTGCTCCTTTTCTATATCTTCGCCCTCCGTAGGATCATACTTCATCAAGTTATCTCGATAGAATGCTTGAAGGTTACGACGCTGGATAAGTAAGTTCTCTACTCGAGCCTTCAGATAAGTGGCACTAAAAGGTTTAGTGATGTAATCATCTGCTCCATATTCCAGTCCTTCAAGTTTGCTCTCAATAGATGTTTTGGCAGTGAGCAGTACGATAGGTATATGGCTGGTAGTCATATCAGCACGTAACTCCTTCGTCATCTCAATTCCATCTTTCTCAGGCATCATCACGTCACTAATAATCATATCCGGAAGGTATTTTAACGCTTTGCTCCAACCCTCCATACCATTAACAGCCTCAACGACATTATATGCGGAAGAAAAAATGCTACGCAAAAAGAAACGAAGTTCCGAATTGTCTTCCACCAATAACATAACTTCTTTTCGGTTATTTGCCCCTTCCACTAGCGGATCTAGTTGTTCCTCTCGCGATATTTCCGAGCAACAAATGCCACTGACATCTTTACTCGAAGAAGTCGTTAGAACTGAATCTTCAAGAATGAATTCCGTTGTATCATCATAATGTTCTCTACCCTTCAGAAAATCAATTTTAAAACAACTGCCTTCACCCAGTTTACTATCGAGAATGATGGTAGCTCTATGCATTTCAACTAGCTCTTTCACCAGAGAAAGCCCAATGCCTGTACTAGATTGATTAAAGAAGTTTTTATCTACCAGATTTTCGAAACGAATAAAGATGGACTTCCTCTTGTTTTCGGCAATTCCGATGCCTTGATCTTGCACTCCTACTGAAACGGTTTCCTCATCTTCTCGGATGAATACAGTAATCATCTTGCCACTGGGTGTATATTTAAATGCATTTGATAGCAAATTGAAAATGATCTTTTCAAATTTATCGGCATCCAACCACAAACAAAGTTCGTCTTTCTCTGTCTCGAACACAAAATCTATACGATTCTCCTCAGCCAGCGATTCGAAGTTTTCCATGATACGATGCACAAAAGCAACCACATTAACCCTTTGCACCTGCATCTTCATCTTCTTGTTTTGAATCTTTCTGAAGTCGAGAATCTGGTTCACCAAACGAAGCATACGACTAGTATTACGTTCTACAACCGTCAATTGCTCACGAGCATCATCAGGCAGGTTTGAATTCTTGAGTACATACTCCACCGGACCGGCAATCAAAGTAAGCGGTGTACGCAGTTCATGCGATATGTTGGTAAAAAAACGTAGTTTGATGTCCGAAACTTGTTGTTCTACAGAAACTTCGTGTTTCAACCGATAAATGGTGAAAAGGATATAAACTGCCACAAAAATAATAAGCAAGATGAATAATACGTAAAGGAGATAAGCCAAAGGCGTTTCCCAAAAAGAAGGAAGAACCACAATACTGAGAGTACGAGTATTCTCAACCCAAACTCCATCGCTGTTGGTCGATTTCACTTTGAAAAGATAGTCTCCCTTAGGAAGGTTGGTGTAAGTCGCATTACGTTGTTTATCCGCATAAGTCCAATCTTTTTCAAAGCCCTCAAGCATGTAAGCATATTGGATATTTCCGGGATTTGTATAATCCAATGCTGCATATTGAATGGTTACAATATTTTCTTTATGAGACAATTCCAATTCCGGAGTTTCGTCCAGCCCCTGCTTTAATAGTTCCTTTTCGCCAGGCAGTATTTCTTTATTGGCTATCAACAATTTAGAGAAAACAATAGGTGGTACATATTTACTCTTACGTATGGAATCAGGATTGAATTTGAAGATGCCATTGCTAGCTCCAAATAAGATATCACCACTTGAAGTACTCGTTGAAGCAGCCTCATTGAAGCGCACTCTTACCGGAAGGCTCTTATCGTCGTAGTTTTCAAATCGCTGCTCGGAAGGAATGAATTTGCTGATCCCATTTTCTGTACTGATCCACAGGTTACCCTTGTGATCCTCACGGATAGAGAGAAGAACGTCTGAGGGCAAACCGTCATCAACTGTATAAGCCTTAAACTTGGCCTTCCCATTCTTATCTATTGAAAGTAGTTTATTTAGTCCACCACCAAATGTAGCAAGATACAATTCATTCTTCTTGGTCAAGATTATCCAATGTACGTCATTATTGCTCAAACTGCTATTCTCACTTGGTATGCGAGAATAATGACTGAAACGTATCTCCTCCGGGTTAACAAAATTCTCATTGAATGAAATGGCTCCATTAGTTGTTCCCACCCACAGGTGTCCATTATTATCAGAAGTGATAAACCGAACTTTATAACAGTCATCTATCGGGTAACCTTTCAGATTGTTGCGATGGTTAATAAAAATAGTATTGCCCTTTTTATCTTTACTTATGTAGTTTAGTCCGCTGGCAAATGTTGCCACCCATATTCTACCGTGGTGATCTTCATAGATACAATATACATTATTATTACTTAGACTATAAATATCGTCGGCATCATACTGATAACGAGTAAGCCTATACGTCAACTTGCTCACTTTCTCAGCCTTGACCAATCCGTCTCCTTTAGTAGCAATCCACAAGATGCCATTCTTCTCTTGCATCAACGCATAGGTAACTCCTTTCAGTGGGTTACCGGATTGAGAGATAGTACCAGACTCTGTCAGGTAACCCAAGTAACTTCTATTCTTGCCATACACCCGTAACAGACCATCTTTTAGCCCTACCCATATATTCTTGTCATGATCCTCATATAAAGCTCGCACTTCGTTGCTGAGCGATTCATAGTCATGCAGCACAGCTTTCTCAAGATAAAATTGTGACGGAGAAAAAGTGATCTTCTCCAACCCTTTGCTATGTGTGCATATCCATAAATTTCCTTGCCTATCTGAATAGGTGGAATGAATTTTATTTGAAAAACGCCAATCTTTAGATCCCGGATCATCGTAGAAAGGAACAAGGCAATTGCTTTTTCTATTAAAAAACGAGAATCCTCCTCCGAAAGGATGCACCCACACACATCCATGTATATCCTCATGGATATGAAATGCCGGACGGGCACGATCCGCTCCAGCCGATTCTGTTTTCATCTGCTCACGCTTCAGCACTTTTGTAAACGGGTTAAAATGAACGACACAACCCGGTTCTTTCTGTTCAAACCATACCTCAGAGCTTTTATCAACATATACCGAAAGTATTTTTTTATCCGGCATTTGTTTATTATTGACTGGCGAATAATGTTCTATTTTTTTAGATTTGAGATAATAGGCAAAAAAACCATCGGTTGAAGTACTGATGATAAGTCCATCGGTTCCTACTGCATTGATGGAAACAATGTTCGATTTTGTAGGCACTTCAAGCAACTGAAAGCGCTGCGTTTTTTTCTGATAGCGCCAAACCCGTCCTTTATTTGAACCAAAGAAAAGCTCATTATCATGCTCTAAAAAAGCATAAAATGCCTGATCGGAATGTGAGTGCAAATTTTGTGCCTCCACAAAATAAGAAACAGGGGTTTGCGATCCGGGATGAATCATTCCCAAACCGTTGTCTGTCAATAGCCACTCATTCCCTACCTTATCTAAATGGATACTAAATACTCGCTGAGACGGAAATAAACCGGACTTTAATGAATAAATAGCAATACTCAGTTTACCGGTATGCGGATCAGTAATCACACGAATAGCTCCTTCATTTTCTGTGAGTAACCATGTCGTACCATTAGACAATACACTGATAGAAGTAATATTAAACGAGCTTCCTTCGCCCGAAGCCGGCACCTGCTCAAATATTTCAGTCCGCGGATTAAACCGATGTGCTCTATCATCATAAGATTGTACCCATATATAATCGTATTTGTCCTCGTAGATATAGTCCACCCGATTATTAGTCAGAGTTATTTGATTACCTTGGCGAGCTTTGTATATTTTAAAAGAATATCCATTGAACTTATTGATGCCATCCCACGTGGCAAACCACATGTTGCCTTTGCGGTCTTGTAACACACTCATTACCGTATTTTGTGATAATCCATCTTCAGAAGAATAATGGGTGAACAAACAATTCTTTTGAGCCTGAGAAGCAAGATGGGCAAATAACAAAAGGCATATAATGCAGAATTTCTTCATAAACAGAGTGTGTTTTTACATGAAATAATGGGTGTAAAGATACAAATTAAACAGATATTCGCATTATCTTTGTTATCCTATTTAAGACATAATACCATGAAAAAATTCTTTCTTTTTCTCTTCGTTTCTCTCTTCTTTTTGCCTTTAAAAAGCCAAAACAAGGGTGAACGCCTCTATGAAGTGACAAGAAACATGCCCTCTTTTTACGATAAAGTAAAGCAGCAACTAACCTACCCCATGGCTTGGGGAAACGCAACGGAAAAGAACTTTAGCCGTTGGCGAACAGAAGCACGTAAAGTCTTGATGGAGTGTATGCAAAACCGACCTCCTACCCCCGATACATACAACCTAGAGATAGTGGGTACTGAAAAGCGTAGAGGTTACGAAGCACGAAAAATCTTATTCAATGTATCAGGTTGGAGCCGCATACCTGCTTATCTACTTGTCCCCGAGGGAAAAGGTCCTTTCCCTGCCATTGTGATGCTACACGATCATGGTGCACACTTCACCATAGGGAAAGAAAAGATGGTCAGACCTTTCAACGTGTCACCCGAAGTGACGGCCGATGCCGACGACTGGGCAGGGAAGTGTTACGATGGCCAATATACAGGCGACTATTTTGCCGCTCATGGCTATGTGGTACTAACCATTGATGCCTTGTTTTGGGGAGAACGGGGACAAAAAGAGGGAGCGGACTATAACGGGCAACAAGCGTTGGCATCCAATTTATTGCAGATGGGTACTTCATGGGGAAGCGTGATTACAATGGATGATGTGCGTAGCACTGACTTCCTGGCTACTCTTCCAGAAGTCGACCCTGAGAAAATAGGCACTCTCGGTTTCTCAATGGGCGCTTATCGTGCTTGGATGCTCTCTGCCGCCACCGACCGCATCAAAGCCTCAGCAGCCATCTGCTGGATGAACACAACCGATTCATTGATGACTCTTAGCAACAACCAAAACAAAGGAGGTTCGGCCTACTCTATGATTGTGCCTGGTATTCGCCGCTTCATGGACTACCCGCACGTAGCTTCTATCGCTTGTCCCAAGCCTTCTTTGTTCTTCAACGGAACGAAAGACAAGCTATTTCCCGTTGCCGGTGTGCAAAGCGCATACGACACCATGCACCAAGTATGGAGTAGCCAAAAAGCGGATGATCGGTTGGTTACTAAACTCTGGGGTGAGAAACATTTCTTCAACAAAGAAATGCAGCGGGAAACACTGCTCTTTTTTGACAAGTGGCTGAAATAAACGATTTCTTGTCAAGAGTAAGTTTACTGATTATTAACGGACAAAGAGTTTAGTGATAAAAAAGGTTTTTCATAAAGAGCTCTTTCGATAACAAATTGGGTAATCGATAAAGTGCAACCGTCTTTTTGTGAAACACAACCGTGCAGTTGACCAAACACAACCGTCCTTTTCACTGTTCCCCACCGTCCTTTTGGACACAAAGTACTCGGAAATTCGTATTTTCTTTGGCTTTTCCAACCATCCACATCAGTTAGGTAGCAAAAAAATGGGGAACTTTCGGTTCCCCATTTTAACTCTATTTTAATTTGAATGTACGTTATCAATAACTATACAAAGATAACACATGGCAATCCGAAAAACAAAATTCCGGAGCAAAAAATCAACGTTTTATCACTCTTAAAAGCGAACTAACAGGTATAGCCTTCTTTATCACCATTTGTAAGCCAGTTTGTGCCTGTTCATTATAATATAGAGAGTAAGTATAAGAAGCCATACCCACGAGACTCTCCGTATCGTCCAAAATAGCACCACCGCTAGATCCTTTTGCATAATCAGCAGTAATTTCCATTCTATTGCCGAAAGGATCGTTTATATCCGTAGCTACATTCCTTGAAACCACGCCTTGAGCATAGTAATAGAGAAATTCATAAGGATTAGTCAAAGCATGTACAGTAGAACCAACCGGCGCATCATTTCCTATTGCAACAGGAGTCAATTTATCTCTAGTTGGATCAATCTTAAACAATGCCAAATCCCCCTCCTTATTATAAGTAAGAATAGATGTTATCGGATAAATTTTCCCCGATTCAGTAGCCACAAACATGATGCTATCCGTCCTATTTAATCGCAAAGACGCATCAATCATAGGTTCAAGTACATGATAATTAGTAGCACAGACACCATCCTCGGAAAGAACGATAGCAGAAGCACCTATTAACACCTTTTCAAAAGCATTCCCATCCGACGAATACTTGCATATCATCAATAGGCTCTCCTTACCTCTTCTTGCTATTTCTCTTGAAGACAACTTTTTTTTATTCCTTGGCAGGGTGTTTACTTTGACAACAGTGCTTTCTTTAATTGAAGTAGCCTCTTTCTTAAGCACACCCATACTAGTGTATGGATGCACCTTTTGAACTTCTTTTAAAAGCTGTAAGAAAGTGGTTTCGTATCGATAGTAATCACGAAAAACAACCTCATCGACACCTTGAGCCATCGCATCTGCCACATAAAAGAAAAACGAACTAAGCAAACAAGTAAAGATAAATAAAAAATTTGCACCTCTCATCATCAAAGTATTACTTTAATATTTCAGCCAATTTTTGCTCTAAGTCTCCTCCGCGCAAATCCTTACCAATAATCTTACCGTTAGGATCCAACAAGAAGTTAGTAGGTATAGCTGTGATACCATAATCACGAACAACCGAACAATTCCATCCTGCCAAATCAGAGATTTGTTCCCAATGCAAGCCATCTGCCTCGATAGCCTTTCCCCATGCATCAGCTGACTGATCCAACGACACACCCAATATCGTAAAGTTCTTATCCTTATAAAGATTATACGCTTTCACCACATTGGGATTTTCACGACGACAAGGACCACACCATGATGCCCAGAAATCTACTAGTACATATTTACCTCTAAATGAAGTTAAGCTAACGACCTCTCCTTTACTGTTTTTACTTGAGAAATCAGGAGCTATAGCACCGATCTCAATGGAATGCGCTTCTTCCAGTTGTTTAGAATAAGCAATACCTGCAGCCGACTTTTGGACTTTGGTACTCAACGTATTAAACATCTTCAACGCTTTAGTTTTCTCTTGAACTGGATTTACAGAAGCACGAAGCCAATCAAGGCTTACTTGAGAATTTGAGTTTTTGTAGAAGTAATCTTCCGAGATTTTAGCTTTCTCATCCAGAATTTTCATATACTCCTTCTTCAGTTCTTCTTGTTTAGCATTATCGTTATTCTTAGTTGCATCATCAAATTCTTTCTCCATAACAGATATTCTTTGATCAAAACCCTCCATCAAAGAGTTAAAAGCCTGCAATTGAACATTTGAAGGCGTCCCACTAATCTTTGCGCTTGCTAAATCCTCATTTCCGGAAACTTCAATGTGACCATCCTCCAGATAAATAGAAATACCCTTAGACTTGGGATTTTTATAAAAGTCATGATTACCCGGTGCCATACATAAATAAGCTCTCTGCACATCAGCTGTTATTCCCTTAATCTGCAACGCATTATTAACAAATGCAACTGAATCGACCTTTACCTTACCTGACTCATCTTTATAGAATAAGAAAGCCTTGTATTCTGGTTGCACTTTGGACATCTTTATGCTAAGAGTAAAACCTGCTGCCTGCACACAAATTGAAATAGACGAAGCAACTAGCAAAAGAGCAAATTGCAACATGATTTTCTTTTTTAAGACAAAATTCATCATTTTTTCTTTTAAATTAAAGTGTAATTATTATAAAATACTAGATATTATTTAGTGATAAAAGATAATCTAAAGTTTCCTTCTTTGAAGGTGCCGTCATCCTAATCTGAATAATTTTTCCAGTAGAATCAAGCAATATGAATCTTGGTATCGTAGCAATGTCAAAGACTTTTTCAAAATCATCATCAAGAACATTCCACTGTAAGCCTTTCATTTTCAAACCCGATAAAGCACCCTTCCATCTCCACAAACTCTTATCTAAAGATAGACTCAGAAAATAAATATTTTTATCTTTCATCTCATCCTCCAGAGATTCTAAGTAAGGCAATTCTTTGCGACAAGGATAGCACCACGAAGCCCAAACGTCAATAAAAACATAATGCCCCTTCAGAGAAGATATTGATATTTTGTTGTCTGCAGTATCTCTGAAAGCAAAATCCGGACATGCATCCCCCTGTTTTAATATCGACACCTTTTGTTCACCCACAAAATTAGCCATAGCATTCGACGTAAATAGACTAAGAAGGAATATTGCCAGCAAGGAATACATAAACTTTCGGTTCTTTTTAATCATAACGTATTTTTGTTAATTAAATTAGTAATATCTATATAAACTCTGTTCCCACGCATAAGTATATGGAGATGCATACATCATCGTTTTAATTTTCCCTTTACCTGTCAAAGCCTTACCGTAAAGAGTAAACGAATCTCCGGCAACGATATATTGATATATCCTATATGCAGAAGAAGCAGGTGTATAAGTAGCAATCAGCAAACGACTGAATGATGTTATGTTCCCCGAATTGTACGTACACTCAACGAATTTCATATATGTAACTTCCTCATCTGAAGGAAAAGTAAGAACTCCTTCTTTCGCATCTTTTGCCTCTATCTTATATTCATTAACTTTATTGCCTGAAGCATAATAGAGGATTGGATGATTTTTATGTAGCGTGAGCACCTTGGCATCTTTCAATGATGGAAACAGAGCATATGATATTGTGTCAGCATACATAATTGGACTGTATTTAGCATTACCAAGCTCTGATTGTTGAGGGTCTACCTGTGCTAAATCGAGTCCCAACAGAACGCATCTATCATTTCTGTTATTCTCATGAAAAAGAGCATAAGCCCGTTGTGCATATAAGGTGTCTGGATTCAAATTTCCATCAGTGTTTTCCATGAAAGAAAGACTTCCGTTCATGTTGTTAGACGAAATTCTGTATTCATCCGACAAATAAGTGTTTGGAAAATAAAACAGTTGTTGAGCTTTGGTGTGGACAACAGCAAAGGAAGAAGACTTATTGTCAAAAGCCATCATTTCCGAGCTAGATTTAGAAGATTCAGTTAAGTAAGGAGAAAGTTCATAATCACCAGAAATAGTGGATAGAAAAGCAGGCGCACCATATTGCATGATATGTGCTTTACCATTATTAACTAGAATGGATTGAATAGGGTTTGTAATTGCTCCCGAGAAATTCGGGGAATTAGCATCTGCCTGATCATAAAACAATCCCTCTGTTTCCATAAGAACATTTTCATTATCTATTTTATATGCCAGCATTGTCTTCTCACTAATCGGAATAAATATAGGAAGATACGAAGTATAATAACTACTTGAATTAGTTTTCCAACGATAATTAGAAGTAAAAAGCAAAGAGACAGGCTTGCCAATAAGAGTGCCTGTTTTTCCTGCAAAAATATCATTCATGGTGACTTCGACATTATCGTTATCATCCAAAATAAAAGCATCCATATCCGTGTTACCATCGCCTGTCTCTTTCAGCACATACCATCCACGCTGCGCCTTGCTGACAACTTGCGTAGACACTTTAGCCACAGACTTAATATGGGTATGAATATTCTCCACTTCCAAACGAATAGTTAACACTCCCAGGCTATCAAGCAGATATGAGAGTACCTTTTCTCTAGAAAGCAACCTTAGAGAGGTGGAACTTTGTTTATACCAATAATACTCAAATTGATCTTCATCAGTGTCTCCAGACTGAACCACAGGGGCAATTTTCAATGTATCGCCAACAAGCATCTGTTGCGACACAACACCAGATTCTGTCATATTAGAGATATTTATCTCTGGATATGGATTATAAACGTCATCCCTTGCTGCATCACAAGAAGACAGCAGTAAAACAAAAACATAGAATAAACTTATGCTAAATAAAATATTTTTCATCATCATTCATTTTTTTAATATGCAGGAAATTCCACTAAAGTTCCATCCTTTTCTGCCAACTTACCTAATCCTCTATTCTCTCTATCAAGATTTTCTTCCTTCAATTCGTTACGGAACTTATACAGATAATAATATTTTATGTATTCATCACTAGATATATCTTCAATAAAGTTATAATCCCACTTTTGATTTGAATGACGAACAATGAAATCATGCTTCGAATAGCCATAATTACCTAAAAAGAAACCATAGTCAAGCCAATTTTTAGGCTGTGACAACCTATCGGAAATATAAATAACAACAGAAGTATGATTTACATCAGTATCCTCACGCTTATCCGTCGCTTTTATATCTTCAGTATCAACCAATCTAATCGTCAATCGATACATCTCTTCTTTCAATGAAGCGTCTCTAAGTAGAATGATGGGAATAGAATCCAGAAGTTTACCAGAATGAAACGTTAACAGTTTTTTCATTTCATCACTATCAAAAGGAACATAATGCACCCCGGCAACAGCTTCTTTACCAGCACTAAGAAAACCATCTTGTGCCGTATTAAAAAATGCACGAAGCATAACCTGACAATCCTTACTAGGTACCATAGCCCTTGCTACAAGAGGCAGATAAATCGTGTCTCTCAGTACATTCGCCTTTTTATAATAGAAGAGTACTTCATGAGATTGCAATATCTGATTGCCATCATCATCACCAAAAAAATCAACATAAGGCTCCCCTGTATATTCACCAAGACTTACTTTTTCACAAGAGTATAAAGCTCCCAAAAAAATTGAGAATAATATATATATACATTTTTTCATAACTGAACTTATTATTTATAATTACCTAATTCATCCGCAGGAATAGGTAGAATGTAGTTAGATTCATTCATTGACATGTTGCTCATTAAAAGTACAGGCCAGTCCAATCTTTTATAGGCAAAGAAACTTTGTCCTTCGGACCAAAACTCTTTTATATATTCTTTCAGAACTAAGAGATTTCTGTTAGAATCAGTCAATGGAGTATAAGCAGCTTCTCTTGCTGCTCTAAAAGTTGCATAGTATTGATTCGCCTCGCTAAGTGGAGCCGTCTCAATCAGAATTAAGAACATCTCAGACAATCGAATCAAAGGTATAGATTTGGGACTCGAATAGTCTGTTGTAGTCATACTTGTATATTTCTTTGTACCCCAAACTGTTGCTCCAAATGAATATGAATACGTAGATATAAACAGAGATTGCCTCAAGTCAGACTGGTATTCATACAACTTAGCATTTATGTTAGTTTGAGAATTGACTAAGGAAGCATAACGTCCAATGAAAGCCAAATTATTGTCATAACTACTAAATTCTGTTATAGACAGCCCGAAAAGATGCTCTGAGAAAAAGACATAATTTGTCGAAGAGAAATCTTGTCTGCTTCCAAGAGTAAATTTGGATAATCCATTGAGATTCTTAGCATCAAGAACTTCTTTCGCATAATCATAAGCTTTCTGCTTATCTCCAATCCACAAATTAAACCGAGCCAACAATCCTTTTACAGCATAAATATTGCAGCGTTTTTGTCTCGAATACCAAAACAAAGTAGAATAATCACTCTGACTAGCCCAAGTTGTGTTCATCTCTGAATTGCTGTGTTTGAGTAATGGATCAACGTCCAACAGTAACTCCTCCGCACGTAGTAGATCTGTACTTATTTTGCTTACATATTTGTCATAGCTTATATATTCATATGGATCAGTAGAAACAACCGAAACATAAGGAAGATATAAGGAAGAAGCATTAACAGCTGTAGGTACAGGCCCCCATAAACGCAAAAGTTCAAAATGCATATAAGCTCTAATAGCAAGGGCTTCTCCTTCAATATCTTTAGCCATTTGTTCTGAAAGAACATTTTGCACTTTCAGGGCTTCAAGCAATACATTAGCATTTGCAATTACTTTATAATAACTTAGAAAAACAGATCCCAAAACGTTATCTACGTCCGTTTTGGCATAATCATGCTTATAAAGGTAATAGGCTATACTCGTTCCTTCATTAATCATATAATTATTAGCCATATTTTCAATGTTCCCCCCAACCATGAAATTGCTTGGTTTGTATATATTTTGCATTTCAAGATAAAGGCCGATAAGAGCATCAGAGTAACCGGATTCACTTTCAAATATTTTATCTTTAGAGCTTAAAGCTTTAGGCTCCACTGTGAGCCAATCGTCGCAAGAAGTACAAAAAGGAAGAATTCCCAAAATTAGATATATTATTTTTTTCATTTTTCGCCTTATTTAGTTAGAATGTGCATGTTAACGAGAAAGTCGGTTTAATGGAATATGGATAATCCGTACCACGCTGCATTTCAATATTCGACCAATAGAATAGATCAGACATAGAAGTAACAAAAGATAATCTTTCCATATTAAACCTTTTAATCCAATTGCGTGGAAAGTCATAACTCAAATTCACGTTACTCAGAGTAAGAGTCTTTTCAGTAAAGACGAAACGATTATTTGGATTTGTACTATCTGTACTTTTTATACTCTTAAATCCAGTAATATCACCAGGCTTCTGCCAACGAGTAACAAGTACTCGACGATCCGAATTGTTCTTTGCAACGCTATTCTCCACATTCAACAATGTCAGATTCAATTTTTTAGCGCCTAATCGGAAACCAAATATAAAGTCTAAATTAAGCCCGCGCCAATGCAGCGAAGAACCTATACGCCCGTTTATTTTAGGCTGACTACTTCCTACGCTAATTTTTTTTAAGTCAGCATGAGAAGTGGTTACTGTGCCATCATCATTTAGATAAAGAACTTCACCTGATTGCGGGTCAACCCCCGGAGATTGAAGCACATAAAGATCATCTACCGAATGGCCTTCTCGGTATTCACTAATGGTTCCTCCACTATAGTTTTGTCCTGAGTAGAGTTCATTAGCTCTCTTTATAGCATCAGAGAGTTTCACTAAAACATTCTTATTATGCGAAAGCCCTCCTCGAAGATACAAGTTCAGAGTATTATTCATCGCCTTCAGGACTAAAACACTAGCCTGCATATCATATCCGGTATTACGTATTAATCCAATATTTTCTTTATAGGAACTATAGCCATGAGATAAAGACAAATAAGAATCCGTAAGTAAATTATCGGTACTCTTACGATAGAAATTAGCATTTATCATAAGACGATTATTAAATAAAGACAAATCGATTCCCCAATTATGCTGAATCGTATTTTGCCATTTAAGATTTGGATTCCCATATCCAAGTATAGAAGCTCCTATCAATCCTGTATATTGACTAGTTGTATTATATTCATAAGTGGTAAGTGCTTGATAAGGTTCAAAACTCAATGAGCCCGTCACTCCATACGAATAGCGAAATTTGCCAGAGTTTATAAAAGGAAATATCTTTTTGACAAATTTTTCACTCCCAAATGCCCATCCCAACCCTAAAGAATAGAACGGAGCATATCGACTTAAAGAGCCAAAAGAAGAAGCACCATCAACACGATAGGAAGCATCAAAGAAATAACGACCAGCATAATTATAATTAAAAGTACCCGTAAGCCCCACACTTCTTACTGTCGACTCCGTTGTAGAAGGTTTTTCTCCATAATAACTAATTCCATTGGATATATCCGTCATCTGATCATTTACAAAACCTCTAACCTGAACAATTGTTGAATTTGTCTGAGTTTCCATTAGTTGTCCATTCACACCAAAAAACAAAGAATGCTCTCCCAGAATCTTAGCGTAACTGGTAGTCAATGAAAATTGATAAGAGCTTTGTTCATCTCTCTTTTGGTAATAACTTCCAGCAGAAGTTGCCTCCGCATTCAATTGCAAATAAGATGATTGCTTAGGTGAAGTAAATTGATCCGTTCCTCCTTTCTGATTAGTAAAGCCGATGCTAAGATTCAAGCGCAAATCTTTCATGATATCTAAATCAAGCATTGTTGTATTTCGGATATTAGTATAATCATTAGTAGAAAAGCTTGTTTGTGCAGCGTCGTACAAAGGGTTGTAGAGCAAAGAAGATCCAAAAGTCGTATAAGACACAAAAGGCTCACCATTATCGTCATAAGGGCGTAGATAGGGGTTCATAGTAACATATTTAGCAAAGAGACCATAAGGGCTCGATTCTCCTTTGTTAATACCTAAGTTCAAATTATTGGTAAATCTTACTTTTTTCAATAAATAGCTAATAGTCATACCACCATTAACATTATCTCTCTTTGAGCCTTTCATAGCACCGGTAAGTTGATTATAAGACATATTTAAAATATATCTGAATTGATCATTCCCACCGCCAATGTCTATTTTATGATATTGACCGACACCCGTTTGCACTGGCTTATGAATCCAATCCGTATTGACTCCTGCGTTAGCAGACGTAAGATTATCATTATAGAGCTCATTCAATTTCAATTGCGTGGTAAAGTCTGTACTCGTATACAAATCTGCTATTTTTTCGAGTTCAAGCTTTTCAAATGAATTCATTAAATTGTAACTAGATAAATCTGGAATTTCAAGATTGAGCCCCGCAGTGTATGACACGCGAAGTTTACCTGTTTCAGGTTTTACTGAAGTTATTACAACCACCCCATTTGAACCACGAGATCCATAAATAGCTGTAGCACTTGCATCTTTCAATATAACTACAGACTCCACATCCGCCTGATTCATATCCATTACACGCTCTGAAGTCACCTCAAATCCATCCAAGATAAATAAAGGTAAGTTTCTGACGTTACGAACATTCGTTTGCAATTCCTGCACAGAACCGATGCTTGCAGTACCTCTGATCTCAATATTAAGGCTTGCATTTGGATTCGATCCGGTAGCATTTTGTTCTTGCACATCAAAAGAGGGATCGATATGAGAAATAGTTTGAAGCAAATTCCTATTACCAGAAGCTTTAATCTCCTCCTTGGAAATAATTGTTGCAGCTCCGGTAAAACTAACTTTAGGCTTATTAAAAATACCGGTAACCACTACTTCTGTTAATTGATTATCGGATCTAAGCTGAAATTTATAATCAAACTTCCCTGTTTTAAACTTCAATATTTCCTTCTCATAGCCGATATAAGATGCCGATATTGATTCTTCATTTCCACCAGCTATAAACGAAAAAGTTCCTTCTGAATTAGTTATGGCATAAAGATCTCGATCATTACGTCTCTTAACAATAATTGTTGACCCAATCAGAGGTTCTCCACGATCATCAAGAACAACTCCTCGAACATATCCATTATCTGTTTTTTGTTTCAATCGAATGACAACAATATCATTCTTCACAACATACTCATACCCTCTGGATGCTAATACTTTATTCAAAACAGAATTCCATTTTTCGTTTTTTACTTCAACAGAAATGTAAGGAACTCCACGAAATGTCTCTGCATTATACAAGAAATTCAGTTCAGTCTGTTTTTTCATGGCATCTAGAAAAACCTCCATCGAAACATTAGTCAATTTTAACGTTATTTTTCTATCGTGCGGAGGTACACTAATGAAAGCCTTCGCGCCAAAGCTCAATGTCAAAAATAGCAGTAACAAAAATCGTTTTTTTCTCATAGATTTATTCTTTATAAAATTAGTCAGACAAAAAAATACTTACTCTCGATATATCAATATATTCTTTCCATTTACTTTATAAGTTAAGTCTCCCGTCAATACAAGTGCATCAAGAAAAGCATTAATATTATCATATCGTTTGACGTTTCCGGTATAACTAATATTTTCAAGTGCCTCTTCTTCATAATATACATGGACATCATACCATCGCGAAAATATATCCATTATTTCTTTCAAAGTTTTATTATTGAAGGTGTATTTTCCGGTAGCCCATCCGACATACTCTTCCACATCCACTGTTTTTTTCTCCATGCCTTCTGCTGAAACAATCGCCTGTTCTCCCGGATTTAAAAACAATTCTTTAGTACCATTGGTGAAGCTGATCTTACCTCTCACTAGTGTTGCATATACTTGTTCACCTTTGTAAGCATGCACATTGAAAGCTGTACCATAAACAGTAATATTGCCATAGCGTGTTTGAACAATAAATTTACGATTTTCATCATGTGCCACCTCAAAATATCCTTCGCCTTCGAGAGCTACCATACGCTGCTTTTGGATAAACTTAACTGGATAGGTTAATTTAGAGCCAGCATTTAAATGAACAACAGTACCATCAGAAAGAATAACAGTATTCTCTCCTCCTCTCGGAATAATCAATTTGTTTGATTCTGCCACCAAATCATCGGCCATTTGCCTAGAAGAAGTGTTTGCAACAGTATCTTGATAAGATAGCACTCCACTTTTATAACTGACCTGAACTCCATTTACCGATAGATTTAGATTTTTCTTACCTACATTTATCACTCTGCCATCAGGTAGCAAAATATCGGCTTTGGCAACTCCGGGAGCAACGCAAGCCACAGTCGGAGAAGTTTTCTCATTAACCCGGTAGGAATTTGTCAGCCAAAAAGAGATGCCCGCCACTAACACAAAAACGGCAGCGACAGTGTGCCATCGCCAAATGAGATCTATTGGCCTCTTTAGCAGTTTCTCATTACAACCAATATGTGCCAGAAAACGCTTGTAAGCCTGCTTTGAAGAATAGCGTTTATAGTCACTCAACGCATCTTTCACCACCTCTCTTTTCTGGAGTTCTTCATACACTTTCCGCAATTCAGGATTCTCCTCAAACAGATCTTGTAAACGATCTGTTTCGGTTGCATCAACTTCTTCTAAAAGATGTCTTCTAATAACAGAAGCATCATCATAGACATTTCCTTCTTTAATTTTAATCATTGCAATTAGAACTATGTTTGACGTTACATTATATTAAATACACGAGCAGAATAAACGGGTGACAAAAAGATGTCTTATTTTTAAATAAAACATCAAAATGGAATAAAAGAAGTTAATAGCAAGACATTTACACCCCAAAAAGGCCTTGATAAAATCATTAGGAGGGGGATAGGTATAAGATAATACTTAATAACGGAGAATAGTAAATCAGATTATTAAGACTAAGAAAGCGAAAAGAGCTATAAATGCTATCATAGATACAAAAGAAACAAAGGGATAAGATAAGTGGAATCATCCAATCTACTACGCAAAAATTTATAACTCCTGCTCTTTTGGGTTTTTACCGTATTAATACTAATACCCAAGATGACAGCTATTTGTTCCCAAGAATGTCCTTCCATTCTTAAGAGCATAATCTTCCGCTGTTCAGTTGGCAATTGTTCAATATGGCAATATAGCTGTCTTATTACTTCTTCTCGGACAGTAATGGCATAAAGAGCTTCTTCATCCCATTCTTGAGCGTCTTTAGCTATAGTGTTCAAAATAGTTGCATGCAAGTGATGATTACGAATGTAAATCAGAGTATTATTGTAACACGCACGGTAAGTATAAGCTGTTAACTCCTTAATATCGGAGAAAACTTTATTCCCTTCCCATAAAGCTATAAACACCTCCTGAACTAAATCCTCAACCCCGTCAGAAGTTCTTAATAGTTTAGCAACATAAGAACACAAAGCAGGATAGTAGCGATCATAAAAATCGCTCCAAACCTTTTCATCCTTCTGATTTACTCCAATCAATATTTGCTCTTCATCTATAGGCATGTCGCAATCTTTTTCAATATTTTGCCTGCAAAGATAATGAAGAGTGCCATAACAAACAAATCAAGCAATAAATATCCATAGCTAAAGTGCTAAAGCTATTCTTTCTGATTAAATAAGTTACATGTACAACAGTAAATAAGAATATAAAAGTCCAAAAAACAAATTTCCGGAGTAAAAAATCAACGTTTTATTTCAAACAACGCATTACCATTCTTCATTGGATTCCAATTATCACTTCCTGCAAGTACTTTTTCCGGTTCATATCCTTTCAGATTCTTCAACTGACGAGAAAAGAGTGCACGTGCTTTCGCATTTGCTCCGGGACCTTTACTCTCATACTCCGCATATACAACCGTTTTCTCTGCATCCTTCTTTTCCCAATTATTCCATCCTACAGGCAAGATGTGTTTGCCCAGATTGCAACGAATAAAGACTGCCTGCGCATATGGACGCCAAGGACGAGACAAGTAGACTTTCCCTACTCCTTCATCGGCAGTGAGCTTACAATCATAGAACACATATCCATAAGCTTTGCCTTGGTCTGTAGACGGAGCGGTGACGTAGCCGTCACGCTTGCTATGAATAGTACAGCGGTTGAACACAGCAGTAGACCATCCAAAGATGAAATCGACAGTTCCTTCAATGTAGCAATCTTCATAATACTGACGACTGTTTTTACCATACGTATAGAGTGTATCTTGAAAACCGAGGAAGCGACAGTTCTTAAAGTAGGCTCTATCACCATTCACAAAACAAGCCACCGCCTGCCCTACCGGACCGGAAGTATTCTCGAAAGTAATATTCCCCGCATAGAAATCAGGAGCATAAACATAACAACTGGCAGAACCGGAAGTGCCTTTCTCCTCGCCAAACCGATTCTTTTTGCTTGCAAAGTCATCATAAGAAACCACGGCGCCCTCCTGACCAATGAGGGCAACATTAATTTTACTCTCCGGAATCACGAGTTTCTCTTTGTACACACCCCTGCGCACAAGAATAGTAGTGCGAACATTCTTGCGAAAGTCGGGCACTGCATTGATCGCTTCCTGCACAGTGAAGAAGTCGCCACTACCATCTTTAGCCACCACAAAATCGTAATGCCGCACATACTTAGCCAATGCAGGAACCTCTTTCGCAATAGCATCAACAGCCAAACCAGCTACTACACGGGCACCATATATATTTAAATGAGTATTGTCTTCACGCCCCTGTGGTATAGCAGGTATCGTATTGGCTGGTACCCACATGAAAAGCTTCTTCGACTCTTGCGGCCCCAGATTCTCCACCAAGTCGTGAGTAATTTTATTCATATCCACGAAAGCCACTCCTAACTCTTTAGCCACATTACGTGGAGATTCCAGATAAGCCCCATGTGTATCAAACAGCTTTTCGCCTTCCTGAGGAAGAACATCCTGTCCCGGTACCTTACGAGTATCCTTATTAATCTCCTCATCTTGTGGACGAACAAAGTTGCGACGAACAATAGAGTTAAAAAGCACAGGTATACCACCTTTTGCTCTCGTTTCGTTTACAAACCGACGCAGATTTGCATCAAACGTCGTTCCCGGTTCAGTATGTCGAATGCTATCCTTCTTCTCATCGTTATGCCCAAACTGAATGAATACATAATCCCCCTTCTTTACTTGAGAGATAACCTTCTCCCATCTCCCTTCACTTATAAAACTTTTGGAGCTACGCCCATTCTGAGCATGATTATCGATCACAATGTCTTCACTAAAGAAGCCCGGCAACACATGCCCCCAACCCCGTTCAGGATTGCTTCCAGTCAGACTTTTATTTGCCATGGTCGAGTCGCCAATCATAAAAATTGTAATTACCGGCTTATCCGCTTTAAAAGCCGAAAAGAGGAAAAAGGTTACTATCAGTAACGCAAACTTATTCTTCATTTTTGTCGATGTTATAGTTTCACATTGCAATATTACAAAGAATCATTGGCAACGAAGTGCAAAATACGTTTGAACAAGTGGAATATTTAGTTATTCAACCCATTTTAATGCTTTGCATCCAGAAAGTGGATGCATAGCATCATATTAGCGATATATATGGCAGTAGAAATTCCCATTACCGAAGTTTCACTAGGATAGCATGAAGTATCATACTCATCTCCCACAAAAGTAGAAGCATATTTAGTTTCTTTGCTTGGTGATATGAACGGACATTCTTTATATGGATTAGAGATGTCTTTCAAAGGAGTCAGCCAATACCCTTCTTTCGTTAGTGTCTTTATGAGTTTTGCAACATCCGTTTTCTCATCTCCTTCCATCTGACGTGTTCTGGTGTAGTATTTAGGCAACGAAATTTTTTCTGCACTTAAAAGTGGTGATCCTTTAATCACTTCAGACACTGGTGTTTCTTTGATTGTATTATACGCTTTACGCAATTCGTCGACATCTACAAATGCGCCCGACGAATAATGTCCAATTGTATTACATATATCTTGATCAGTATAATAATGCCCATTAACGACATTACTCCCTACACGATGAACATATAAAGGTACTCCTGTATCAGGATCAACAAATCGGGGAACAAAGATACCCTTCCGAGCATAGAGAGGTCTTCCAAATTTTAGAATTTCAACTTCGGATAGTGCTGTAGATTCGAGATAAGCAATAGCAGCAGGAATACCTGCAAGGAATTTGCTCTCTCCTGTTAAGTGGTAATACTCCATTAATAAATGGATAGCTCTTACCGTAGTACCGGCATTAATGCTTCGTGGCTCATAAGAACGAGCGTGGGCAGGCTGTAGATCTTCCACAGTATACTGGTCTGCCCATCCGGCATAAGGGGCTCCTTGCTGAAGAATAATGAGCAAGTTCATTGCTCGCATAATCGGCTCCTTTACATTTTGTAACCCCATAGCCTGATAACATTGAATGAGAAATTCTGTATTTTCAGAAATAACATCATCATTCATAGTTATAAAAGAAGTATAATCTTTTTTACCTTGAAAAGGATGATCATACATTAAGGGATAACGCTGTGGCCACCCACCCACAGGATATTGACTTTCTAAAACTAGACGTATCACTTTCTCCAGAGGATATCGAAAAACAGGGTCGTTCTTCTCAACATACATACGCAACAAGAACTTAGCTGCCTGCATTGTGCCCGAGTCATCAAACGTGGCATTTCCATAATAATGCTGAAATTCTTCTAACCTCCACGCATTTTTCCCTACAGTTGCATACCATTGTTTTAATGAGTTTTCACCGGCAAAATCGAAAACATAGTTCCAGCCTCCACAAGGAAGCTGCCCCCAGATTAAAGCATTAGCAACCTTCTTTGCCGATTCATAGTAATATTCATCGCCTGTAGAATGATAAGCATCCAATAGTAGATGCCCTACCGTAGGTGTTCCGGGAGGTTGAATCCACACCATCGTTCGTTTAGCTTCCAGTTCTCCCCAACTGCGAGACAGGTCAGGAAGATAACTCCAGACGAAGCCTCCATTGTAACTAGCTGTTTCTATCATAAAACGAGTGGCACTCTTCATCGTTTGAAGTACCTGGTTTTCCATTCTTTGCGACTGGGCATTCATGTAAAAAGGAGAAAAGAATGTTACTGTCAAGGCAGATGCAGCAACTTTAAAAAAGAAGTTTTTCATGTATCTTACTTTATAAAATTATTGTGTATATTTGAATTGCATATCCGAAAGGAAAAAACAAAAGAGGCCGATTATGAGAACAGGTAGTAATAAATTTATTTTTGAGAAAGAAAAGGAGTGGGAACCAGCTGGTGAAGGAGTTGTTCGTCAAATCATGGGTTATGACGGGCAAATGATGCTGGTAAAAGTGAAATTTATAAAAGGAGCACAAGGTACTCCACATAGCCATTATCATACCCAAACCACCTATGTTGCAAGTGGCAAATTTGAATTTACCGTAGACGGAGAAACCAGCATTGTTGAAACAGGAGACGGTATTTATATTGCTCCCGATGCAGAACACAGTTGCATTTGTCTCGAGGCAGGGATACTCATCGACTGCTTCAGCCCGATGAGAGCAGATTTTATCGGAAAATAAGATTCCAGAGTCTGCTAAAAGCATACTGTAGATGCGAAATTTACAAGTCTCGCATCTATTTGACGTTATGCATTGTTGTTCATTCAAAGTCAATCATATTACAAACTATTTTCTTTGCAACTAAATCCGCTGTGCTTTCATTCACTATTTTTCCATAAATATCAAGAGTTGAAAATAATAAGCAGGGATCTATACGTTGCACGTCCACCAGTAACTCCTCTCCTTCGAGACCTGCTCTCGTCTAGAAAAACTTTTCAGCAGTACCACTTGGCAGATCTACAGAAATAACTTTATTTGAAGCCAATGCATCCCAGCCATCCAATGAATCCATAATAGAGAGTTTCCTAATGTCCGATAAAATAGATATATTTGCTATTCTTTCCACTTGGTATTCTTGTCCTGCCGAAGGTTCATCCTTCGTCTGAAACATCCATTATCCGTCTAGATAGTTGACAATAGATTAACACGAGTAATATACACCCATATTTGATTAAGTTTCTCATGAATATTTTTATTATTTATAAGAATAGGCTGCAATTTGAAGTTTGCAGCCTATTTCTGAGTACAGCTCTAAATAGAATGAGCTATAACAGATCTGTTTCTATTCTTGAACAAATCCATAGCCATTTGTTATTTTACCATTTGAAGTAGAGATTGTATTTGAACTCATAGGAATAAGATAAATAGGTGCACTATCTTCTTCATATCCGCAAAAAACATTTGTCAAATATTCAGCTTTGTTATTAACGATCGTTATACCCCAATCCGTTTGCACATAGCCATCGGCGACCAAACTAGTTGCTTCAGTTCCATATGGATCAATATATTCGAAAAGACCTTTAATAGCAAGATTTGTTTTTGTATATGTTTTGCCACTATAAGTATCCCATGAATCATATTGTCCCCTCCACCCTGGGAAAAGAACTGGATCAGTTGTATCTGTACACTGAGTTGTTAGCCTATAACCATATTCACTTTTTGCATCAACAGATTTTATCCAAATATAATTTGAAATTGTATTGCCATTGGCAAAAGTATAATAGCCATTCGTCTCCAGCCCATTAATCATAGCAGTCAACTCACTCTTCAATGTCGCAATTGCTTCAGGTAGTTTGCCAGTACGAATCAGGTCATAACGCCTAAGTCCCTCACCACCAAATTCCAATTTACGTTCCTGAGCAATAGCTTCTTTTATATCACCGCAATCTGAAATAAATCCATCTAAATCAGCAAGTGTCGCATTTGCAAAAGCGCGTTCATGAACTTTGCGTAATTCTTCTTTTGCTAAATTATCTTCTCCTAGCTCAGCATATACTTCAGCAAGCATTAAAATCACATCAGAGAAACGCATGTAGGGATCATTAATTCCTGACTGGCGTTGTTTTGTTGTCCATGGAGATGGCATACGATTCTCATCCCATTTATTATTAGCAATACCGCCTGATGACTTTGACCCTGGGGCAAAGCTAATTATAGTCTCGATTCCGGCACCAGTGCTAGCTGTTACAGTAGCTGTTACATCACGACGCATATCATTTGGATCAAAATCACCATAGTAATAAGTAGGGTGAAAACGAGATTGGCCGTAACTCTTACAAGGATAAGCATTAGATCCGCCACCGTTAGATGGGCGTCCAAAAGCATATGGACGTTCACTTGTTTGTCCTTGTGTCTCTGGTATCTCGTAGACAGATTCTTCTGAAACTTCCGCATCGCCATTCATCGTTTCTTGAAAAACCTGTTGATAAGGATTGCCAAAAACTTGCCCAGTACTACTCTCTGAACGGGTATCAGCAGTAATTAGTTGCACTGTCCCCGGATTGGCAACACAAGCCGCAAGATATGTTTCCGCTATCTTATAAAAATCCAAATAATCTGTACGACGATTATATACCGCACCATTTGTTTCTGATCCTATCTGACTAAAAGTCAATGTGTTGCCATCTAAATCTTTATAAAAATCAGAACCAAGATCTGTACGGCGAGTTGCATATCCACCTGCATAGAGGCACATACGACCAATCAAGCCTTGAACATATGTACGAGTCATATATGTAACAACAGCACTTTCATCTTCTCCAACGCGATACATCAAAGGTTCTACTTCAATAAGTTTATTTATATGGTACTCATAAATTTCATCTCTTGACGTAAGTCCTTCTGCCTCTACCCCTGCAACCAATTGATGAGGAACATCACCAAAAAAGCGACATAATTCAAAATAAGCAGTAGCACGCAAGGCTACAGCTTCGCCATATAGTTCTGACATTTCACTCGGTTCTCCCGCACTCATGTAAGTCTCAAAAGAATCAGAAGATTCAAAAGCATTAATAAGGGTATTAGTTGTAGCTATAATGGAATAAAGCGCACTCCAAGCCGTAGCTCCATCACTAAAATCAATATCAAAAGTAGACGTTCCCCCATAATAAAGATTCTCAGGAATATGCCGAGTTTGATTTGAATATTTTTCTGGATGACGTTCTGAATCGGAACCGACAACACACAAATCATAAAACAATCCATTGGAGTGTACATAAGCGCTGCCCCTCCATGATTCATAAGCACTTTTCAATGCAGCCCGAGCAGTAGTTGGATCTGAGAAAACGAAATCAACGTCTACATCTGACGGAGAAGACGTTTCTAAAAAATCACTACAGGATGTGGTAAGAAAAAGCAGACCAACACCCAAGATTCTATACAATATCTTTTTCATTTTATTACTTTTTAATCACACTAGTTTAAAATTCCAAGTTAAATCCCACAGTAAATGTTCTGGCTCGTGGATAAGTACCCCAATCAAGTCCCAGCGTAGGATACTTCCCTGTATTCGCAGATGTTGACTTATTTGAGAATGTATTCACCTCTGGGTCCAAGCCAGAATAACCTGTAATAGTGAACAAATTACCACCCGTTACATAAAGACGCAAACGCTGAATAGAGGCTTTCTTGGTTAATTGCTTAGGAAGAGTATATCCTAGAGTCAATGTATTAAGACGTAAATATGATGCATCTTCCACAAATGTAGAAAGAACGATTCCATTCTCATAATAAGGAAGAGCATACTGCGCATCAGCATTAAGAGCATCAAGTGCAGTAGGGGTTGTTACGGCTTCCAGATCACCTGAAGAATTAACATTGTAAACTTTATAACAATTCGCCACAAATGAAAGACGATTAGCTCCGATAGAAACATCTTTATTACCATACATGTTTGCCATAGCATTAGCATTATAGATCTTACCCCCAATTGCCCAAGTAAATCCTGTACTAAAATCGAAACCTTTATATGCCATATTCAAATTAAATCCTCCTGTATGATGTGGCGTTACTTCTCCTAGATCAGTAATATCATCACTATCAACAAGATCATCTTCATCAGAATTCATATTACGCAATTTAATTGCGCCAGGGAAGGCATTCTGGCCTGAAGCTACTGTAAATGGGCTAGGATAATTACCGGTGATAGTACTTGAAACATCAGCGACCCCGTCCTTCAACGTATAAACTCCTGTAGAGCTATTATAATCAAAATCGTTAGTAGTATAAAAACCATCACATACATATCCACGGATCAATCCGACAGAAGATCCTACCCTAAACAAATAGTCATAATTAGGCTGCGTAGCAGTAGAAGCCCATTGGCTACCATACTGTGCAGTGACATCATCGGCCAACTCATCAATATTGTTTTTATTATAATTATAGTTTGCCGTAATACTTAATGTGAAATCTTTTTTTCGTATAATATCTGCTCCAAGAGAAACCTCGAATCCTTTATTAGAAGTTTTACCAATGTTTTGATATTGATAAGAGTAACCAGTTGTTTCATCAATAGGTACTTCCATTAGCAAATCTTTAGTTGTATTCCAATAAGCATCTACAGAACCATAAAGGCGGTTATTCCAGAACCCAAAATCAACGCCCAAATTCCTAGAAATAGTTGTTTCCCACTTTAAGTCTGAATTAGAAAGCATACCCGATGGCTCATATACAGTAGTAGAGACTCCATTTATCGTTACATTAGAAGTAGTCCAAGTTTCTTTCCACAAACTAGAATCAATGTTATCGGCACCAGAAGTTCCATACGATAAACGAAATTTCAAATTATCTAACCAATCTTTTGTTTGAGCTAGGAAAGGTTCATCAGAAAGACGCCAAGCAAATGCAGCAGCAGGAAAATACCCCCAACGATGTTCTGGAGCAAATTTAGAAGAACCATCAGCACGAAATGTAGCTGTCAATAAATAGCGACCTTTAAAAGAATAGTTAGTACGACCAAAAAAAGATAACGTTTTGCTTGGAGTACCAATTGTATTTGAAAATTCATCTAATCCAAGAGAAGAATCAGTCATATTAATCATACCAAAAGCCTGATTAAAATCAAAACTATCACTATAACCAGCTCCTATTATATAGGAGGAATTTGATTTAGAGGCCAAGATTTCGTTACCCAATAAGAATGAAAGATTGTGGTCTGTTCCCAGTCCTTGCAACTGATAATTTAAAGTTGTAGCAGAACGAACTCCCCAACTATCTCCTTTACTTAATTTTGCATATTTATATCCATTAGTCAGACCATCTTCATAATACTTGCCTTCGCTATAACCACGATTTAAACCTAACTCAGTTCTAGCCGTAAGCCCTTTTACAATCTCCCAAGAAAGTGAAGCAATGCCGCGAATAGACTGTTTTTTACTTTTTTGTATGATATCATTAACTAAATCGACAGGATTATAGGAAGAATCGATGTTAGCATCTCCATTACCAAATCCGGCATAAATTCCATCTCCTAAAGGATTATCAATTGGCTTATAAGCATATGCGTGTGAGAGTAAAGATCCCTTTCCATTTGTAGCACTGTCTTCTTTACCATCAGTTAAACTTTCCGTATACCTAATATCAAAATCTAGGCACAAATTAGATAATAGTTGCTGTTGAACTTTCAATGAAGAATTGAAACGATTGTAACCGGAATTTATCTTTAAACCTTCGTCATTCAAATAATTAACAGCAAATGCCATTTTTGTTTTTTCATTACCACCAGATATACTCAAATTATGGCTTTGTGCAACGGAGTTACGAAGCAAATCATCAGTGTAGTCATGACTACTAACATTTGCATAATTTGAATAATTGTTTCCATTAGAAGTTCCCAAGCCAAAATAAGCAGCAACAGCATCACCATAGCTACTCCCATAAGCCGTAGCATAACTCCAAGTATGAAGCACATAATCTTGTGCATCAAGTACATCCAAACTTTTTGCAACAGTTTTGACCTGCATATAGGTATTATAAGTTACAGATACTCTTTCGGCTTTAGCTCCTTTAGTTGTAACAAGAATAACACCATTTGCACCACGAGCTCCATATATAGCCGTAGAAGAAGCATCCTTTAATACATCAATAGATTCAATTTGATCAGCAGGAATATCAGAAATAGAACTCACAGGAAATCCATCAACGATGAAAAGAGGATCATTAGACTGAGTAATAGAGCCACCTCCACGTACACGGATAGAAACATTTGCTCCTGGACGTCCATCTTGAGACATAACAGTAACGCCAGGCAAGCGGCCTTGTAATGCCTGAGCCACATTCGATACTGGATTAGCAACAAGTGCTTCATTATTAACAGAAGCGACAGATCCTGTTAAATCACGTTTTTTCACAGTACCATAACCGATAACGATAACTTCATCAAGGGCCCTAGCATCCTCTACCAATTTAATATTGATTGCCTTCTGGTTACCTACTACTACTACTTGCGTTAAATAGCCAATAAAAGAATACTGAAGTTTCTCGTTTGGTGAGACAGAAAGGGAGTAATGACCATCTAGGTCAGTTATTGTCCCATTTGTCGTACCGACAGCAGTAACATTCACGCCAATCATCGGTTCGCCAGAAGCGTCAGTAACAACGCCGGAAACCGTATGACCACCTTGTGCAAAAGACGCCAGACAAAACATACTCACGAACAGAGTAGCCATTGCCTTTTTGGCAAGTGTTTTTCGATTCATAAAATTTGTATTTTTATAGTTAGTATTAAGGAATAAAGGTTTATTGAGACCGTTATCGAACACAAATATAGAACTTTAACTAAAATAGTAATGTAGATTTATTGGTTATTTATGTGGAAATATCGATTTTGCACATAAATAACAAAAAAGAAGTTCGATTTTGCACTTTTAAAAAGCCAGGCATACCTTACAACAAAAGGGTGGCTAAAACATAGCCCCCCCCATCACATTTGCTCTTAAAAAAACTATAATCAATAACCCGTATTCTGCCAGAAACCCTCTCCTGCTACAGTCGAGAAATTAGTTACCGCATCAATCTGAGCTTGCGGTATAGGACGTAGATAATGGATATCTTTAATCTGCCCTGAAGCTTGAGCGTTATACATCGTTACATGATCGACCAATGTATGGGTACGCTTTAGATCGAACCAGCGTTGTTGTTCACCACAAAGTTCAATAGCACGTTCCTGAAGAACCGTTTCAAGTGTTGCTGTTCCACTCAGTGTATTGTCTGTTCCTGAAATAGCGCGCACTTTACGAAGTTCATTAATTGTAGCCATAGCCGCAGCACCATTTGCCGTATAAAGTTCGCATTCAGCTTTAATTAAATACATCTCAGCCAAACGAATAACGATTGCATCACGGTCCGAAATATCCCATGTTGGGTAGGTAGCATCATATACATTATCCAAGAATTTCTTAATACCCGGATATGAGCACCAACCTCCGATATTATATGTATTGTAGCGGCTATCTCCATATACATCCGACGTAACTTTAGCTGCCTCAGTAGGAAGCGCTGTTGCTGGATTTGAAGATGAATACACAGGTATGTCACCACCACTCATAAACTGGATACGATAACGTCCCTTTGCCCATGCCTGCATTGCTTTTCCTTCTGTAGAATCTCCATCTTTATGGCAATAATAAATTGCAGTATCTTGCATCGCTGAATATTTTGTAGAACTACCCTCCAACCCCGGAGCAATGGTATATGCATCAAGTAGCGTAGCTTCCGTACGCTGATCAGTGGCACGATGCTCCTCGAGAAGGTTCCATAAATAGAGAGAAGGCAAATAACGGCAAAAACCACGTCCATAGGGAGAACATGTCGCAGATACATCTATCGATTTCTTAGTAACAGTATTTGTTATATAATGAGTAGATTCAGTAGTCATGACACGAACAAATACTTCCTTCCCGTTACCACCCAAATCACTGGCACCATTGTTCCACTTAGAAACAAACATCAACAACATAGCGCTACCTCCGCGACTATAACCTGTACGGGTAATCAACGAGTTATACTCCATTGGGTCACCATCAGAATCTGTTTTATAACGATACGGAATACAATTTACTGTAGTTGCTATTTCAGAAGAATATGCAACACCAAAGATAGCCTCTTTATTAGTTGAGATATCTTCGTTATTCATAGACCAAGTATCTCCATACTTATCATAAAAGGAAGCAATGCCGCTACCTATTACGGCTTCAGCCTCAGTCTGAGCTAACGAATAAAGATCTTTTCCAGTATAATCCGTATTCGTAGTAATACTACTTTCGCCTAGCCATGATGCTGCATAAAGTAACACACGAGATTTCAAAGCACGGGCTGCCCAATAGTTGGCACGACCATCGGTTTTAATCTTATAATCAGCAGCCTCGAATGCTGAAATAGATTTATCAAGATCTGAGAGCATATTGCTGTAAATCACTTCTTCCGAAACACGGGTAGGATCTGTTACGATTGAGGTAATAGGGGCATCGTTATAAGGTATTGGTCCCCAAATATTAACCATGTGAAGATAGTAAAAAGCACGCATAAAATAAGCTTCCCCCAAATATTGATTACGTGTCGTTTCGCTGATCATGGTATTTAATGGTACATAATAAAGTGCATTGTTACAGACATCGACTGCACTATAAAACAACTCCCAATAATGATCCAATGACGCATTATCACTAGAATTAGCATCTAAACTCTCAGCCTTAATATTGTATGAGTTTAACGCTTTCTGCTTATTGTCATAACCATAATAGAAAAGATCAGTGCCCATTTCAGATAAGCCAAGTCCCGCTTCTTTCCCATAGAAGCCACGAGCAAAACTATAACAAGACGACACTAAGCCCTGCACACCCGAAGAAGTTGCATAACTAAGATCGGCAGTTTCACCCGCCTTATTGTCTTCATCCAGAAAGTCAGAGCAAGATACTGTGCTCAACGTAAGTGCTGAAGCAGCCAAGAGTATATATAATTTATTTTTCATAATGATTACTGTTTTAGAATTGAACATTTACACCTACTACAACCTGTTTTGCTAACGGGAAGTTTATAGAGCCACCACGTTCCGGATCATAATTATCAATACTACTGAAAGTAAAGAAATTCTTCAATGAGCCATAAACTTTTATTTTCTGAACACCTGCTTTATTGATTAATTTTCCCGGTAAATTATAGGCAAGAGTAATATCTTTAATTTTCAAATAATCAGCCTTCTCATATCTCAAGGAAGTACTGTAATATGAATAGATTGTACTTGCGGCCCCCGGACTTGGAAATTTAGCACCGGTATTTGTTGGTGTCCAGTAATCCAGATCACCCCAGTTTGCAGATTCATAGTTTAATTGAGTATTCATGCCATAAGAGATGTACCCCCCCAGACGAGCATAAAGCAATACAGACAAACTAAAGTCTTTGTAAGTAAAGGTGTTATTCATACCCATAATATGCTTAGGCGATTTATTATAAACTTTTTTATCGTCATCATTAAGTTGACCATCATCATTTCGATCGATAAGCTTCATCGTTCCAGCCACACCATAAGCTGATAAAAAACCTAGTTCTTCGCCAGGGTGACGAGCTGCCCATTCTGTTTTATAAGTATCAAACTCACCAACACCCCAACAACCATTCGTTTCATAGTCATAGAAAAGATAAACAGGTTCACCTACAATCTGCCCCTCTGCTCCACTCACATTTTTTTCAATACCATCGGTTAATTTGGTTACTTTATCAGTTGAAGTAGCATAAGACCAATTTACATCCCAAGAAAAGTTCTTAGTTTTAACAATTAAAGTGTTCAAAGCAACCTCTAGCCCTTTGCCTTCTGTTTCGCCTATATTTGACAAGACGCTTGGATATACGGAAGAAGCTGGAGCACTTTTCAAATACAACAAATCAGAGGTTTTACTAAGATAATAATCGATGCTACCCGAAATACGATTATCGAAAAGACCAAAATCAAAACCAAAATCGAATGCTGAAGTTTTCTCCCAAGTCAAATCAACATTTCCCATTGTACTAGGTATTTTACCTGCAACATCTTTTCCTCCTAAATAGTAATAAACATTATAAGTACTCAAAGAAGTCAATGTGCTATAAGGATCAATAGCAGCGTTACCGGAAAGCCCCCAAGAGGCACGAAGTTTCAAATTTGACAACCAATCCTTCGAATTCACCATAAAAGCTTCATCAATAACTCTCCATGCACCGGCTACGGATGGAAAGTACCCCCATTTGTGCCCATCTGCCAAAGGAGAAGAACCATCAGCACGTATTGAAGCTGTCAATAAATACTTTTCATCAAATTTATAGTTCAAACGACCAAAAAAAGATAACATTGATTCTTTCTCATACATACTAGTCGTAGTAGATGAAGTAATCTTCGATAAATCATAAAAAGAGCTTTGATAATAATGTTCAGCTCCACAGTCACCAGAAGTTATACTTTCTTCATAAACACTTTGCTTCATGCTATGTCCTAATAAACCCGAAAATTCGTGTTTGGAGCCAGCAAAATTAGTATTATAATTCAGTGTATTTTCCCAAGTAAAGCTTGTCGTATTTTCATATTCTGATGAAATATATCCAGAACCATTTTGATAACGAGCTACGCTCTGATAATCTTGGTATATGCCTGTTCTTACATTTGAACGATCAACAGCCAACATTGATTTAAAAAATAAATTTTTGATCGGATTAGCTTCTATATATGCATTACCGAAGAAACGAGATGTTTCAATATTTTTTTGATAAGCTCCATCAACCTCATCAAGCAACGGATTACAATGTGCAGCATATCGCGGATTAGGAGTCTCTATAATCGTCCCGTCTGCTCTATAAGCATGGGTAATAGTCGT
The DNA here is from genome assembly GCA_002307035.1 of Bacteroides sp. UBA1317. Lineage (GTDB taxonomy): Bacteria > Bacteroidota > Bacteroidia > Bacteroidales > Bacteroidaceae > Bacteroides. The sequence goes on from DBTL01000069.1 coordinate 42,758, forward strand.
CATTTTCATGGCCTGTGAGAAGACGCTACTCTGACGCGCATCATGGCTTTTATAAGTATATAACAAGCTAGTACCAACTTTAAACAGCTTGCTTATTCTATGATCAACATTCGCTTTTACATTATAACGGTTTAGTGCATCATTCTTCAACAATCCTTCTTCATGCATCGTACCTAAAGATAGATTGAAGTTAGTTTTTTCATTACCTCCTGAGACTGAGAGATCATAATTTTGAGTCAATCCATTCTTAAGAATAATATCTGCCCAATCAGTATATGAACCATCTTGATAAATACCATATTCAGTAAAATCTTCCAGACTTTCGGTCAAAACATCCTCAGGAGTCAGATTACTTGTACCAAAATTACCTGAAGCCAAGTCAGCCTGATAATTTGCTTTATCAATCAAACGTTGAACCTCTTTTGTTCCATACATAACTTTAGGAACATTAGTGGGACTATTTGAAGATACATAAGCATTCAAATTCACCTGAGTTTTACCAGCCTTACCCCGTTTCGTTGTGATAATGATTACACCATTTGCACCTTTAGTACCATAGATAGCCGTAGAAGAAGCATCTTTTAGAATTTCCATAGATTCAATGTCCGATGAGCTTATATCAAGAGTGGAACCATAGTCTAGCCCATCCACCAAAATCAAAGGATCGTTATTCGCTGAAATAGAACGATTACCACGAAGAGTCATAGATATACCGGAGCCAGCTTCACCGCTAGACTGTTGAATGTCCAATCCCGGTACCTTAGCCTGCATAGCTTGCATCGCATTACTAGAAGAAGATTTAGCAATTTCATCCGCTTTTATCGAAGATACAGATCCCGTTAAATCGCGTTTTTTAACGACTCCATAGCCGATCACGACAACTTCATCGAGGGCTTTAGTATCTTCTACCAACTTTACATCAATTTGTTTTTGATTGCCTACAACGAGCGTCTGCGATAAGTAGCCGACAAAAGAGAATTGAAGTTTTCCATTTGGTGGAACAGATAAAGAGTAGGTACCATCTAAATCTGTAATAGTTCCGACTGTTGTACCAACGACAGATACGCTTACTCCGATCATCGGTTCTCCAGAAGCATCAGTGACAACGCCTGAAACCAAATGACCTTGTGCAAAAGACGCCAAGCAAAGCATGCTTAAGAACAAAGCACTCATTGCCTTTTGGGCAAGTGTTTTTCGATTCATAAAATTGTGTTTTTTATAGTTAGTATTAAA
>DBTL01000147.1 GCA_002307035.1 Bacteroides sp. UBA1317
TCATATTATTGTACATTGTCAAAACGAGACCGGGATTCCTTCTTCCGACACGGCTGGTTGCCTGAATGTACTCTGCATTGCTTTTGGGCTGATTATAAACAGTCATAACGCCAAGCCTGTCGATATCGATTCCAACTGAAAGCATATTTGAAGCGAGAATATACGAGAAGCAAGCTGAATCCGTGTAGGGTATCGTCAACTGATCCAGTGTGTCTTTAATTTCTTTTGAACTCTTGCGGCTTGTGAGTTCCGAATGTTCAAATATTTTAACGTCATTGGCAGAAATACCATATTGTTCTGATTCAGTTTTGAATGTTCTTGCAATTAAATTTCTTATGTGTGTAAAGATACGGTCTTGGATAATCGTTGAGGATGCACCTAAATCTTTTAGTGCATTAAAGTACCCTACAGTAGTAAAATACTGATCAATAATTTCCGCATTTTTGCCTTGTTTGATGAACAAGGCTTTTGTAAAAAATAAGGTTGCATAAAGACGAATCAGCAAATCGGCTATACTGCCACCCATTTCGCAGAAACCTAAATAAGTTCTCGCCGGACGCTTGCTTGCATCCGCTTGCACAGCAAAAAAAGAATCATCAAAATTAATTCCCGCAGGTGGAAATTGAATTGCGTTTCGATTGTACAGATTTTTTATCTGTTCCTTAGCATTCCTTACCGTTGCAGTTGAGGCTATTATTTTCGGCTGCTTCCCCGATTTTTCGCAAAGATACTCAATGGCGATTTCATAAATTCCGGAAAGCGAGCCAAGCGGACCGGAAATAAGATGCAATTCGTCCTGGATAATCAGTTCAGGTGCTGGACAATTCATTCCAAAAAGATTACGGGCTCTTTCCTCCCATGTTATTCTTGCAAATTTATCAATGGTGCTTAATAGAAGTGTTGGACGGTTACTGTATATATCATCGTCAACAACATATATGGGTAATCCTTTATGAAAATCGCAGGTCTCATTGTCAGCACAGCTAATGCGCATTTCTCCATCAACAATCTCATAACCATTTAAATCAATTTTCTGACCACACCAAGGACATCGTGTTATTTGAACAGGGTTTCCCTCATATATTTTTTCATTAGGATTCTCCTTGAGTTTTTGCAGGACACCTTCTGCCTCAGTAATGTGGTTAGGTGTCATGCTGCTTCCGATCCAAAGCCCAATGCTGATTTCACCGCCGGAGAGATTGTCTCTTCCGCGAATATATTCACAGGCACAAATTAATGCTGTCGCCCTTTCAAATTGCTGGATAGTAAGAAGTCTGAGTGTGTAACGCATAATAACAGTAACGCCATCGGTTGAACTTGAACCGTTTAGGCGACGATAAAAAATTGTAAATGCAGCTACGCCCAAATACGCTTCAGTTTTACCACCACCGGTAGGAAACCACAGCAGGTCAACGGATTGTCTGTAGTCGCTATCTTTATTAACGATGTCAGGTAATATTTGAAGAATATAAGCAAGCTGAAAGGGATACCAATTAACATCTTCCGGTTTGCTTTTTTTTGTTTTGATTCTCTGAAGAAGCATAGCTTCATTCATCAAGCCAAATGCTCTCCATGCTTTGTCATTAGCAAGGAGCGTGCTGACCCCCGCGTTTAGTCTTTTAATGCATTCATCAATTCTGTTCAACACCGTTTGACTGGCAGCTTTATTATTTGAAGTTAAAGGAACAGATATAGATTCCTGTTTCTTTTTCCATGAGGCATATTCATTAATGAATTCCTGCAATTTCTTACAAGCAATATTCTTATTAGCGGTCGTCCAATAGTCAAGATTTAATATCTTGGCATTGTTTATTGTGCCTGGCATCATTTGGTAGACCATCTGGGTAGGCATGAATTCACTTCTTACAGAAAATACTCCCATTTCAGTTTCGTCATATTCAACTGAGCACCCATGTCCATAGGCGTAATTTCTCACATCTCTGTATTGCAATCCGTTGATTTTTTCTTCTTCGTCCGCAATAATTGCACTGTTTTGATAAACAGGAATAAATTTTTCATCAGACGAAATCGTTAACTCACATTGGAATATTGCATTGATATTTTGCTCAATTCCAACTTGAGCGGCAGAAACGATATTAGTAGCAGTGATTGTAACAAGTTTGCAACCGTCATCCATAATATGGCGCACGGACAACGTAATCTCAAAACCAAGTTTTTTATCTTGAAATACTTGTTTCATACCAAGCCGTTTTTGAACCGTTACCTGAGGATTTACCTCAAATGGTACCCTTGTATATCGGTGTACAACCCTCTCGCGTTCAATTACTTCCTTTTCGCCCGTTTCAGGATTCTTTCTCTCTGTTGGTACCATTTTACGCTCTTCATCATGGGTATATTTTGCACCTTTAAAACGAAGAGTAAGTGTGTGAACTTGCTGCGGCAGAGTGATTGAGATACCCATAGATATCGGCTTGCGTTTATTTGCGTTACTTATTGAGTCGTCGTTGCTTACCGTTATATCTTCGGGCTCCACTTCCTCTGACAAAAGCTCAACATCGTCAAATGTTAGTTGGCTGCTGTCGACAGCGGGTTGGTCTAATCTCCTTGCCCAGAGTATTCCGCAAGCATAGGTATTTAGTGGTTCAACATTAACGAGAACCTCGTTTTCTTCAACTGCGCCAATCAAATCTCGTTTCAAGCAAGAGCGAATCTCGCTGATAGCGTCGTAATACTCTTTATAACCACCCATCGCTTACTCTCCCTTACTTAATTGTATCCCAGTCAGAATAGTGTTAGGTACCCAGTCGCTACACCTAACTGGTTGTGGTTTCTCATAATGCCAGTCGATTTTTGGGAAACCGGACAGTTCCACGCCGAGCCAGAATTTAGTTGTTCGGTAATATGTAGACACATTATCAGGAAATCTGTCTGGGGTTACTGTTATTATGTTTGTAACAAAAACGGGTGATAAAAATGGTGGTGGGTTAGAAGTCCTAACATTTTCCTTTGCGATACTCCAAAACTCGTTATATAGACTGGAATCAAGAGAACCGATTTTTCTACCTTTATGGTGAACGTGATAAACATTGCCTGTGAGTATGAGCTGTAATTCATCTCCAACAGAAACTGCTTCTGATATATACTCTTGTGTTTCAATTGCTCTTTCAAGATCACCAGAAACAAAACCAGCTGCAAGAATATCTTTTGGTAATCCGACAACAAGATTACTGCAATGGTTGTTACCCCATCGTGCTTTATGGAAGCCTAATCCTGCCCATCGAGACGGATTTGAACCACTTTTTCTTAAATACTGTTTTTTCTTACTTAGCTTATTCAGTTGATTCTTCGCTCTCGTACAACCTACATACCATACGCGAGCTTCTTCGGTATCTGTGGGATTAGGTGTGAATCCGCTATTCAATAAATAAACGCAATCAAACTCTCTGCCTTTAGCTTTATGAATAGTGGAAACTGTGAGTAATGATTCTCTTGTGTTCAGAAGCAATTCTGGTATTTTTACTGTTGGTTTACTGAGTTCAGCAGATAGTTTTTCAATCTCAATAAAAGGTTTTTCGTCATCATAAACCAATTCACAGAGGGCTTTATAGCAGAGCTGAGCCGCGACCTCATCATCGGCAACTCGGCCGCAATATCTTGTAATAAAATCATCTTTAGCTATCCGTGAATCGGCTTGATAATCCCAAAAGCAATCTGCTATCCATCGATTTAAAGAAGCAACTTTTCCAACTCCTCGCAACAAAGTATGGCTAATTCCATTCTTGAGGAGGAAGTGGCTTATGTATTCGGCTTCGCCGTTATTCCGGCAAAGTATCGCAGTTCTTTTTGTAATATTGGAAAAGTCAAATGTTTCAATCGTTCCGGCGGCCTGAATACTACCTAGTTCGTCTTTGATAAACGAATTTACAACTGATGGATCGTCAAATTCAAGCAAAGCGCAACGTATATTATCTGATACACGTGCAAGGTTGGCGGTTTGCCTCTGATTCCCGGTCAATTCATATTTAAAAACATCTATCGGAAGAATTTTATCGAGCCGTTTATAGAATTCAACAGAGTTTACACTCGTTCCGTCGTAACAATCATAATCATATATTGCTTGGCATTTATCGCCGAGCAATATATAACCGCCGGTTAATGCGCTGAGGATATTAAGCGTCATTAAAGCACGCTCGTTAACAAGATCTTGAAGTTCATCTACAATCACATATTCGAAGTTTGAAAAATCTTCTTTGATAAACTTTTCATTGAACATATGAATTCTTCCGTTATAATCCAAATGTACAAATTGCGCCTCAATGGTTGATAGGTAACTCGTTGCAAGGGAGTCAAATGTGCAGATATCAATATTCCTCGCTGAATACGGAAACAGTCCCTGCGATATACCCGATTCCAAACGACTGAGAATCTCATTCTTTGCAGCATTTGTATATACAAGAACTAAAACGCTTGAGAAGTCCCCAACGAGCTCCTTGTTAATAATGTGTTCAAGCCTTTTTATAACAGTATAAGTTTTACCGCTTCCCGGTGCGGCATTAACGAGTATCTTGCTGTTAATTGGGGCTTCAATAATTGCGGACGGTTCCGCAATCTTTATAAATTCTTCAGGTTTAACAAATTCTTTGAAATCTTCAATTATGGATTCTTCAGGAACTGTCTCTATTGATTCTTCATCTATTTCATTTTCTGCGAAGACTTCCTCAATATTTTCAATTTCAAGCCATTCATATCTTAAGGTAGGACTTTTCTCTTCAGTAATATCGGCATGCTCAATTACTGCTTGTCGCGAAAATTTTGCAGCGCCTCTGCAGGACGAAAATGACTTACAATTTGAGTATTCACAACGACCTTCCCAATTAATTAGCTTATCTTTACGCACAAGCCCATGAGTTGCCTCTCTATTTGAAGCATTACAACATGTTACATCATTCTGCAAAATTGCTTCTTGCCATTCGGTTAGGCGAAAAGAGGAAAGTGTTCCAGAACAGTATTGGCTCTTAAGTGTCTTAAGCCTTTGTTTTCCGGTGATTTGATGAGCATATTTAATATCTCGCTGAATGTCATCATTTGCACGAATATAAATATTACTGGATATTGTAATATTAGACTTCACTTCAGCGCATCTCCTTCATTATTTTAAACCGGATATATCGTAATAGAAAGTAAGCTTATTCACTTCAACATTGGTCGGTTTGCTGTGTTGTAAGTCGCCCATTGAATTATTATACAACTGAATTCTTGCAATTTGGTCATCATCTATCCGCGCCGAAAGTCGAATGATTTCATTCAAATAGCCTTTTGTTGGTATTGTGGCCCGCTCAAACATGACACCATCTTCATTTGCAAAGTTAAAATGGGCATCTTGCGTGTCTTCGGTTAAAGAAAAACTCAGCGTTTCAATTACGGATCCAACGCCATGTTCTCCTTCTTTCAAAATCGGAAAAATTGAGCCATCGCTCAAATATAGCCCAAGCGAGTTGTTTA
>DBTL01000043.1 GCA_002307035.1 Bacteroides sp. UBA1317
TTTTACATTATCGAGCATAATGTCCATTAATCGTTTACGAGCTTCAAGGCTTGCCCATGCGATATGTGGGGTGATGTAACAGTTCTTGGCTGTGAACAAGGGGTTATCTGCCAGAGGAGGTTCGGTAGAAAGCACATCTATACCGGCAGCGTAAATTGTTCCGCTGTTCAGCGCATCGGCTAAAGCTTGTTCATTGACCAATTGTCCGCGACCTGTGTTAATAAGGATTGCTGTGGGCTTCATCAGTGACAGTCGACGAGTATCCACAAGCTCTTGCGTCCCTTCGGTGAGCGGGCAATGTAAACTGATGACGTCACATTCGCTGAAGAGTTGATCTAACTCCATCTTCTTAATTTCAGGAGGCAATTGGAGCGATGATTTCGATGTAAAGGCAAACACTTGCATGCCGAATCCGATGGCTATGCGCGCTGTTGTATATCCTGTGTGTCCTAGGCCAACAAGTCCTATCTTCTTTCCACGAAGTTCGATTAGTGGAGTATTCCAGAAGCAGAAATCAGGATTGCTGCTCCATTTTCCTTTGTGAACTTCATCCGAATGGTACTTCACTTGTTGAGTAATGTTCAAGATATGGGCAAATACCATTTGCGCCACCGATGGAGTGCTGTATGCCGGAATATTGCTCACTACAATGCCGCGCTCTTTGGCAGCGGCAATATCTACTACGTTGTATCCCGTGGCCAATACGCCAATGTATTTTAGTTCGGGCAGTGCAGCCATGACTTTGGCAGTGAAAAACACCTTGTTTGTAAGGGCTACTTCGGCACCTGTCAAACGCTCTATCACCTCTTCGGGAGCAGTACGTTCATAGATTGTACACTCGCCCAAAGCTTTTAATTCATCCCATGAAAGGTCTCCGGGGTTTGTTGCGTAGCCGTCTAATATTATAATTTTCATCTTTTAATTTACTTGTTTATTAAGTTAAGCAACATTTACTTGCTATATTTCTCATTCCACAACTTCTTCATCTGTTCCAGATGTTTGTTTTCGGCAGCATTGTTTTGAGCTTGCCAGATGCGGCGTTCTTTTAGTTCGTCAGGCAGATATTGCTGAGTAACGAAGTTACCTTCATAGCTGTGGGCATATTTATAATCTTGTCCATAGCCCAATTGTTTCATTAGCTTGGTAGGCGCATTGCGTAGATGCAGAGGCACGGGCAGGTTGCCTGTCTCACGCACTAACTCCAACGCACTATCAATGGCAGTGTAAGCTGAATTGCTTTTAGGACTTGTGGCCAGATAGATAGTAGCTTCTGCTAAAGGAATGCGTCCTTCGGGCCAGCCAATCTTCATCAGTGTGTCGAAGCAGGCATTGGCTAGCAACAAGGCATTGGGGTTGGCTAGTCCGATATCTTCGGCAGCAGAGATGACGAGGCGGCGGGCAATGAATGCAGGATCTTCTCCACCTTCGACCATGCGGGCCAGCCAATAAATGGCACCGTCGGGATCGCTTCCACGAATTGATTTAATGAAAGCAGAGATAATATCGTAGTGCATCTCGCCATCCTTGTCGTATGCCAAAGGGTTTTGTTGGAGCCGCTCGGTGACTAAAGTATCGGTGATTACGACGGCATTCTCTGTTTCCGAATCGACCACAAGTTCGAGTATATTGAGTAACTTTCGGGCATCTCCACCCGAAAAACGAAGGATGGCTCCAGTCTCTTTCAGCTCAATCTTTCGTTCTTTCAATATAGAATCCGTCACAATGGCGCGCTGGAGCAATTCCAACAGGTCTTCTTGTTCTAGCGATTTCAACACGTAGAGTTGGCAGCGGGAGAGGAGCGGGCGGATAACTTCGAAAGAGGGATTTTCGGTGGTGGCACCAATCAGCGTTACAGTGCCGTGCTCCACAGCTCCGAGCAACGAATCTTGTTGCGACTTGCTGAAGCGATGAATTTCATCAATAAACAGTATGGGACTGCTTTGCGAGAAAAAACGGTTACTTTTGGCTCGTTCTATCACGTCGCGTACATCTTTCACACCCGAGCTTACAGCGCTGAGGCTATAGAATGGTGTTTCCAACTTGTTGGCAATGATTTGTGCTAAGGTTGTTTTCCCCACTCCTGGCGGGCCCCACAAGATGAAGGAAGAGATGCGTCCGGTATCAATCATCTTGCGCAAGATAGCTCCCTGCCCAACTAGGTGCTTCTGCCCGATGTATTCATCCAAAGTCTTTGGCCTAAGCCTTTCTGCTAGTGGTTGCATATCTGGGTAGATCTAAAATGTTACCATCATCATAAATCGAATGCCATCTTTACTGATGTTTGGGTTATTGAGGTAGGTGAGTCGGCGCACATATTCTATGTGTAATATTTTAAATATGTTATGAATGCCAACACTTGCTTCTAAATAAGGTGTACTAGGGTCCATTACAAAACTGGTGGTAACTCCATCTCTTGCCGGAAAACGGAATAGTTCACTGTCATCTGTGTTTTTATAGGGATTATTTTTATCACTAAGCGATCCATATAGCGCACGGAATCTAAAGACTTCACGCCATTTTAATTTTTTCATAAGTGGTATCCGATTAAACAGCTTACCATTCATATCATACGTCAAGGACATGGAAGCATAACGGTCATTGAGAAATTCCATGTTATTAATTAAGTTGAACGTTTCACGTTGGGTGATGTACGACAAGTTTGCTTCCGGTAAGATTAATAGTGGAAAAGGAACCTTGTTCCACTGTATTCCGCCTTTAAAAGTGATGTCTATTTTTCCCCATGAGGATAACCAAAAACGTTTCCAAATACTTGCTTCGGTGAGATTGAAATTGTACTCTCCACCTAGGGCACCTTTTAATCCACTTGTTTGCGAAAGGGTAAATACGGGAGCATCCAGAGAAACAGGTAAGCGGCGTTGCTTGGTATTGACAAATGTTTCACCTGGAGCATATCGCAATGTTACTCCTAATTCACTCGTCGTTATATCATGTACGGGTATCTTGATAGTTTTGTCTGCGTTGTTACGTATATATTGCAGTTTTCCGGTTGGCTCATCATTACGCTGACGTCCCATCAACTTGACGGAAAACCCCCAATTAGTCTCCATTTCGTATTGCAGGGTTGCATCTCGAATATATGACATTTGGTCAACAGGTCCTGTTTTCCATGCCACAAACACATTATCCTTATCTGTAGCCAAAAATTTGTCCATAGGAGACATCACATCAAAACTATAGGAAGCAGAGATGTTGTTTTTAGGAAACTCCCAAGGTAAATAGGTGCATTTAGGGAATGAATAAAGCACTTGTGCACTGTATTTCCATTTTTTGTCTCTAAATCCATAAGCCCCATAGCCGCTAAGAAACCAATGTGGATCAAAATTACCGGTGGTTTGTCCACTTAGTCGCAGACGGGTTCCATCGATATAATTACTCGAAACCATCGTGTTGATAGGGCCAAAATCAAATTTGCTGGGATGTTCTTTAGAGCCTGTTTCAACAAAATTCTCGATCAATGCTTTTGCACTAAAGAGGATAAGTTTAAAACCAGGAATTTGTTCTAGTTGATTCATGAATAGATCCATACTATTCTCGGTCTTTGTAAGTGGCACTTGTCTTACAGTAGCCCAAAAATCATCACTTTTAGTCAGCATGTCTGTTTCCTTCATTACATCTCCTCGAAATTTAAATAATCGTTGTTCTATCGGGGTGAATTGGTAGTTGGTGTATTTTGTGGTACGCTTTACCTGTAATCCTTGTTGCGATTTAAAGAGAGAAAGATCTACTGTCATATCATCATCCGTGAGTACCCAGTTTCCATTGGGTAATCGTTGATACTCTTGGGTAATATCTAGATTATCGACATAATTGACTCCTGTTTTCTTTGGTAGATTCATAAGGCATCTTTTCACCGCATAAGTGGAATCTTTGAGTACGTAGAGATGTCCGGTAAATCCAAAGTCTTGCGAATTCTGAGGTACAAAGGTTAAGTGCACGCATTCGTGCTTGTCCACCATGACAGTATCCATCAGATAATATTTATAAAAAGAAATGCCCGATTCTGAGATGGGGCTCACAAAAGGGGTTTGTAATAGACGAATGTTATCATCGTATATGTTCACGTCTGAAAAGACATCCTTAAGAACGGTGCCAAGCATATCTCCCGTTGAGAAGAATTCTTCAACGCCACTTGAATTCATCCCCTTGATAATTGTTTTTTTGCTTTCCGGTTTTTTGCGATAGACTGTTTGTGAAGCCGTTTCTTGTATCGATATGGGCAAAATCATTTTATGAGTATCCGGAGAAACTTCGACTTGTTTTGATAAGAATGAAAACTTCTTGTAGATACCTTTTTCGAGACTTTCAGGGGTTACATTGTTGATGGACATCTTCATCTTTTGGTACTTATCGTACTGATAATAATCATTTTCTTCGAGTTTTTGGGCTGATTTATGATCAATCACTTTACGCATAAAATCCACCGCCGGATTATTCTTCCGAGAGTATTTCTCTTTTTTGGGTTTCACCACTATTTCATTCAGTTGAATGGATGCTGGAGATAGTTGTACGTTCAGTTCTTTGGCATCTGGAAGAATTTTCATCACTTTAGTGATGTATCCTACGGCAGAGAATGTTACTTTGTTCCACCCTTTTCTAGTTTCAATTTTATAGGCGCCGTTTACATCGGTAATGCCTCCCACACCTTTACCTTCGTAGAATACGGATATATACATCAAGGGTTCATGTGATATTGAGTCGGTAACAATCCCTCTTAGTTGCGCAAAAGCACTAGGGGTAATGAATGCCAATAAGAATAGTATAATTAGTTTATGATATTTCTTTTCCATACATTTCATGATCAAGGAGACAAAGTTAATAAATTGCTGTTATATAGATAATTATTGTAACAGTTTTTATATCGCTTTTTTAAATTCTTAAGTGCTTGTCTATATTCTTTGTATTTATTGGCTTTACAATAAGAACTGACAATATCTGTACTCTTGTTTTTTATGTATTGCATGGCGTAATGAGTTCCAATGCCAATAGATGTCGTTAGAAACTGATTATCATGAAAATATATGATTTTAGCACAGATAAATCAGTAAATTTATCTGTGTATGACTGGATAATAAATTATTCGTTTAGAAGTATTTGCACTATTCGTTCGGCTGTACGTCCGTCCCAACGTTCAGGTAATGTGCCTTGTTTCCATTCTCCTTTGCCTAGTTTATTCATGGCTTCAGCCAATGCTGACGGGCTTTCGCCGACTAATTCATTGGTGCCTATTCGCCAAGTTTCGGGATGTTCAGCGTAAGTATTGAGAGTGATGCAGGGAATGCCTAGGAAAGTTGCTTCTTCAGCTACATTACCCGAGTCGGTAACAATTACTTTCGCCTTGTTTATTAGAAATCCGAAAGTAAGGTAACTTTGTGGTAATAGAATGTGTAGATTGGGTGCTTTTATCTGTAACTCTTTGATAGCATCACTTACATATGAATGTAATGGAGCCACAATGGGCATACCATTTGCTTTTTCAATAAGCGTTTCGAGCAACTCTTTGAAGTTTGCTTTATTGTTTAGTAATGCATGGCGGTTGATGGTAAGCAAAATGTAGTTTTGCTCTTTTAATCCCAAAACACTAAACCACATAGGGCGGATTAATCGATTGCGATTATAACGTATTGTGTCCACCAGAATATTACCCACATAATAAATATGTTCATTTTCTGTTCCCGATTGATTCAAGTTACGATTGGCCACCATTCCGGCAGTAAAGAGGTAGTCTGAAAGGCCGTCGGTTATCATTCTGTTCACCTCTTTAGGCATACTCATGTCAAAGGATCGTGTACCGGCAACCACGTGGGCGACCTTTATATTTTGTTTTTTTGCTACGATGGCGCAACTCATTGTAGAAGTTAAATCATCTACAACCAGAACCGCATGTGCTGGATTCTCTGCCAATTCGCGTTCAAAGGCAATCATGATGCCTGCGGTAAGCTCGGTAGAATTATTGCTGCTTACGCCCAAATATACATCAGGCCCTTTCATAT
>DBTL01000086.1 GCA_002307035.1 Bacteroides sp. UBA1317
TTCGTAAGAATCTTGTCCCCGATGGCTCTACTAATATTTTGGCACCTGCTGCACTAGTTATCTTCAATGCGTTACCCTCAACGGACCAACCGCCTATCTTTGCCCCGGATGTAACAGTCAATCTGCCCGTTGTTATATCCGTGGCGGCTATCTTAGTGGCTAAAAGTGATGTGGTCATTATAGCGTCCGCATCAATCAGAGATGTTTTGATATAACCGCCTTCAACGATTGTACTGTCAAGTTTGGCCAATGAAACGGCACTTTCATAAGCCAAACCACCCAAAGAGTTTTTTAAAGTGCTTAATCCGCTATTGGCTGTATCGGCACTAGACAAAGCACTGTTTGCAGTCGAGGTTGCCGCATTAGCCGTGCTCTGTGCCGTGTTGGCGGCAGAAGCTGCACTGCTTGCCGTTGATTGAGCGGTAGTTATTCGCCCCTGCGAATCACTGTCCAACGAGCTGAAAGTTACCATTCCGGCAAGGCTGAGTGATTGACCGAACACGGATATAACGCCCGACGTGATACTAATCCCGGCTTTTATTTCGGTTGTTGTCGGGCGAAGAGCGATGCTTGCGTCCACATCTTCGGGGGCGGGTGTCCAATCGGTGGCCTTATTGCCAATTTCAAACTTTACTCCACAGACATACGCTTCATTGCCATTAAGAATTCTACAGACCAATACATTTTTTGCTTCAGTTATTGTCCCGGTTTTCCATGCAATCCAGACACGTTTCCAATCAGATGTTAACGTTGTGCTTATCGCACCGTCAGAGGCCGTAGTTGAATTTCCTGCCGAATTATATCCGGAAACGACACAGGAGGGATAGAAATAACTAATGAAACCGCCAGCACCTTTGCACCAAAAAGATAAAGTGTATTCCGTATTTGATTCAGGTGTTATGGCACCATTCCATGCACAAATATCCGCATACATATCTCCTGAATAACTGCCATGAATAATACTAAACCCGTTGTATGTATCCGATGTCAGCCATCCAATGCTTGAACTTCCACTAAAATCTTTTGTACCTTTTAGCAAGTTTCGTCCTCCAACCTGCACGCCATTCACGGCCGTTTGTGCTGCTTGATTACTAGCCTGCAAAACTATTCCGTCAGCCTTTATGTTGATACTTGCCTCTGCTGTCTCCGCTTTGTCCGCTGCCGTCTCTGCCCGGGTGGCTTTAAGCTCAACTGCGTCTGCCGCCTGATTTATGCTTGTCTCCTTCTGAGTTACTGTTTGCAGAATAGTTGCCGCATTATTAGCCGCATTGGTTGCATCGGTAGCTTTCTCTCCGGCCGTGGTTGCAGAAGCGGCAGCTTCACTCGCTTTGGTCGTTGCCGTTTGTGCGGCGGTTGTGGCTTGTGTGACCTTTGTGTTTATTTCTCCCTCCCGTATCTCGAAAGCTGTCTGAACCGCTGTTATCTGATCACTTAGCTCATCCTCAACAGACTTGCCATTACGTAAGATAAACAGCCCTTTCAAGAACACATTACCCGCCCAAAGGCCGTAACCGCTTGGCTGTGCATCGGAAGGGAAATCGGAATCGGTAATCCCGTCCAAACAACCTAGTATCACTTTGGATTTACCTGTCAGATCGGTTGAGCTGACACCATCAAGCACGCTAAAGCGGGGTTTGCCGTCTTCGGATGCGGTGAGATACAATACACCTTGCCGGGCCGTGTTTGTTTTGTTACCCATCTGCACAAGATCATCGCCAATGGCCGGAACAACTCCATCCGGAAACTCTGATTTTAGAATCAGGATTGTTTCGCCGCTCACCGAATCAATCGGCACCCAGTAGTATTTTGTCCCTGTAGCACTGAATACCTGACAGCGTACCAAGTCATCGGCGACAAAAGTCATATCGCCTTCAATACCTAACACGTAGTAAGTTGGTGAGCCTGTTGTCTCTGATACTGATTTAACACGCCCGTTTGCAGGAGAGACAACCAGACCGCCATTGACAGAGCGAATTTTTGAAATGATAAGTTCAAAAACGGTCATGCCCTTGCGGATAACAACGTTATCCACTTCAAGATCCCAATCGCCGTTCAGGGCTTTATAAAGCTTCATCCCTTCGCCCGTTATGCCGGGAACAAAAGATTCGGAGCTTACATAATCCTTCACTATCGTTTGGAACAAGGTCGCTACATTGGATACGTTAAGATTGTATATTTCTGCAAGCTTCTGAACGAGTAAGTTCAGAGTAGTGATTTTCTTGCTAACCGTTACATCCTCTTCCGATGTAAAACCTTTCTTGAAAGTGACTAATCCTTCTGCTGTGTCATCTTTTAGCCTGCTTAATGCTCTATCCGCCATTTCAGCTAAAGTACGCAAAGAAGAAAGCGTATTTCTATCACTAAAAACCGTACTATCATTACGACCGATTACGTATACTCCGCTTCCATCAGAACCAGTATAAGTTTGCCCCTTGTAAGTGACAGCATCCACTTTCTGCTCTATCTCGGACAGACGGGAATAAGAAGCCGTTTCCCCGACTGTATAAGTTGGGTTGTCATAAGGGTAATCAAGGTTATACTCAAAGCCTATAATACGTGATTCTCTACCTGCTTCAAAGTATGCGGGATTAATGAGATTTACTTTATCACCCACAGCAAAAATTCTTTGGGTACCGCCATTGTACATGTCCTCGGAAGACATTTTGCAGTCGTATGTAGAAGGATCAATCTTTGTCTTCTCAACATAAGCCAGAGCTTTCTCTTTTAATTCCTGTTCGGCGGCGGGAATCATCGTGTCAGATACTAAAGACGTGTCAAATCCATAAAGGACGTAAGTATCTCCTATTTGGGGTTTTAACGTATCGTTAGGTAAATTGATGCCGTAATCATCGTTTCTTACAATCTCAAACAACTGCTCTTCGGGACTCTTTGCATCGGGATTGAAAGTGACGGCAAAGTCCATTCCGTTTAGTGATCCACTGGAAAACACAATCCTTAATTCTACCCCAGAAAGAACATAGTCTTTGGAAAAGGTCAAACCTGAATCTTTGAACCTGTACGCATTCCACTTTTCTTTAGTAGTACTGCCATCTGCGTTTTCGGTAGTATCGGTATATTCTTTGGTAGATATTTCCGATATGGTACCCACTCTTCTAGGATAGACATCTTCAAAGACAACTATATCCTCAACCGCTTCTTCGGTCGACATGTTCTCGTAAGCATCTATGTAGGGTGTACCCGACGGTAACATTAAGCGTTTCTGCACAACACCGTTTACCACAAGGCTTTCATCTATCGGCCTGTAATTAGTAGGAAGATTTTTAGTTGAACCGAAAGCGTATATGCGGGTTGCGTAACTGGATTGGCTGTCACTTCTGGTCATTGAAGAAACATTCACCCCATATTCAAAATCTACAGGATCTCCATACTCGCAACGTCCGAAATGGATGATGTTATCCGTTATCCACCATTCACAGTCCCAAGTATCGGCAAGGTTAGTAAGAGCATCAATGAGATTGGTATTGTCATAAGATACAAGCTTCGCCGAGTTCTCTACAGTACTGTCTATTGAAAACTCGAAAGCTGTTCCTTTGTAAGTATATCCCAGAGTGGAAAGGTTTGTCAAGAACACGTTAAGATGAACGGCAAGGGTGGCCGTCAGGTTCCAACTCGCTTCACTTCCTCCAGTATCAGGAGTATAGAAGAACTTTTTATTCTTCCACTTCCAGTAATAGGCATCTAAGCGAAGCTCGTAATCATACCCTCCTGTAGAATCGTTTCGAGTTGGCTTGTATAAGTCAATTAACTCAAATAGACCTATCTCACTGTCGTCTATTCCATCACCTAGTTTGAAGTACACAGGGTTATCAAGTGAAAACTTCAGTGTGATGTAAGATTCCTTCATCAATGTAAATTTTCTCTTCGATCCTTCATTTATGGGTGTAGAGAAAAGTATAGTGCCAGATATATCTTTAATGTCTATCATATCCCCAAAGTTCGGGGATAAAAAAAAGAAACCCTAAGACTTGAGACTTCCAAACACGACAATGAAAATATTGTCGTGAATTTGAATAAAGAAAATTCTAATGCAATTATAAATAAGAGATAAATTAGAGCCTTGATCAATAAATATATATGGCAGATTTAATTGTAAATAATAAAGACGCATTCACAGAGTGGGGCGTTAGGATGGGAGATGGATTTTTAGATGCAATAGATGCACCATTACCACTGAAAGAATTCATAGAGAACAAGTCACGCTTGGAACATGGGAAATGGATTATGGCGGCTAACCCGAAATTAGACGAAAGAGATTTAACTCTTACATTCACCATACATGGAAGTTCTCTAGTTGACTATCGAGCGAAGAAAATAGCTTTTCAAAATGAATTGCACAAAGGGGTAATGAATATTCAAATCCCAACTATCAGTGATGAAGTTTATCACCTTATCTACACAGGGAAAAGCGTTTCCTATGGAATGAATATGGCTCGTACATTCGGAAAAATAACGGCGAAATTTAATGAGCCTAATCCGAGCCCAGAGGGTAGAATATAAGGCATTTTCCCTCTCCACTTGATTCTGCATTATTTGCCTAAACTACAAAAGTTAAGTTTAAAATGAAAGAATAGACTTTGAAGCAAATATTTTAATTAGTGCTCCTAATAGCAGAGATAATAGTAATTTGGTTAGTAATAAAGTTGATAATAATAGTAGTAGTATAGTTGATAATCGTTGGAATATTGCTGATTGGCTAATTACTTATCATTATTTTATTATTTTATTATTTTGTTATCTTATTATTTTGTTATCTTTGCACTCAAATAACGTATCAAAGTAACGCAACTTTAAAACTTTATAATCATGGCAATAGTAATTAAAAGTATTCCTACTCTAAATGGTAAGGATGCTGAAAGATTTATTCAAGCTGCTAATAAAGCAGAGAGTAAGCCTGCTACTGTTGACTTCAGTAAACAGGCCCAGATAGCACGCAAAATATTGGAAAAAGCTAAGAAATTAGGGTTTTAATATCTATTACTACAGTGAACTTCCTCCTTGAGAAATGTATCTTTAAACCACTTGACGAAACTCTTATCAAACAATGTTCAAACTTTAATTGTGAGCATAATGATTTAAACGAATTCTTTAACAATGAAGCAATATTTTACTCAAACCAACTATTAGGTAAAAGTTATTGCTTTGTTTTACAAGAAGATCCATCCTTTATAGTTTGTGCTTTTACTGTTTCAAATGACAGTATAAATGTAAATATTATACCTGGTAGTAGAAAACAAAAAGTGAATAAAGACATTCCTCGTACAAAACAAATGAAGCGTTATCCAGCTGTATTGATAGGCAGATTAGGAGTAAACAAAGACTTTAAAGGAAAGCATATTGGTTCTGAATTAATGGGCTTTATAAAATCATGGTTTATAGACCCTTATAATAAAACAGGATGTCGGTATATTGTAGTTGATTCATATAATGAAGATGGCCCTTTAAAATACTATATCAGTAATAATTTTGAGTATCTTTTTTCCACGGAAGAGCAAGAAGCAAAAAGTTCTGGTATGCAAGAAAAGGACCATTTGCTAACTCGTTTAATGTATTTTGACTTAATCCATTTAAAATCCATGAAATAGAAATAATTAAAATTCTCCAATCCTTGTTTTTTCCTCTCGCTTATTTGCTCTTTCCATTCTATTTTGTAGGTTTACAGATCTTTTTGAAGGAAAATCATACTATAATTTTCAAATATTATCCTGCCATAGCTTTAGTATTAGTTTTTACTTCTGCTATGTCAGCTTTTATATCTTTCAAATATTTTGCAGCCATACCTGTATTTTCCCGTATTTCAACTGTCTCCAGATATGTATTTGCTAATATGGTTCGTGTTTCATCCGCAATATCTTTTGAATCCTTGCTTACAGTCAGGTATTCTTCTGCCTTCACAGTCAACATGTTAAGTGATTGAGACTGTAATACGCTTTGAGCTTTTAGTTCTTCACCTGTTATCTGTACAGCAGCAAGCCTACCACTAACTTCCTCTCCTGTATCTTGGCTTATAGTCTCATATCCTCCTGAGGTGGAACTCTGAGAAGAAGAAGAAGATGTATCCCAACCAAATGCATCGATAAGGGATTGTCTTTGAGCGATCATGTCGTCAGTGATATTCTGTTGCTGTTTCTTAAGCTCCTCCGCTTCATCTGGAGTTATTTTATTATCATCTTTGTAGGCATCCGTCCAACTGTCATACAAAGCTTGTATACGGCTTTTAAAGTTATCCGCAAGCATAGCATTAAGAATTGACTTTTGAAGATAGGATTCAAAATCATCGGCAAAATCTTCTGTGTCTGAATTCATATCAGACAAAGTATCAAGGAAACTACTATAGAAATCATCGAAAGATGTCTGAGCCATAGTTTCCTGCCATTGCTCGGTTAGCTCCGCTAACGCATCAGCGTCATCTATATACGCATCAAGCCATTCTGACTGATCATATTTGCCACTATTTATCTTTTCCCAAATATCTGGAAGTTCTTGCAATTTTGACAAATCTTCCGAACTTAACTTCCATAAATCCCCGGCAGATGATAGTTTTTTACCTACATAGTCAGATGCTTTTTCCCAATCGGAGGCATTAAAGGCGTCATTTATATAGTAATCGTTAGAATGATGGGCCCCGTGATACCCCATCTTAGCCTCTAACATTTGACGATCATTATCTATCTTTTGTATTTTCTTTTGATAAGCATCCGTATATAGTTCAGTGGCACTTTTTCCACCGGATTTCTCCATTTCTGTGGTTAACTTATCTATCGCATTTATTAGGTATTTGTTGCTATTTGTTAATCTATCTACTAATTCGTTTACCTCCTTAGCGTTTCCTCCTACTCCTAGAAAACCAAGTATCTTGTTATTAAGCCCTAAAGACATCAAGTTTATCATCTCACTAGAACTTGATGTAACAGACTTGACTATAGTCTTAAACACGTCACCAGAAAATACATCCTTTGTCCCATTTACGATAGCATCGCCAATGGAATCAAGAATAGATCCAAAAAAATTGCTTAGCCCATCTTTTAGAACATCGACAATAGAGGCTATCCAGCCTATAATTGGAGCATCATTTAGCTTGTTGGCGATATTTCCCATGACTCCTCCCATTCCGTTACCTATCTTGATAAGCCCATCGTAAACATCTTTAAGCCCCCCTGATGATAATTGTGAAAGCCCTTCAATAGTTGAATCCATTGATTTCTTCAAATTAGTTGCCGTATTGGTAACAATCTGTTGAGCACTATTAGCGACTTCTTCTTGAGACTTAACATTAGTGGATGATGCATTCGCATTTTGTTGCGCTAGGTCAAGAGCGTCCTTGGCTGTTTTTTTCTCCTGATCAGATCCATCCTTTAATGCTTTAGCATAGTCTTCCTGTGCCTTCTTTAAGCGTTCTATAGATTCATATTCTTCAATCTTGGCATTTTTTAGCGAGTTGATAGCTAACTGATAGGCCGCCATATCAGTACCAAGCTTCTTAAAATTAAGAGAGCCACCAACGCCCATTGACTCTTCCATCTTATTTATAGCGTCAACCAGCGTTTTCTGATCAGTTGCTCCAGATTGCTTAAAATCCTTTGTTTTGGTGTATTCTTTAGCCTTTTCAAGTATAGGCTCTGTTATACTTTTAAACATTCCCCCGAATTCACTGAATACAGATACCCAATCAATATCCGCCTTTATGGATTCTATATCTACCTTTCCAATTGCGGAGGTTTTCTGTTCCTCTAAAGACTTTTTCTGCCATTCATCTGTCGACTTAGCTATTTTCTCATCATATTCCTGCGCTATAGCGAGTTTCTTCTGTTGGAAAGTCCCATATTCTTTCAGGTAGTCATTCATGACCTGTATGCCTGTTGCATTCTGCTTGTCTACCTCCTTTCCATACTCGGCAATGGCCGCCTTATATTGTTCATTGAAGTCTTTTATTTCAGCATCCGACAAAGAGATGCCTGAAGCATCAAATGACTTGCCTTTATTTTGAGGATTAGATTCGAAAGTAGAACGGGCATTATCTATTTTCTTTCTAAGGAGATCTTCTTTTTGCCGATCAATAGCCTGCATCTCTTTCTCGAAATTCAGCTCCATCTGTTCAATGGTCTTTTTACTGCCATCGTCCAGAGATTTAATATGGGCTTCATCCGTTTTCATTTGTAAATCTTCGGCCGTCCGTTGCTCTTCTAAAGCCTGCTTAGAAAGAAGAACATTATATTTATCTGTTTCTTTACGAAGCTTTTCTTTAGTAGATTCTTCTTTTGAGAGTGAGCTTCCTGTTTGTCCTCCTAAATCCTTATAGGCTTTCTCAGATGTTTCTTCTTTATCTTGAGCTTCTTTTAATGCCTTTTCATATTGAGCTGCACTTTTGTAAGAGGTAGATGATGTTTTCACACTCTCCACTTCTTTCTTAGCTTTTTCCCATGCTTTTTTTGCTTCATTTCTGAATTGGCTCGCATTCTTTTCCTCTACACTTAAAACTTTCTGGTCGAGAAGAGTTATTCGGTTAGTAATTGTTTCCTGATCAATAGGGGCCTCTTCTCCTTGTATCTTTATCCATTGTTTGCCAGAATCTCTCAAGATAATGCGATAACCTTCATACATGGTCTTCTGTGCTTTAGCAGTGGATTTACTCATTGCATCAAGCGTCAATTCCCATGTATTCTGTTGGCTGACTCTCATGTCTTTCTGAGCATTTCCGATAGAAGAAATTAGTGCTTTTATCTTCCCTTTTATAACTTCCGCATCTGTATCCAACCATCCTTTGTCCTGCTTGATGTTGAATTGAGCATACAGAGATTCATACTCGGCTTGTGTTCCTTGCCTTACACGACCAGCTCCACCTACTTTCTGAAGTTCCTGTAATCT
>DBTL01000055.1:0-1133 GCA_002307035.1 Bacteroides sp. UBA1317
GGCAAGCATTGCATGCGCGTACTCTCGGATTCAAGCACCCTGTGAGTGGAGAAGAGCTTATTTTTGAATGCCCTTTGCCTGAAGATATGACATTGTTGATTGAAAAATGGCGAGGTTATATAGCCTCCCGAGATATTGAATAAGATGAACCAAAAAAAAATTGCCATCGTATGCGGAGGAGATTCCTCTGAAGTGGAAGTGTCCCTGCGGAGTGCGCAGGGGCTGAATTCGTTTATTGATCATACTCCATATCGGGTGTGGATCGTTGTGTTGCAAGCCGGAAACTGGTACGTGCAGCTGGAGGATGAAAAAACAGCTGCCGTCGACAAAAATGACTTTAGTTTTCAGTTGGGCAAAGACAAGATCACCTTTGATTTTGCATGGATCACCATACATGGCACACCGGGTGAAGATGGCCGTTTGCAGGGCTATTTCGATTTGATCGGCATGCCTTACAGCTGCTGTGGCGTGCTTTCTGCTGCCATCACCTTCAATAAATTTATCTGCAACCAGTTCCTCAAAGGTTTTGGCGTGAAAGTGGCCGAATCGCTGCTGCTGCGTCAGGGGCAAACCATCACCGACGAACAAGTGGTGGAAGCGGTTGGTCTGCCTTGTTTCATCAAATGCAACGTGGGGGGATCCAGTTTTGGCGTGACCAAAGTGAAACAAACCGGAGAAATCCAATTGGCCATTGAGCGTGCTTTTGCGGAAGGTCCCGAAGTGATCATTGAAGCATTCCTGAGTGGTACGGAAGTCACTTCCGGCTGTTTCAAGACTCAAAAAGGAACGCATTTATTACCGATCACGGAAGTGGTTAGCCAGAACGAATTTTTCGATTACAACGCTAAATACAAAGGGGAAGTACAGGAAATCACTCCTGCGCGCATTCCGGATGCTACGCGCGACCGGATTCAGCAAATTACGTCTCTGATATATGATATTCTCGGTTGCAAAGGTATTATCCGTGCCGATTACATTCTCACCGGCGAGGGCATCACCTTGCTGGAGGTCAATACGACACCAGGCATGACTGCCACCAGTTTCATTCCCCAGCAAGTCGCTGCAGCAGGTTTAAACATGGGTGAGGTGATGGCCGAAATCATAGAAGATTCATTTTAATGCCCGATTTNANG
>DBTL01000055.1:1139-23159 GCA_002307035.1 Bacteroides sp. UBA1317
AGAAAATTTGATGAAATCAGGCCTTACAGGGATGAAGAAATCTCAGAAGTCCTTGAACGCCTGTTGAAAGACCCGCAATTTTGCNACTTGTTGCCGAAAGTGCTGCCCCATGTGCCGTTGGATATGATCAAAGCGCAGCTTCGGTCGCTTCGTGGCATCGAGGAATTTCAGGTAAAGGTCATCTATCCTATTGTTGGTGAGGTTATTCGAAAAACAACCGATTCCCTCGATTTGTCCGGATTCAAATATTTGGATAAAAGCAAGGCTTACACCTATGTAACCAATCACCGGGATATTGTACTGGATTCCGCTTTTTTGGATATCCTTTTCATAGACAAGGGTTTGTCAACCTTCGAAATCGCCATCGGTGACAATCTGCTCATTTATCCCTGGATCAGTGATGTGGTGCGTTTGAACAAAAGTTTTCTGGTGAAACGAGGCCTTTCCGTCCGTCAGCAGTTGGTGGCTTCGCTGGAACTATCTTCGTACATGCATTACACCATTCAGGAAAAAAATCAATCCATCTGGATGGCCCAACGTGAAGGGCGCGCCAAAGATGCCGATGACCGTACGCAGGAAAGTGTCCTTAAAATGTTAAATCTGGGTGGTGCCGGTAGCGTTTTGGAAAATATATCATCTATAAACGTAGTTCCGGTAACCATTTCCTATGAATATGATCCTTGCGATTATCTCAAGGCCAGGGAAATGCAGTTGAAACGTGATAATCCTGACTATAAGAAAATGCCGCAGGATGATTTGCTCAACATGATGACCGGGATTACGGGATATAAAGGACGTGTTTTCTATAAAGTGAGTCCTTGCATTTCCGATGAACTTTTAAACATGGAGGGGAATATGCATAAAAACGAATTGTTTGAAAAAATTGCTCACCTGGTGGATAACCGCATTCACCGGGGGTATCACTTGTATCCGGGAAATTATATCGCATCCGACATGCTTGATGGATTGGACACTTTTTCGCACAGCTACTCAGCCAAAGAGCGAGACCATTTTGTGACCTATCTGGAACAGCAATTGAAAAAAATAGAGATACCCAACAAAGATGAGAATTTCCTGCGCAGACGAATGCTGGAGATGTATTCCAATCCGTTGAAAAATAAGCTAAAAGCTGATACTGAAAAATAAAACAATGACTCAAACGATCTTTATCTCATGAAAAAATGGATGTTGGCCTTTCCTTTGGCCCTGTTGGCAGTGACTTTCACTTCTTGTTTTGATGATGAGGATGAACAATCCGTAGAATATTACCTCGATGTGGCTACTGTTACGACAGGTGGCCAGACCCCTGCTTTTGCCACCGATGAAGGCTTTGCCTATCATTGTCTGACCACAGAGAATGCGGATTCTTTTGCTGTCGGTGAACGTTATTTTTTGGTTTATACCTGTTCGGATACCACCACCAGGGCTTCCAGCTATTTTGATATCCAGCTGGCTGAATATCAAAAGGTGCATATCCGATCTTTTTCAACGCTTCCTAAAGATTCCACTGATAACCTTGATTCACAGCCGTTGAGAAACATCGGATGGATTTGGACCAGTGGCAGTTACCTGAATACGGTTTTCCAAAACTATAAGCCGCTGACGACGCCCAGTTCTTTTGATTTGGTACGCATCAAGAAAAGTGAAAGCAACCTGTCAACCGATACGGTTCCAACCATTTATTTCAAGTTGCTTCATCATGTGGATTATCTCAATACGGGCTATTATACCCGTCAGGCCCTCAGCTACGACATGAGCCCTCTGGCTACAGAATATCCTTCTGCTTACAAAATCAAACTGAATGTTAGTTGGGTGACCTCCGATGGAAGTGATTCCTATGAATTTGTTTATGTTCCTGAATCTATAGATACACCCCAAAATAGTCTGAAGAGATCAACCGGCTTTATGGTTCCCTCTGAGAAATTGTCAGCCGGAGGAAGCTTTTCCGGTCTATGGTAATTAAATAATCTGATGAGAACTGTATTAAGTTCCCTTCTGGGGATTCTTTTACTGACTATCACTACTGTTTCGTGCACAGACGGAGACTTTTCGGAAAATTCTTTCGAAGCAGACTTTTGTGTGGTAAAAGGGCAGGGCTCATGGATGTTTTTGCTCACGGATGGCGGATCATTACTCTATCCCACCGAATCTTTAGATACTTCCATTTCACCGGGAGATCGTTTCGTGGTTACTTATGTGTCGCTTAGCAAGAGCGAATACTCTTCTGATCAGCAGGGGTATACCGTTCGAGTTGTCAATTTGCAGCCCGTTTTGGTCAAGGACGTAAATCTGTCTACCGATGACGTTCCTGTCGCTGCGAATGATTTGGTCTGGGTGGTCAATTCTCCATTCTTCGGCGGAGGCTATCTGAACTTTGAATTCAAGTACATGTACTCCGATTTGAGTATCAAACACGGTATTTATTTAATGCAGGATTCTATCCGGAACCGAAGTATTTACCTTCGTTTCACCCATGAGGCCAATGGAGATGCTGCCATCAGTACGGCCTCGGCCTTGGCCTCTTTCCCCCTGAGCAGCATCAGCGGTATGGCCGATGCCGATTCTTTGGTCATTCAAAGCAGGGGGGGCAGCCAGAGTTCTCCCCGCACGATCACTTATTCTATTGCTTTGGCAGATACGTTGCAATAAAGGGCTCCATCTTATTCTTCATACACGTTATCCTGAATCGCATCGCTTGGTTCAGGATTCGTTTTTTCCGAGGAGACCAGATTCTCGATGATGCCTCTCTTTATGATAAAGCGATCGTAATACGACATGATCAGCGTGGTCAGAGGCAAGGCAATGATCATGCCGACTACCCCGAACAGGGATCCCCAAATGGAGAGGGATAGCAGGATGATGGCCGGATGCATGCCCATGGCGTCGCCCAAAATCTTCGGGTTCAGAATCAATTCAATAATGACTTGTATGATGCCAAAAACGGCCAGAATCGACATGAAGACCCAGAAAAAGTTTTGATCGTATTCGCTGGCTTTAATCGCTCCTAAAATGATGGCAGGCACCAATGCGACTGTTTGCAGATAAGGAATCATGTGCATGACGCCAATCAATAAGCCCAGAACGATGCCCAATGGTAAACCGATGATACTGAATCCGATGCAATATAAGATGCCCACAATCATGGCAATCAGAGCCTGTCCCCGAAAATAGCTGTTCATGCCTTTTTTGAGGTCTTCGCCTACTTTCAATACAAATGGACGGTAATTTCGGGGAATCAGGCTGATCCATTCTTTGGAAATCTTTTCGTAGTCCTTCAAAATGAAAATGAGGTAGAGCAATACGATGAATATCACCAGAAAATTAAGGATGAGGCTGGACGCTCCCGAGAGAACATCCCAAAGTTTGGGCAAAACAGACTGTACAAAGCCTTCCAGATTGTTGTAATTCAAATGATTTTGAATGTCTATGGTGGTCAGGATATTTTGAATGCTTTCGGTCAGAGCAGGAGGAACATTCCAGCTTGAACCGGGTTTGTTCAGGAATTCGGTGATGAGTATGCCAGCCCGTTGCGATTGCGAAATGATGGGCGGTATCAGAAAATAGCCTGCCAGAGTCAAGGTGCCAAAAACGGTGGTCAGGGTTGCTATTATAGCCAGTATTCGGCTTCTCAGGCGACATTTATATTGGTAGAAACTGAGCAAAGGGTACATCAGGTAGGCCAGGAGCCAAGCGATGAGGAAAGGAAGAATAACGCCGCTCAGACGGTTGACCAACATACCTAAAGCTACGACAATCAACAGGACAATAATAATCCGAACCACACGGTCAAGGGTAAATGGTTTTCGATTGGAGGTACTCATGGTTGCTCGTTTTTTTGCAAATATAGTCTTTCCCGCCTATATTTGTGTAAAAATTCCTCCGATGCGTCCATCCTTGTTTTGGGTTCTTTTCTTGCTGACTTTGTGCGGTTCCGTGCAAGCACAGGATTTCAGTATGTTCCGGCAAAAAAGTTACCAACATGCGGCCGTCAGTATCTGCGTTCTTGATATGGTTCACTCGAAAGTGGTCGCTCAGTACAACGCTCAGCAAAGCGTCACTCCGGCTTCTGTGGTGAAAATGGTCACTACAGCTGCAGCATTGGAAATCCTTGGACCAGACAGGTGTTTCGAAACCCGGCTGGAATATACCGGAACCCTGCAAAAGGGTGTTTTGGATGGCAACCTGATCATTCGCGGAGGAGGTGATCCTAGCCTGGGCTCCCGTCAGTCCGGTCTCGACCCGGATGTTTTTCTGAAAAACTGGGTGAAAGCAGTGCAAAGCCTGGGTATTCGTGAGATTAAAGGTGATGTTTTGGCCGACGCGTCCTTGTTTGATGACGAGCAGATTTCCCCTTTCTGGTTGTGGGAAGATATCGGCAATTATTATGCCCCAAGCATCAGCGGTCTGGCTGTTTACGACAACAGTTACCGTCTGGAGCTGAAGTCTGGGGCGGTTGGTTCTCGTCCTGAAATTACATCTGTTAAGCCCTTTGTGAAAGGAATGACTATTGACAATCACCTGATTGCTGTTGGTAATACCCTGGATAGCGCCTATCTTTATGGTGCGCCGTATCAGCTCGAAAGGCGTTTGTTTGGGACCATGCCGGCCAATCGCGTCGGTTTCACGATTCGGGGCGATTTGCCCGACCCAGCCGCTTTACTGGCCGATCAGTTGCTTACGGAACTGGCAAAAGTCGGAGTCTCTGTTTCCGGAAAGGCACAAAATATACGTCAGGGAGATGGTACCTATCTGTTTGTGGAGCGTGTAGGAAACGTGATCTGCCGAACCCAATCCATTCCGTTGTCGCAAATGTTACGCATCATTCATGAGAAAAGCGACAATCTGTATACGGAATACCTCTTACGCCAGCTCGCACTCACCGTTTCAGACAAACCCGCCAGTGTGCAGGCTGGACTGAAGGTGGTACGGGACTTCTGGAAAAAACAAGGACTGGACCTCAGCCCGCTTTTTCTGTACGATGCTTGCGGTCTTTCGCCAAACGACAGAGTTTCCGCCGACTTTATTGTTCGTGTGTTGGCCTTTATGTCCACTCGCAGTCCGAATGCCGTGCTGTTTGAACAATCTTTGCCCGTGGCCGGAGTGGAAGGTACCGTTGCCGGCTTCCTTCATGGTACTTCGCTGGAGGGCAAACTTCGGTTGAAAAGTGGCTCCAGCCAAGTGGTGAATTCCTATGCAGGTTACTACCGTATGAACGGCCGTGCCTATGCCGTGGCTATGCTGGTCAATTATGCTTCCTGCACTCGGTTTCAGATTCGTAAGGATATGGAGAAATTTTTGTTATCACTCTGAATTTTTTAGTACTTTTGCACCACTATCGGTTAATGTAACTGATATTCAATAGTGAATATGTCCAAGCTGTTCGTAGTGCCCACCCCCGTAGGAAATCTGGAAGACATCACCCTGCGTGCCATTCGGATTTTAAAAGAATGCGACCTCATACTGGCTGAGGACACGCGTACCACTTCCCATCTTCTCAAGCATTTTGACATACAAACCCGCATGATATCTCATCACAAATTCAACGAGCATAAGACTGTTGATCAGGTGGCTGAGCGCATTTTGGCCGGAGAAACCATCGCTTTGGTCTCCGATGCCGGCACTCCGGGAATCTCAGACCCTGGCTTTTTGTTGGTTCGTCAATGTGTGCAATCGGGTGTGGACGTAGAATGTTTGCCGGGAGCAACAGCTTTTGTCCCCGCCCTCGTCGATTCGGGTCTCCCCAACGATCGTTTCCATTTTGAAGGCTTTTTGCCTCCGAAAAAAGGCCGTCAGACCCGTTTAAAAGAACTGGCTGTGTTGCCCACTACCTTTGTACTCTACGAATCACCTTATCGGGTACTCAAGACGCTGACTCAGCTGGCGGAATGCTGCGGACCCGATCGATTGGCATCCGTCACCCGCGAAATCAGCAAAGTATACGAACAAACCGTTCGTGGCAACTTGCAGGAGCTGATAGCCCATTTCACCCAGACCGAACCTCGCGGAGAATTTGTGATGGTCGTGTCCGGATTTTCAGAAAAGAACAATCGGGAAGATGGAAGGTCTTCCTCCAAATAAGTCAATAGCGTTATTAATCGTTTAAATAATAAAAACGAATGAAAAAATGGATTTTTTGCCTCTTGGCACCGATGATGCTAACGGCATGTAATTACAAATCAGATGCATAGTAGTCGCTTGAGCAGGAAAAGGATTCTCTGTTGCTGGAAGAACAGAAGAAAACGGCCCAACTCAATCAAGTACTTGCCGTGATGAACCTGATTGAGGATAATTTTGCTCAAATCAAGGAAGCTGAAAATTATGTGACGTTCCAAACCAGTCAGGAACAAATGACCGAAGACGGTATGCAACGGGTCGTTGAAAACCTCGATCTCATCAAAACAACGTTGACAGACAACCGTAAGCAAATTGATGCGCTTCAGAAACGACTGGCTAAGAGCAAATCGTCCACCCGCGATCTGAAAAAATTGATTCAGCGTTTGAATGGTCAGATTGAAGAACACACTCAACTGATCACCCAATTGCGTGAGCAACTCGCACTTCGCGATGTCCGCATTCAGGAACTGGACCAGTTGGTGACCGAATTGAACACCGATTTGTCCGATTTGCAACAAAATGTCACTCAGAAAGATCAGCAGATTACTTCACAGGACAAGCAGCTGAACAAAGTCTGGTATGTCTTCGGCACACGCAAAGAACTCAAAGAACAAAATATCTATACACGAAACGGCCTGTTGGAAGAAGGTTTCAACAAAGGTTACTTTCTGGAAGCCGACTCACGGAATCTGACAGAAATATCCCTCTACTCCAAAAAAGCAAAATTGCTGACAAATCATCCTGCTAGTAGCTATGTACTTGAGAAAGTGAGCGAATATCTGGTACTTAAGATTACAAATCCGAATAAATTCTGGGAAATCTCGCATTACCTTGTCATTGAAGTGGATTAAATCCTACGGAATTGACATTTAGGATTACTCCTTTAACAAAAACACCGAGTCAGCATTTTGCCTGATTCGGTGTTTTTTTGTCGTCTTTTGGGGGGTAATGAATCATTTTTACAGCTAAAAGTGTATAGCAAATATTATATCTAAGTTAAATAATTTTGCAATGATATAGTTTTTGAGCGAAATATTATTTAGCCAAATATAGTTTGTGCTGTTTCTCTTGGAAAAAAATAATATTTTGTAACATGCAGATTTATAAGTGAATAATGATCAGTTTGGTTTGAGCTTGCCTCTTTGTAAACGCATTTTTTCCATAAAATCAATTATATATACAAGGTTTTACCTTTTTCATGTCGAATTTCGCAAGGTGGATAAGTGAAATTATATTCAAAAAAGTGTATATATTTGCTGGACTGGTTAAAATGCGTTAATAAATGCGCGCCGGGGTTGTAAACTTTAACACTTCTGGCTAGTGTTCTTTAGTGCTTTTTATATTATGAAACTTTATTTCTTTAATATAAACAAAAAGTCTATGAGAAAACTTCTTTTCTTATGCGCTTGCTTTTTTTTGGCGAGCATAGGTTTGGTCAGTGCTCAGTCAAGATCCATATCAGGGAAAGTCTTGGCTAGCGAAGACGGACAGCCAATTTTTGGTGCTACAGTGGCAGTCAAAGGTTCCACCGCCGGAACTTTGACAGGTGATAATGGTGAGTTTACGCTGAATGTCCAGCCCAATGCCAAGACATTAATCGTTTCTTTCGTAGGAATGAAAACTTCCGAGGTTTCGATTCAGGACAAAATGGTGATCCGTTTGGAATCTTCCGAATCTGAACTCGGTGAAGTTCTCGTAGTAGCTTACGGTACAGCTCGAAAAGCTGCATTTACCGGATCTGCCTCTACTATTAAGAGTGAAGGTATTGTGAAACGTCAGGTTTCCAATGTGACTTACGCTTTGGCAGGTCAGGTGCCAGGTGTTCAGGTTATCAGTGGCAATGGCCAACCGGGTCAGGCTGCAACGGTGCGTATCCGTGGTATTGGTTCGATGAGTGCCAGCAACAGTCCTCTATATATTGTAGATGGTGTGCCTTATGACGGAACCATTTCCGCTATCGCCTCTAGTGATATTGAGTCCATGACCGTTTTGAAAGAGGCTGCTGCCAGTGCTATTTATGGAGCTCGTGGTGCCAATGGTGTCATTCTCATTACCACCAAGGCCGGAAAAGGTAAGGAGGCGCAAGTTACATTAGATGCCAAATGGGGTAGTAATTCACGTGGTGTTCCTTCCTACGACGTCATGACCGATCCCGCCATGTATTATGAAACGTTTTACCAAGCGCTTTACAATAGTAAGGCTCAAAATGGCTCTTCCGCTGCAGATTCACACGCGTTTGCCGAATCGGCCTTGTTGAATAAGAACGAAGGCGGTCTGGGTTATCAGGTTTATGATGTACCCGATGGTGAATACTTCATCGGTACGAACGGTAAAATTAACCCTAATGCCACCCTTGGTTACAGTGATGGTGAATATTATTATACGCCTGATAACTGGTATGATGAGTTGTTTGATAAGGGAAACCTTCGTCAGGAATACAATCTCTCGGTTTCAGGTGCCTCGGATAAATTGAACTTCTTCTTCTCTGCTGGTTATTTGGATGATTCTGGTATTGTTCCAGGGTCCAGCTTTTCTCGCTTCACTGCCCGTTCTAAAGTGGACTATCAAGCCAAGACTTGGTTGAAGGTTGGTGCAAATATGGCCTATACCAATTATAATAGTCAAGCTCCTGGATCTCAAACCGATTGGGGCTCTTCCGGTAACTTGTTCTATACTTCGAGCATGATTGCTCCTATTTATCCTTTGTATGTAAGAAATGCTGATGGTAGTATTCAAAAGGATTCCAATGGTACAACGGTATATGACTTTGGAACTTCAACCAATCAGGTTAGAGCATTTATGGGGCTCTCCAATCCTGCTATTACGTTGACACTGGATAAGCACAATGCTCTTACCGACGTGTTGAACAGTAAATGGTATGCCATTGTTGATTTAGCGAAAGGATTGCAGTTTACCGCCAATGTTGCTGCCAATGTTCGCAACCAGCGTGCTACACACCTTTACAATGTTTATTATGGCAGTTCTGTCAGTGATGGTGGTAATATCACCGTTAAGCAATACCGTGAAGTCGGACTTAATCAACAATACTTGTTTACGTACAAAAAAGACTTTGGCGGACATAATTTTGATTTGCTGGCTGGTTATGAATCATATGATTTGACTATGCAGGACCTCAGTGGTAGTAACAAAACAATATATAACCCGGATGTTGCAGAATTGGGTAATGCTATTTATTCTCCCGCTACGGTTTCTTCTTCAACTGATAAGTATGTGACAATCGGATTTCTAGGTCGTGTACAATACGATTATCAAAGCAAGTATTTTCTTTCTGCTTCTTATCGTCGTGATGCTTCTTCCCGTTTTGCACCCGAAAACCGTTGGGGTAATTTTGGTAGCTTCGGTGGTTCTTGGTTGGTTAATAAAGAAGATTTTTTTACAAACTTGAACACCCCCTGGGTGAATCTGTTGAAGGTGAAAGCCAGTTATGGTATTCAAGGAAATGATGCCTTACTCTATGATGGTGAGCAGAATTATTATCCTTATCTGGATCAGTTTGAACTGACTAGCAGCAATGGCAACTATTCCACTTCTTTTTATTACAAAGGTAATCGTGATATAACCTGGGAAACTTCTTACAGTTTTAATACTGGTGTGGAGTTTGGCTTATTTGACGATCGTCTTACTGGTAGTGTGGAATATTTTAACAGAAAAACCGTTGACTTGTTGTACTATCTGCCTGTACCCCTTGTTTTGGGATACTCTACAAAACCTAAAAATGTGGGTTCTATTGTGAACGATGGTTTGGAACTGGATTTGAATGGAGTACTTATCAGAACCAAAGATTTGAATTGGTCTTTAAATTTTAATGCCACAACGTATAAAAATAAAATCACGTCACTTGACAAATCTACCGCCCTCAAGGGTGGCATCTATGGCACGATGTATGCTTATGAAGTAGGAGGATCGCTATATGATACCTATTTGCGTGAATATGCTGGCGTTGATGATGAAACAGGTGAAGCCCTTTATTATATGGTGGATGCTAACAGGGATTATGTATTGGATGCTCAGGGTAACAAAACAACCACAACTGACTGGTCTGCCACAAGGCAACGTAATATTGGTAGCTCTTTGGCAAAAGTCTACGGTGGTTTCGGTACGAGCGTAAACTATAAAGGATTTGATTTGTCTCTTGGCTTTTCTTATCAATTAGGTGGAAAAGTTTATGACTTCTCGTATGAAGAGTTGATGCACAGTGGTGACAATGCTGGTGTGAATTGGCATAAGGATATCCTGAATGCCTGGACTGAAGAGAACAGAAGCTCTGATATTCCCAGATTGAACTCCAGTGATATTACTTATCAGAAGTTCTCTACCCGATTCTTGACTAGCTCTGATTATTTGAGTCTGAATAACCTGACTTTTGGATACACATTACCGAAAAGTTTTACTAAGAAGCTGGATATCAATTCTGTTCGATTTTTCTTTGCCGGAGATAATCTGGCATTGCTTACTGCCCGAAAAGGTTTGGACCCCCGTCAATCGTTGGGAGCAACAAGTTATACTAGCGTTGGCGCTCACAACTATACAGCTCTTCGTACCATCTCTGGTGGACTGTCGGTTACCTTTTAATCAGTTGTAAAACGTTATAAATATTAGAATATGAAAATGCTAAATAAACTTTGGATCCTTTCTGCCGGAGTAGCCGTGCTGGCTTCATGCGCTGATCTTGATACTTATCCGGAAGGCTCCCTGATTACATCGGATCAAAAAGTAGATGTGGTCGGTAAAATACCGACCAGATTGTCTGCTGATATAAGTGGTATGTACTCTCTTATGAGCAAGAACAATGGAGTGTACCCAAAAGACGAACGTGACGATGACTTTGGTTATCCCTCTGTATGTATTTCTGCTGATGCAAATGGCCCTGATTTTGTGACAACCAATGATAACTACAACTGGTATACTATTTGCAATGCTTTTGAAGATCGTACTTATACTTATGCTAACCCCTATATTCGTTGGGCACTTTTCTATAATCAAATCAAGATGGCCAACGATATTCTTCTGTCTATCCCCGATAGTACGGACAAGGAAACGTTGCTTCAATACAAAGGGCAAGCACTTGCTGTACGGGCCTTTGATTACTTGAATTTGGTTCAACGTTACCAGTTCACTTACTTGGGTAATGAAGATAAACCTGCAGTGCCATTAGTGACTACGGTGCCATTAGCTGATGAATCTAGCATTCCTCGTGCTACAGTAACGGCAATTTATGAGCAGATTCTATCTGATTTGGATCAGGCTATTCCTCTTTTGGACGGTTTTGAAAGAACAGATAAAGGTTTTATTAACCAGAATGTGGCTTATGGACTTCGTGCTCGTGCCCATTTGCTTATGGGCAATTACGCTGAAGCCGCTGTCGATGCCACTACTGCTATGGCCGGTTTTTCTTTTCTTTCAAAAGCTGATGTTTCAGTACCGTCTTTCAATAATGCTTCTGCTACTTCCTGGATGTGGGCATTGGTAATTACTCCAGTGAACATTACCAGTACCTATGGTAACTGGCCCTCCAAGTTGTGTTCTTTTGCCGGAAATAGCTACACTTGTAACGTGGGCTGCTATAAGATGATCAGCAACCTGCTTTGGGACAAGATCCCGACAACAGACGTTCGAAAAGGCTGGTGGGTGGATACCGATTTGAAATCACCGCTGATTGATGGTCAATCTTGGCCTGGTTATACAGGTGAAGCTATTGGTCCGTTAGTAATCAAAGACATTAAAATGGCTTTTCTGCCCTATACCAACGTGAAGTTTGCTGCATACAACAATGAAATGGGTAACGGAGAAAATGCCTCTGACTGGTGTATGATGCGTGCAGAAGAAATGCTGTTTATCCAAGCAGAAGGTTTGGCTATGAGTGGGCATCTTCCAGAAGCTATAACTGCGCTGGAAGACTTTGTTAAGAACTATCGTGACCCGAGTTATACGTGTTCGGCAACAACACCTGCAGAAATGCAGACTGAAATATGGAAACAGCGTCGTATTGAACTTTGGGGTGAAGGTTTTGCTTTTGAAGATGCTATGCGTTTAAAAAAGAACATTGTTCGTTTCCATAGCGGTGATACTGGAACGAACTGGCCAAGTGCTTTCAAATTCAATATGTCTTCCACGGATCCTTGGTTGTTGATGAGGATTCCGCAAAAAGAAATCAATTCCAATGCTGGTATTCCTGAAGAAGCAAACAATACCGGTGGCGTATTGCCCCAAAGTGGTGATGGTGCAAGTTTGGAAGATGGTGTAACGGATTGATTTATAGAATAACCATAAAATGAAAACGAATATGAAAAATATACGAACAATTTTAATGACCACAGGAATACTGGCTTTCCTGTTTTCGGGTTGCTCTGAGGATTTTCCTGAAAGAACACCATCTTATGTTCCGGCTGCTGATGCTATTGAAGCATATTTTCCCAGTTCCAATGCGAGTACTGTAGAAGTTGCTCCTACTGACACGGCATATCTAATAACTGTCTCGCGTGTTGATACGGTCAATGCTGATACTGTTTTGATCAAGGAATCTTACGATATGGATAATGTCTTTACGGTTCCTGAATCGATTACCTTTGCGGCAGGTCAAGCTGATACAACTATCATGATCACATATGGGGATTTGGTTGACTTTCAAGAGTATTCCTTGGGAATAGAATTGGATGAAGAATCAACTAATCCTTATGATACACTCGTTGCTGGTACGACTAAGTTCATTCTGCACTTGACTCAAACAGACTGGACTGACTATGCAGTTGGTCAGTACGTTTCAACTCTTTATGGTTCTTGGGTGCAGGTGATGCAGCACTCAACTATTCTTAATTTATACAAATTACCCAACTTGTGGACAATAGGCTCCTATCTCTTGTTCAGTTGGGATGGAAGTGCTGTAGTGACGCCTTATGGAACGTCTAATGGTACATATGTTGGTTTCCCAACCGGTGATAGTTATCCACCGTATGGTGCTATTACTGCCCAGATTTATGAGGATCCTGCTAAAACCTTCTACACAACAAGTACTCAACAGTTTTCTTTTTACGTAGTATATGCTATGTCTGAAGTTGCATACAAGGCAATAACAGATACTTATACAATAACCTCGCTATTGTAAGATAACGTTTCATGTGCTAATAGAGAAATAGATACTGTTTTAAAATCCAAATAAAAACAGTAGAAAATTCAAGAAGATTACGATTGCAGTAAAGTGCTTTCGTAATCTTCTTTTTTTTTTACTGGATTTCTCAATTTGTGATTATATGCATCACATGACTGTGTAAGTCTATTATGGGATTGGGTGTTGTCAATCTGCCATACAGTATTGGCTATCAATCCCAATCCAACAAGTGAGAATCTGGTGCTAGTTGATCATCTTCGCACCTCTCTTTCAAATGCTTTGATGACTACCTATACTTATAAACCGTTGGTAGGCATGCTGAAGATGACGGATCCCTGTGGACTGACCACTACGTACGAATATGACAGACTCAATCGCTTAAAGCTTATCAAGGGGACTGATGGGCAGATTCTTCAACAATATGATTATCATTATCCTCAATAAAATCTTGTAGAAGATGAAAAGCTTTTGTTTCTGTTTAAGAAAAACGGTGAATATTTTTTAGTAGAACGAATTTGTAAAAGCCTTGGATGTTTTAAGTGAGCTATTTGTAGAAGCTGCTATGAAAATAAAATGCTTCTATTTTTTGTGAAAGGTGTCTATAAAATATTATATTTGTTATTCTAATAATATTTTATAGAATAATGAAATAAGAATATATCGTTCGTCCAGTTTTATGCAATACCTAAATAATAGAGATATGAACTTGCGAAATAATTTAATCATTCTGTTTTCTTTGACATTCACAACTCTTTTTGCACAAGGAGAATTCGGGAATGTAACTCCACAGACTTCCGATTTTGTAAAATATGGAGAAATCCCTATATCCTTATTTACTGGGAAAATGAATTTTGAGATTCCCATTTACGAAATTAAAGATAAGGATTTTAACTTGCCAATATCCGCAGTCTATACTTCGGACGGGTTTAAACCAGCTAAACGATCCGGTTTTATTGGGTTAGACTGGTTTTTGAATGTTGGAGGTGCAATAACGAGGGAGGTCTACGGAGTTCCTGATGATAATTATCCTAGCTCAAATGGGACCAATGCTAGTGAGCTTATGGGCTAT
Organism: Bacteroides sp. UBA1317; assembly: GCA_002307035.1. Classification (GTDB taxonomy): domain Bacteria; phylum Bacteroidota; class Bacteroidia; order Bacteroidales; family Bacteroidaceae; genus Bacteroides. The sequence goes on from DBTL01000055.1 coordinate 15,449, forward strand.
TGGGTTGCATCAGGTAAGGCTCTTTATAATAATGAAGAATTATGGGATATCAGTGATAATATATTTTCAATAGATGTTGATTCATATGAATTACCATTAGTTGATGGCTTCTACTATGATGCTCAACCTGATTTGTTTCAACTAAACTGTGGCAATCATAATTTGAGATTTATGATTGATAATAATCGTAATATTAAGACGAATGTAAAAGGGTACAAAGTCCTCTTTGATGGGTTTAGTACACAAAATAAGTCAACACTGCTACCTGTTCAATCAAGCATAATGGTAAAGTCTCCAGATGGATATATATATGTTTTTGGAGGCGAGTTAAGCTCATTGGAGTTTTCTTTTTCATTCACACCAGGTACAAATTTGGCTTATGATAAGAATCCAACGACCATTTTAGCTTGGCATTTAACAAAAATCATTGCTCCGAATGGACGGACGATGAAGTTCAATTATGTAAATGTTAGTCTTACAAACTCGAACATCAATAATAAAAAGGACTCACCAATTTGGCAGTCATCAAAAAAAGTCAAAGGGACATCCACATCCTATTCCACTTCAAAAATGGTTATTCTTGATAACATTGAAATTGAAGACACGCGAACTATCATCAAGTTTTATCGATCACAAGAAGCAGCCTTTAGCCAATCATCCAATGTGGCTTTAAACCAATTTTTCACCAACCCCTATCCGGATTTTAATGTGCCCTCATATGAGTTGGATAGTGTTGTTGTCATGAAAGATGGTTCGCCCCTCCATTCCTATGCTTTTGGTTATACCACGAAGGATAAAAGAAGATTTCTGACATCTTTCAAACAAGCTGACGGAGGCTTGTATTCTTTTGAATATTTACATCCCTATTTATACCCAGAACCTGAAACAACCAGTGCTGATTCATATGGCTTCTGGAATGGCAATAATAGTCAGCATTCTTATGGTTTGTTGAATAAGATATCGTATCCAACCGGTGGGTTTACTCAGCTCGCATACGAGAAAAGTTTTTATGGCTGTATGGTTGATACCTATGTTTATAATAACCTCGGCCCAGCGAGAGTGGCCTTGGACTCAACGTCGGGATATACTGGAGGGGGGCGGATTTGTAAAATTACAAATTATGAGAGTGCCAATAATATTGCATCTGAAAAAGAATACTATTATTTGCTGAATTATTCCAAGGACGCGAATATTCAAAATTTGACAAGCAGCGGAATTCTTTATCAGGCACAGCCTTATGAAATGACGGCGACAGGTGCAAAATCGTACATTGAAAGTTCTTGGTCCCAGAATTACGATGTCGGAGAGCCTGAAATTGGCTACTCCTATGTTATTGAAAAAAACTCGGATGGTTCTTTTGTTATTAATCGATATACGGATTGGGGCACAAATCCGGATGATTATATCACAAATACTCGTTTATATAGTAGCGAGGCAGACCTTTCCCTGTTTGTATTCAATGGTGTTAATAAGTCGACAACTAACGCACAAAAAAGAGGACTTCTCCTTGAAAAGAAATATATAGATAAAACTGGGTTGTTAGTAAGATCAGAAAATTACAAATATTCTAATGTAAACCAGCTAGGGCGAATTAAGGTTAATGTAAAGGAGGATATTTTTCCAGAAGATGTTATAGTTTCAGTTAAAGGTATCACTGGTGGTGCGATGGCAAAAATCATCCGATTGCAAAATCATTTGATTGTTGATAAAATGGAGTCTATAGATGGCGTTTCGCGTGTTGAAAAATATGATTACAATGATTATGACCTTTTGAGCAAGAAAGCCTTGGCTATAGGAACAAATGACTCTATAATCAATTATTACAAGTATCCTGTGGACTTTGCCTCAACAACATCTAGTCCAACCCGCTCGGATGTTGATGTTTTGGATTGGATGGTCACAAACAACAATATTACTCCTGTTGTGGAAGAGAAGGAGAAAAGAAATGCCCGGCTACTCAAGACTAATGTTAATATATACAAGTATCCTGAAGATGGATCTGTTCTAGATCTTTCATTCAAGGCATTGCTGGATACTGTAAAAAGTAGTATTGGTGATGCTCCTTTGGAAACCAAGAAGGTTTATCGAAAGTATGATGGGGATAATCCTGTTTTTATAACCGAAAAGGAGGTCGAGAATACAGTTTACATTTGGGGGTATGACGGCCAATATCCGATTGCGGAGATTAGGAATGCAACTTATAACGAGGTTGTGTCAAATCTAGACGCGTCACCAACCGAACTGTTAACTATTCCAGATTATTCTGCGCTGTGTGATTTAAGGTCAAAACTGCCCAATGCATCAATTACTCTTTATACTTATAAGCCGGGGGTAGGAGTGACCTCCATTCAGAGCCCGAGAGGCTTGATGACCTACTATTCTTACGATTCGTCGGATAGGCTGCGAATGGTCCGCGATCATGATCTGAATATCTTGAATAAGTATGAATATGCCTATCATGGCGCAAGTGTAAGTCCCGTCCCAACCTATTCAGATTTGTCTCTTTCGCTGACGGCAGAGGATACTGTCGTATATAATGTCAGGAGTTTTGCGAAAGTGAATGTTACGGGTGGTTCTGGTGAATACACCTGTACTTGGAGCCTGAAAACAGTATCCGGTACAGTATTATCCTCAACGATAGTTCCTCTATCGCCAGACTATATTCTCCATGCTCCTCAAACAGGTTCCCTTGTTGTGCAATGCACCGTGACAGATAATCAGAGCGGGAAATCAGGATCGGCAAGCAAATCAATTTACTGCTTGCCTTTCAAGGCAACCATAAGTTCCGAATCCAGTTGTCATTATCGGGATACTACAACAGCATCTATTAGTATTGTTGGAGGCTCTGGTGACTTTGAATGTTTTTGGTATGTTTTAGACGAAAATGGCAACTACATCTTTGAAGATGATGAGTATAATACTAATAGCATAAGAGTCCCATGGTATAAAGTTGGAACGTTCACTCTTAATTGCGATGTATATGACTTAACATATGGGGACTGGGCTTCGCTGACGAGAAATGTAACTTGTTCATGCTTGCCTTTAGAGACATTATTGGCTAATCCAATAGTTGGGACTTCTCGAACTATTTATGCTTCAGATAACTGGACGAGCACATTGGCAATAGAAGGGGGCTCTGGTATATATCAAGTAAGTTGGTCTTTAAAGAATTCAACAGGAACAGTTATAAACAATGGAACTGCAAACTCTTCTACCACGATATCATGCACATGCCCAGTGGCAGGCAACTACACCCTGTGTTGCACTGTTCTTGATAGCGTAACTGGGAAAATCGTGAATCATGAAACGTCTTTTGTTGTTTCAGTTCGTCCTGGTCCAAAGCCGACTCCAGATCCGGTGCTTTATTAGATTTAAAACAAAAAACAGTGAATGTTTTTTAGTAGAAGTCATCAAAAGATTTTTTGTATCAATTGTAATCTAATTTGCAAATAATGTTTATATTTGAATCGTTAATGTTGCATTTGCGCCAAATTGTATTTGAATTATAAAAAATAAAAGATGAAATCTTTTACCTTGTTTGCCACAAATAGATTCTATATGGTTCCATTAGCCTTTTTTCTATTTGTCAGTGTAAAAATATGTGCGCAGGGAGATGTGCACTACGTAACGCCACAAACGGCTGACTTTATGAAATATGGGAATATTCCTGTTTCATTGTATACTGGAAGGTTAAATTTTTCAATACCAATTTATCGTATTCAAGATCCTGATTTTGATGTACCGCTTTCTCTGGAATATAGTTCTGAGGGTTTTCAACCGCAAAAACATTCAGGCTTGGTTGGCCTGAATTGGTTTTTGAATATTGGGGGATGTGTTACACGTACTGTATACGGTACACCGGATGATTTCTTAAAGAATGATGATTATGACTTATGCTGGTATCCCAATGGATTCTTGATTCAGTCGAGAATAAAGATCTATAATAAAGATTTGGTTTACCATTTCTCCTCCAGTATTGGAACGACCAATAGCTCTGGTGCCTTTGTTTTTAGTGACTTAGGGGAGAATTACGACTATAAACCTGATATATTCTCTTTCAATGTCAATGGTCATAGTGGGAGTTTTTTTGTTGGCAACGATGGGAGTGTTAAACTCTTGTCGAATGAGTATTTTAAGGTGGATCTTTCAGGCATAACCGGAGAACAACCCCGCATGAAAAAAAATGCTGCTCCTAACGGAAGTTCTGAAATACGTTTAAAGGACTTGAATGGCTATACTTATTATTTTGGAGGGTCAATCTATGCAGAGGAGTTCTCCATACAGGTTGATTGTGGGGATTCTGGCGAAAGTGCTGATAATTCAGGGTTTCTCCAAAAAACACCGTGCATCATGGCGTGGTATTTGACGAAAATTGTTGCCCCAAACGGAAGATCTATAAACTTTCATTATACCGAGAATCAGTGGGCGACAACTTATCATACCAAGACTGATCCATTATGGATGTTTAAGGAATTTTACTCACAAGGAGTTCATTATTCGCAAAATGCATCAGGAACAGCAGCGACCTCTGGTACTGAAACGCTTGTAAAACGAAAAGCTGCCTCCAAGTCTGTTGTATTACGAAACATTACGATTGATGATATTGGATTCTCGATGTCGTTCAATAAAACGATAGAAGAATATCCTTTGTATTATAGCGGAGGTGATTTTTGTAATAAAAATTATCAACTCAATTCTGTTGTTTCAAGCATTAATGGAGTCACATTGGATTCGACCTCCTTTGCATACTCCTATGCTATGGGTAGTAATAATTTGTGGGGACGCCGTTTTCTGTCTTCCATCACCAATTTCGCTAATGGCATGTATAACTTTACTTACGACAATACCTACACTTATCCAGATGCCAAACTGCTACTCAAAAGTGAAGTTGATGATTATGGCTATTGGAAAAAATCTTCTTTGCAGGGTCTTTTGAAGACTGTAACTTATCCGACTGGAGGAAAGTCTATGTTTACATACGAGAGCCATAACTATTCTAAAATGAGGTATTACGAGTTGGGGCTGTCTGGTATAAGTGTTATCCATGCCCTTAAAAGTGTGGCCGTAAATAAATTGGGAGGAGCCCGGATTTGTGAAGTCCGAGATTATCAGAAAGATGGTTCTTTGTCAGACATTACGAAATATAATTATACGACAAAAATAGATTATGAAGGAAGCTTGAATACATCTTCTACATCTACTGATAGCAGTGGGCTTATTATTGATTTTGACACTACCAGAACAGCGATTTCTTCAAGTGCTTTGCTTACTCTTGATAGAACAAGTGCTGCCATCAGTTTGGATTCGATAAAGAGTACGGGGATTTTTCATACTCAATGGATTTCTCTTTTTAATGAATTTCATACCTCCTTTGAAGGGGATGAGTATTTTGGAATTGCTGAGCCAAGTGTTGGCTATTCTCAGGTTACAGAAATTCATAAAGATGCCAATGGCGGAGTCGCTAATTATACGGTAAATAAATTTTCCGACTACAAAGGAAACAGTGATAATTCCACGTATTTATTCAATCATGCTGTCACTTCTTATTCGAATCTTGTAAGTATGAAGTTCCTGTTCTATAATTCAGTATCCTATCGTAGAGGACATTTGTTGTCTCAAGATGAATATTCATCCAGTCTTCAATTAAAGAAAAGAACCCGATATACATTAAATGCAGTGGGGGCTCCGGATGTTTTATCATTAGACTATGGAAATCAATTGTCTGTGGATACCAATTACATTGTGGTTTTGGAACAGGAAAACGATATTACGATGGCTCGTAAAATACCATATGCCCCAGACTACATAAATTCAAAATCTGAAGTTGAATATCAGAACGGTATTGCTCTGCCAGAAAAAGCAGTCAACTATTTTCACGATGACCTGTTTCGCATAACTGAAGAACAGAATATGGGAAGTGATGGTCGAACCTATTTTAAGCGTTATCGCTTTGCGGATGAAATTGTTGGAGATCTTTCAACGGGCTCGGATTCTTTGATTAGCGGCTATGCTCTGATGGTAAGTGCAAATAGGCTGTCCATGCCTATGGAAACAGTGTCTGGATATATGCTTTCTGGCATTAGGTATGATGTGGGCGGAACCCTTTGGCTTTATAAACCAAGTACGATTTCTTACGTTAGCGGCTTATCCGCTCCTTTTCAGAAATATAATCTAAACATTTCGGCTCCAGTTAGTGATTATGATTCGGTTCGTGTCCTTAATGGCACTATTCATTATGATGCCCGTATGGCGCAAGAAGAGGAATATGTCTATGATTCCAATCTGCGTTTGACAAAGTATACTCCTTATGGGCAACTAGCCAAATCTTACGTGTGGGGCTATTCCAATTTGTATCCAATTACGGAAACAAAAGATAGTTATGTAACAACGTATACTTATAAACCCCTTGTGGGCATGTTGACAAGTACCGATCCAAGAGGGTTGACAACATACTACGAATACGATTCGTACAACCGTCTTGTTTGCATTAAAGACTGTGACGGTAAAATTATCAAGAAATACGATTATAACTACGCAAAATAACAGCTTTAGACAATTAAAGACATGAGAAAAAATATTCATCGTATTGCTATCCTCTTCGTTGCAATTGTTTCTGCATCAGGATTTTTGTTTTCCCAAACAACGATAACGAAGTCCCTCCAGAGCCTCCGCCCCGGCGACAACCTGACCAAACAGCAGATTGAGTATAAAGACCCCGGCCGGCGTGGCTCCAACGTCCTGTGGGACTTCTCGAAACTGAAACCCGTCAACGATAAATACGCTGTGCGATACTATACCCCGGTAGCCAAACGTGGTGGCGACTCCATCAGCATCACCTGCCTGGAGAATCGCACGATGTACAAGTATGTCGGCAAGGGTGACTCCCTCCTGCTGATGGGCTTCGAGAACTCCGGTTCGCGCATGATGCTCGAAAGTCCGGAATATGTGATGCACTACCCCTTCACGCTGGGCGACTCCATCGTGAGTACCTTCAAGGGCGGAGGGAGCTACGAGCATACCCTGTCCTCCGGTACCGAAGGGCAACTTTATGTCGTAGCCGATGCCGTCGGTACGCTCATTCTCCCGGATGGAGATACCTTGTACAATGTATTGAGGGTAAAGACCCAGCACCGCTTCCAGCAACATACCCGCCCCCTCTCGAATCATCGGCGCGAAAGGATGATGCAGAGGAAGGACAGCCTGACGGTTTCGTCCCTGGAAGAGATGGCAACAACGGCGGCCTCGGACAGCTCCGGTTCCACAGCTTCCACCTCTTCATCCTCTGCCACCTCTTCTTCCACGGCTAGTGCCAAAAACAGCATCAAGGACTTTATCAGGAACAGTTCCGATGATAACCACCATGTAAGCACAGGCCCTGACAGCATCAACTTTCGAACAGAGACCTACCGCTGGTATGCCCCCGGTTACCGCTACCCGCTTTTTGAGACCCTCTGCAACCGGAGCCGCAAATCTCCGCGCGACACCTCCGAGATGGGCGACATCGCCACCGCCTTCTACTTCCCGCCCTCACAGCACACCTATCTGGAAAATGACCCGGAAAACAAGGCGGTGCTGGACAGTCTGGAGCGGCTAAGGGAGGACCTTCGTTCAAGCCCGGCCGACTCCCTGCTTTTCGACTACAATTTCTACCCCAACCCTGTGCGCACGGATCTGAACGTGGAGCTGCTGCTGGATCTTCCATCAACGGTGG
>DBTL01000018.1 GCA_002307035.1 Bacteroides sp. UBA1317
ACATCAAAGTATAATCTATAAGCAACCAATTCAGACTCGAAAGCCGGTCCGTGATGATGCATCTGATTGTAGATGTTACTTGTTCCGGGAATGGTTATCGATTGTACAGGTACGTGTTTCCCTTTTTTGTCGCTGACAAGCATCTCAGCATATACACGAGGCGTGTATTGTTTGTCTGACTTCTTGGGAGAAAGTATAATCTTTACTGTCTTTTTGCTTTTAGGAGCTAAATTAGTGACAAAAGCCAGTTCGTCGGCACGTCTATCACCATTCAAATCATCCAACTGCGAGGGTATTTCGGTGCTGCCTTCCCAAATGGTAGCCGATTTCACGGTGAATCCGGCTTTCAAATCATTGACTTTGAGAACGATCGGCTCATCCACTTTAGCCTTTGTCCAATCATTTGTGATTTCTATAGAGATGGTTTTCTCTCCACTTTGAGCAAACATGCCTGCGGGGCAGGCACATAAAAACAATAGAATACTTGCAATTTCTTTCTTCATGGAATCTGTGTTTTATATAATGATACAAATGTAAGAGAAAAGACTCAGTTTCTTCTATTAATTTTGATTGAATAACTACTTAGTTTGTTGCCTCTTTCCTTTTGTTTCAGGAATTATCAATGAAACGCACACGCTTTGCGTGATGAACGTACACGTTTCTAAGGTAAAACGTGCACGCACTAAAGTCTGTTTTCAAGAAGGGCTTTGGGGCATGATGGATACGCAAATTTACTAGAACTCCATCGTTTTTCCTTTAGAGTCAATGTTTTTGTATAGCGTACCGTCCACACTTAAATTCTTGGTGTTTTTTACTTGTAGGGTAGGACCTTTTGGGGTGATAATCTTGATGTTATTCATGGTCACACCTTCTGCTTGGCTTATTACCGCTCCTTCTGCTGCATCCGAAATAATAATATCCTTTACAGTCACATCTTGTATTGGCATTTCTGGTAAGCCATTGAAAAACATAGCACGTCCCGCGCCTTTACAATAGATGTTCGATATATGAATATTTCGAAAGGCAGGTGTTTCAATACTCACAGGCATCAGATCTATTTTTTCTTGTTTATCATCATCCGTAAGTTCATCGGGAGCTTTACCTCCATAAAACAAATCGAATAATAATGGTTCGTTTGGGATATTAATCATATTGATGTTTTCAATAAAAATGTTTTCAACCACGCCACCACGTCCGCGAGTACTTTTGAAACGAAGGCCTACGTCGGTACCCATGAAAGTACAGTTGGACACAAATACATTTTTCACTCCTCCCGACATTTCGCTACCTACCACAAAACCGCCATGCCCATGCAGTACTGTATTGTTAAGTACCAGTACGTTTTGGCAAGGTTCACCTCTTTTACGCCCGTCTTCATCTTTACCCGATTTAATGCAGATGGCGTCATCACCGGCATCGAATATACAATTCTTGATAAGCGCATTTTTGCATGATTCCAGGTCAAGTGCATCCCCGTTCTGAGAATACCATGGATTGAATACTTTTACATTATCGATTGTGATCTCTTCGCACGACAGTGGATGGATGCACCAGCTGGGTGAATTTTTGAAAGTAATGCCTTGAAGCAATACCTTTTTGCTCTGCACTATGCTAATCATCACAGGGCGAAGCCAAGGCTTAATCTCATTCCACTCTTCATCTGTCTCTATCCCTTCCGGGTTGTTGAAATTTTTGCAGGCCAAAGCACCTTTCAATGAACCGGCTGTGGGGTACCAGATTTTTTTATCTCCATCGAGTACGCCACCCGACTTTATAAGTTTATCCCATTGTGCCGTGGTTAGTTTATCTTTTTTTACTGGTCTCCACGCATCTCCGGAGCCATCAAATGAACCGTATCCGGTGATGGCAATATTCTCTGCATTGCGAGCTGATATAGGCGATTGGCAACGTCGAGTTTCCAATCCTTCAAAAGAAGTTTGAATGATAGGATAAGTACTAAAATCGTTGCTGAATATTATAAGTGCATTCTGTTCTGTATATAAATTAACGTTACTAAGCAATTCTATGGGTCCGGTGAGCCATAATCCTTCGGGAATAACGACCTTTCCTCCGCCTTTGCTATTTACGTCTTTAATAGCATTGTTTATGGCTTGCGTATTTAGCGTAATGCCGTCTCCTTTGGCTCCAAAGCTGAGAATGTTGACTGCATATTTTGGAAAAAAAGGTTGCTTCACTGCCTGCATCTCAAAAGGTAGATCGGCGTATATTAATTGTTTTAAAGGAGAATTGGTCGAGTTATCAATGATATCAATAGGTTTTGGAATTTGAGCGCTAATGTTAGTACTTCCGATTAATAGTGAAAAGCCTACAAATGCAGGCATAACAAACTTTCTGGTTACTGTATCCATTCGTTGTGAGAGTTCTTTGGGTTCATAATAATAGATAAAAGTCTCTTTATTTATCAAGTGCAAATATATTCTTGAATAGCTTTTATCATGTGTACTATTTGTTGGTTTAGGTGGATTTTTTGTTGATTTTGCTTTTTCTTTTCTCTAGATGTCTCGTTCTATGGAGAAAGTTCGTATCTTTGCAACCTAATTTAACTATTAAATAGGTATGAATTATAATTTATTGAAAGGAAAAAGAGGTATTATCTTTGGAGCGTTGAATGAACAATCCATCGCTTGGAAGGTAGCTGAAAAGGCCGTTGAAGAAGGTGCAACTATTACATTATCAAATACTCCTATCGCTGTTCGTATGGGAGAAGTTTCTGCTTTGTCCGAAAAGCTTAATTGTGAAGTTATTCCGGCAGATGCAACGAGTGTTGAAGACCTGGAAAATGTGTTTAAACGTTCGATGGAGATATTGGGAGGAAAGGTTGATTTTGTATTGCACTCTATCGGCATGTCTCCAAATGTGCGTAAAAAGCGTACGTATGATGATCTTGACTATGAAATGCTAGACAAAACTCTCGACATTTCGGCTGTATCATTTCATAAAATGATACAAGTAGCTAAGAAAATGGATGCAGTGGAAGAATATGGTTCAATCTTAGCATTGAGCTATGTTGCTGCTCAGCGCACATTCTTTGGATATAATGATATGGCAGATGCAAAAGCTCTGCTGGAGTCGATAGCTCGTAGCTTTGGTTATATTTACGGACGTGAACACAATGTACGCGTGAACACAATCTCTCAATCACCAACTATGACTACTGCCGGAGCAGGTGTTAAGGGAATGGATAAATTGTTTGATTTTGCAGATCGTATGTCTCCATTGGGGAATGCATCGGCTGATGAATGTGCCGACTATTGCATTATGATGTTCTCTGATCTTACTCGTAAAGTAACCATGCAGAATTTGTATCACGATGGAGGGTTCTCAAGTGTTGGTATGAGTCTTCGTGCTATGACAACCTATGAGAAAGGTATCGATGATGAGTATAAAGACGAAAAGGGACAGATTATTTATGGATAAAAAGTCTGAAGTCGATAGCTTATCACTACTTCCTATTAGTTTCATCCTTTATGTCAATGAAGGATGAGACTACGGGCGGTATATTTTTCTTTTCTTGTATGCTTGATTCTCACATCTTGTAAGTTAAATAATAGCAAACTTGCAGAGCGTGAGGAAAATGAAAAAATATCGGTGGTTCGTTATGATAAGCTGTTGAATGAGTATGTTAAGTTCAACAGCTTATCTGCTTTGCAGAAGATGAACACAGAAAATATGCAAGCGACCAAGATACTGATAGAAGATGTGCTTGCCATTGGTAACGTGGATGACGATAATATTACCCAAAAGCTAAAATTTTTCTATTCTGACACCACATTACTTCACCTGATGGCTGATGTGGAAGTTAAATTTGCTGATTTAACCAAAATTGAACGTAAATTGACTAAAGGCTTTAATCATCTGAAGAAAGAAATTCCGGATATTAAGATACCGAAAATTTATTCTCAGGTTTCAGCCCTTAATGAGTCGATTGTTGTAGGAGACAGCTTGTTAGGCATCAGTCTTGATAAGTATATGGGCGAGGATTACCCTCTTTATAAGCGTTACTATTACGATTATCAGTGCCGCTCAATGTCTCCTGAACGTATTGTCCCGGATTGCTTTCTGTTCTATTTACTAAGTGAATATCCACTTCCAACTGATGGAAGAAGGACTTTGCTCGACGTTATGCTTCACTATGGAAAGATCAATTATATTGTTCAAGAAATATTAGACAGCCATTGTTTCGAAGGTATCTTAGGCTATTCAGCCGCAGAGAAGACTTGGTGTGAGGAGAATGAAGGAAGAATATGGAAATTTATGCAAACGAGTGGACATTTGAATGCTACAGACCCTATGTTAGTCAGAATATATACAAGACCTGCTCCTTTTACATCCTTTTTTGGTGAGGACTCGCCCTCTCTATTAGGCACTTGGATGGGAACGCAGATTGTGACTTCATACATGGAGCGAAATAAAAATGTTACACTGCATGATTTGCTGCTGATTACGGATTACCGCCATATGCTGGCTGAAACTGAATATGCTATCTGAAAATATAGTTTTCGTTGATATGGAAAAGGCTCTTTATTTATTGCCGGTTACTCTTGGAGATACTAGTCTCGAAATGGTTTTACCTTCTTATAATAGAGAGGTAATTCTAGAGATAAAGCATTTTATTGTAGAAGATATACGCTCTGCCCGTAGGTTTCTTAAGAAGGTAGAACACGATATTGATATTGATTCTCTTACTTTTTACCCATTGAACAAGCATACTTCGCCGGACGATATTTCCGGCTACCTGCAACCTTTGCTTAATGGATTGTCAATGGGGGTTATTTCTGAAGCAGGTTGTCCGGCTGTAGCCGATCCGGGAGCTGATGTTGTTGCAATGGCTCAGCGGAAAAATCTAAAAGTCGTTCCTTTGGTAGGTCCTTCTTCTATCATTCTTTCTGTGATGGGATCGGGCTTTAATGGGCAGAGTTTTGCTTTTCACGGATATCTTCCTATAGAACCTTCAGAACGTGGCAAGAAGCTTAAATTTCTTGAACAACGGGTTTATGCAGAGGATCAGACACAGCTATTTATTGAAACGCCCTATCGCAATAATAAGATGTTGGAAGATATTTTAAGCAATTGTCGTCCGCAAACGAAACTTTGTATAGCTGCTAACCTGACTTGCGAGGGAGAATACATAAAAACCCGTACATTGAAGGACTGGCGTGGAAAAATCCCCGAGTTATCTAAGATTCCTTGTATTTTTCTTTTGTATAAATGATTTCTTTTAGGTGCTCATATTCGAGCTCCAAGCATTCACTAAAGTAGTTCTTTCCTATATTTTGCTGCATTTGGTGAAGAGTCCACAACTTTCCATTTCTGAAATGATTGTTGCATAGTAAAGAATCATCTTCTACGTTGGCTACAAACAAATAGATTAGCCGATTGGTAATATTATTTTCGAAATGATACATTGTGCTGAATGAAACCGGTATGTTTGGATTTGTCGGAAATACATAATTTATTAGTCTTGCTATACCTTCTTCCAAGGTTTCATTGTAGCGTAGGTAGCATTCTAAAGGTATATCTGTTTTACCTTTGTCTAAGATACAGTTTTGTGAGCGATTACATAAGAAAATCATCCCACGATTTATGAGTGCTATACGTATTACAGGGTTGATATATATGTTCTTGTAATTAATCGCTTCTATTTTCAGGCTTTTCCCTATTACATCTCCTTTATCGTTGACGATGGGTACATGTTCAGCATTCTTCATTATTTTATTAAAATAGTTGATGCCAAATTGATTGAAAATGATGCTAAGGGTGAATATAAAGGCAGGTACTAAACGAAATAGCCACAAATGTGTTGTTGCATTGAGAGTATTATGCGTCGCTATCATATAGATAGTAATCAGAACAAAATGAGAAGCTGCTAATATGAGTACTATACGAGAAGACACAATGGTCGATTCGGCACTTTGTACTACATTTCGTTTATCGCAGGCATCTTTTCTTTTTAGGCAATAATTGATAAACCTTTTTTTATGTAAATGTAGAATGAGCATCGGAAGGACAATACTTGCTTCTAAAGTAATAGGCAGGTTTCCTTGCGGACAATAACCAATAGGTGAGAGCGTTGCAAGTGAAAGAAAAACAAGTATGGCAGTTGATATGTATAATATGAAATTATGAATCTGGGGTTTAACCATGTACAGTACCATGTAAGAATAAACCAATCCAAGTCCTGCTCCAATATAGATAGAGACATCTTGCGATATGAATTCGCATAATAATATGGATATGGTAGCCGGAATAAACCCCAGAGACATATTGAAAGCAATAGAAAGAACTCTCTTATGATTCATCTTCGTATAATCTATCGTTTTTTATTAAAAACAACCGATTACGGAATATGTTCGTTATCATTTAAGGATGTGTTTCTCTGCATGATACGAAGAGCGAACTAACGGTCCACTTTCTACTTGATCGAATCCTTTGCTTAGTCCGACCGCTTTGTAAAGGTTAAATTGCGTAGGAGTGACATACTCTGCCACAGCATAATGCTTGCGGGTGGGTTGCAGGTATTGACCGATGGTGAGTATGCGGCAACCGGCTGAGCGCAAATCGTCCATTAACTCTTCCACCTCTTCCGGAGTTTCGCCTAAACCTACCATGATACCTGATTTCGCTACAACTCCTTTGCTTGCAATATGCTTAAGCACTTTAAGACTGGTGTCGTAGTTGGCGGCACTGCGCACTTGTGGTGTTATTCTTCTCACGGTTTCCATGTTATGTGAGATGATATCCGGACTCGCAGCAATGACAATGTCTACAAGATCTGTGTGCCCTTGAAAATCGGGTATAAGTACTTCGGTAGTGAGTCCCGGATTCAGGCGTTTTACTTCATTGATCGTTTTTGCCCAATGCGTTGCACCTTGATCGGGCAGATCATCACGATCTACAGAGGTAATCACTGCATGTTTCAATTTCATCAGTGCGATGGATTTGGCCACATGTGTAGGCTCTTGTTCATCCAGAGCTAAAGGGCGTCCTGTTAGTGTATTACAGAACTTACAACTACGGGTACATATTTCACCTCCAATCATGAAGGTCGCTGTTCCTCTGCCCCAGCATTCGCTCATGTTAGGACAACGGCCGCTACTGCATATTGTATGCAGGTTGTGAGAGTCGAGAATGCGCTTTGTCTCACTGTAACGCTCGTTGCTACCTATGCTTATTTTTAACCATTCGGGTTTTTGTATTCTATTTGCCATATTATTATAAATTAGTAAGAAAGAACTCCGTCAACCTTGTGAACAGATGGAAGCGTGTATTGCCACCATAAATCCCATGGTTACGGTTAGTATATATTTGCATGTCAAACTGTTTATCAGCTTGCACCAGACATTCGCTATATTCTGCGCAGTTTTGGAAATGCACGTTATCATCAGCCATACCATGAACGAGTAATAATCTCCCGTTTAAATTGGCCGCACGCGTAAATGCCGATCCGGCTTTGTATCCTTCTGCGTTTTCTTGGGGAGTGCGCATATAACGCTCTCCGTAGATAGTGTCGTAATATTTCCAGTCGGTAACTGCTGCTACTGCTGCTCCGGCTTTAAACACAGGTGTACCTTCACTCATGCTCATAACGGTCATATATCCTCCGAAACTCCAACCCCAAATACCTATACGTGTTTTGTCAACATAGGGTTGTTCAGCCATGTATTTGGCTGTCTCAACCTGATCTTGAGCCTCTTTTACTCCCAGATTCAGATAAGTGCATTTGGCAAATTCGGCTCCACGTCCGCCTGTTCCGCGTCCGTCTACACAAATTACCAAATAACCTTTGCTAGCCATATAAGCATCCCAGCCTATTCCACCACGATCGCCTCCTATTCCCCATTTGTCTACTACTTCCTGACTACCCGGGCCACTGTATTGATACATCAGTACCGGATATTTCTTTGAAGTAGAAAAACTTGCCGGTTTTATCATCCAACCGTTGAGTTCTGTGCCTTGAGATGTTTTGAAGCGGAAGAACTCTTTCTGTGGGAGGTTATACTCAGCCAGTGTTGTTTTCAGTTTATCGTTGGTCACCAGCGTTTTGAGCACTTTTCCGTTGTTGTCGTTTAGTGTAATGATTGTTGGCGTTTGCAAGCTGGAGTAAGTGTTCATGTAATAGCGCATGGATGTGCTGAAAATAGCAGCATTGGTTCCGATCTTCTCTGATAATTTTGTCTTTGTTCCTTTTTTATCTATCTTGTAAACGGCTTGTCGCAGAGGACTTTCTTCGTTACTTTCGTAATAGAAAGTATTGGATATAGAATCCCATCCGATAAATCGTTTCACTTCGTAGTTTCCTTTTGTTACTTGTTTTACGAGATTTCCACCCATACTGTACCAATAAAGATGTGCGTAACCGTCTTTTTCACTGATAAAGCTAAAGTGCTCAGTATAAAACACGATATTGTCGAAAATGTTTTCGTTGATGTAATAAGGGCTTTCATCGCGCAAGATCAGTTTGCAGATTGTAGAGCGAGGATCACCAAAGTACATATCAAAACGATTTTGATGACGATTCAACGTCATGATAGCCAATTTGTTCGTATTTTTAGTAAAGCGTATGCGAGGTATGTATCCGTCTGTATCCAGTGGCAACTTCATCTTTCGGGTTACTTTCGATTTAATGTCGAAGGTATGCACAGACACTTTAGAATTTGTTTCGCCGGTTTTCGGATATTTGTAGGTATAGGCTCCGGGATAGTTTTCCAGTTCACTGTAGTGGGGGGCTTGTCCCGCAAAGAGAGGGAAAGAATAAGAAGGTACTTTGCTCTCGTCAAAACGGATGAAAGCCAGCATCGTGTTGTCAGGACTAAACTCTAATGCTCGCGAAAAACTGAATTCTTCTTCATATACCCAATCGGGTATTCCATTCAGCACTTCATTAATCTTTCCGTCTTCTGTAACCTGAGATTCGCTGTTGCCATAGAGTATCTTCACTAAAAAAATATTGTTATCTCTTACAAAAGCGACCATGTTGCCATCGGGCGAGAAAACAGGAGCTTGTTGAGGTCCGCCGTCTGAAAGTTTTTCTACTAGATTTCTTTTAATGGTATACAAATAGTGTACAGCCGTGTATGAATGACGATAGATCGGTTGAGTTTCAGTACGAATCAAGAGTTTGCTCTCGTCCGGTGAGAAGGCATATCCATCGATTTTCTTGAAGGTACACTCTCTCGCTTTTGTTACATCAAACAGAACTTCTACTTGCTGCCCCGTTTTAAACGAATATTTCACAATTTGTGTTCCATCGGTGTTCATTTGGGTATAATGTTCACCATCAGCCATGGGAACAACACCTTGTATACCTTCCGGACGAAACTTACCTGACGTGATTTCTTTTAAATCGAGTGTTTTGCTTCCTTGTGCGAAAGTTGTCATGCCAAGCAGGCAAAAGAGAAGAATTATACTTAATCTTTTCATCGTTTTATAATTTTGATTTACGCTTTATCATGCAAAAATAGGAAAATGTAATAACTAAATTCGTAAATTTGCAGCTAAATTAGTTCGAATAATGAATCAGCTTCCTCTATATAATGAATTTCCCGTATTTCTGAAACGCTATTTTACTGATAAGGTGCAAAAGATTTCGCTGAATGCCGGCTTTACTTGCCCTAATCGTGACGGTAGTAAAGGTAATGGCGGATGTACATATTGCAACAATCAAACGTTTAATCCGGATTATTGCAAGACGGATAAGTCAATAACCATGCAGTTGGAAGAGGGAAAGCGTTTCTTTTCGTATAAATACCCCGAAATGCAGTATCTTGCCTATTTCCAGGCATACACCAACACATATTCCGAGCTTGCCGGGCTAAAGCGCAAGTATGAAGAAGCGTTGAGTGTAGAAGGTGTAGTTGGTTTGATTATCGGGACCCGCCCCGACTGCATGCCCGACGAGTTGTTGCGCTACCTCGAAGAGCTGAACAAGCACCACTTCTTGTTGGTTGAATATGGTATAGAAAGCACTAACGATGAAACTTTGAAGCGCATTAATCGCGGACACACTTATGCCGAGACGATAGATGCCGTGGAGCGTACAGCTGCTTGCGGGATACTTACGGGAGGTCATGTTATACTTGGATTGCCGGGAGAAACACCTGAAGAGATTATTGCTCAGGCAGCTATTATCTCCCGATTGCCGCTCGATACATTGAAGATGCATCAGCTACAGTTGGTACGGGGCACACGCATGGCGTATGAATATGCTAAGCGTCCGGAAGATTTCCATTTGTTTGAGGTGGATGAATATATTGATTTGGTTATAGATTATATACAGCATCTTCGTTCGGATATTGTTCTTGAACGATTCATATCTCAATCTCCAAAGGAGTTGTTGATTGCTCCTGATTGGGGGTTAAAAAACTATGAATTTACTGCTCGCTTACAGAAAAGAATGAGAGAAAAAGGTGCTTATCAAGGCGAGTTGTATGCAGGTTAAGAAAAAAAGGACTATTTTTGCTTTATAAAATGAGAAATATGGAAGAGAAGACAAGAATCAAAGGAAAAGTTCATTATGTAGGAGTGAATGATCGTACGAAACACCTTTTTGAAGGACTATGGCCTTTGCCTTACGGGGTGTCGTATAACTCTTACCTGATAGATGATGAAAAGGTAGCTTTGGTTGACACGGTTGATATTTGCTATTTTGAGGTGTTTCTTCATAAGATAAGGTCAGTTATAGGCGATCGTCCTATTGATTATCTTATTATAAACCACATGGAGCCGGATCATTCGGGCTCTCTTGGTTTAATTAAACAGCATTATCCAAATATTATTATTGTAGGAAACAAGCAAACCTTCGGTATGGTAGAAGGCTTTTACGGCATTACCGGAGAGCAATACCTCATTGCAAATGGTGATTCCCTGGATTTAGGATATCATAAACTTACTTTCTATCTAACTCCTATGGTGCATTGGCCGGAAACGATGATGACGTTTGATGAAACAGAAGGTATTATTTTTTCAGGTGATGGTTTTGGTGCTTTTGGTACGCTTGATGGTGGTTTTATGGATACCCGCCTGAATACCGACCTTTTTTGGCAAGAGATGATACGTTATTATTCCAATATTGTTGGCAAATATGGTTCGGCTGTGCAGAAAGCGCTTGAGAAGTTGGCGCCGTTACGAATCACTACTATTTGCTCCACTCATGGGCCTGTATGGATAGAACAGAAAGATCGGGTTATGGACATTTACGACAGGATGAGCCGATACGAAGGTGAAGAGGGTGTGGTAATCGTTTACGGAACAATGTACGGCAACACAGAGCAGATGGCTGAAGCTATTGCATTGGAGTTGTCTGTACAAGGAATAAAGAATATTGTGCTTCACAATGTGAATAAGCGACATCCTTCTTATATCATAGCCGATATATTCAAATACAAAGGTCTTATTATTGGTAGTGCTACTTATTGCAATGAGCTCTATCCGGAAATCGATTCGTTGCTTTCGAAGATATTAACTCGTGATATGAAGAATCGTTATCTAGGTTACTTTGGTTCTTTCTGTTGGTCGAGTGCTGCTTTGCGGCACATGAACACATTTGCAGAGAAAAGCAAGTTCGAACTTGTGGGTATACCGATTGATATGAAAATATCGATGAGTGACCAAACTTACGATGAGTGCGAAGCTCTCGGGCTAGCCATGGCGGAGCGTTTAAAGCAAGATCGATAACAAGTTACTAATAAAATTCCCCCAATTTATTAACATACTAAAAACAATCGAACATGAGACTTATTATTCAGCCCGATTATCAGGCTATCTCTAAGTGGGCAGCCAACTATGTTGCTGCTCGTATCCGTAAAGCTCAGCCCACGGCCGAAACTCCTTTTGTGCTTGGACTGCCTACGGGTTCATCTCCGCTAGGCATGTATAAAGAATTAATCGACCTAAATAAAAAAGGCCTAGTGTCGTTCAAACATGTAGTTACATTCAATATGGACGAATATGTCGGCTTGCCTCAATCGCATCCCGAAAGTTATTATTCGTTTATGTGGAACAATTTTTTCAGCCACGTAGATGTATTACCCGGTAATGTGAATATACTAAATGGTAATGCAGCGGATTTGGAGGCCGAATGTGCTGATTATGAAGAAAAGATCGCTTCTTATGGCGGTATTGATCTATTCCTTGGTGGCATTGGTCCCGATGGACACATTGCGTTCAATGAACCGGGCTCTTCACTATCTTCTCGTACGCGTGTCAAGACACTGACCACGGATACGATTATTGCCAATTCCCGTTTCTTTGATAACGATGTGGATAAGGTACCTAAGACATCTCTCACTGTGGGCGTGGGCACTGTGCTTTCAGCCAAAGAAGTATTGATTATTGTGAATGGACACAACAAAGCTCGTGCACTTTATCATGCTGTTGAAGGAGCCATATCACAGATGTGGACTATAAGTGCCTTGCAAATGCATCAAAAGGGCATCATCGTTTGTGATGATGTTGCTACTTTTGAGTTGAAGGTTGGTACGTATCGTTATTTTAAAGATATTGAGGCTGATAATCTTGATCCGGTTTCATTGCTGAAGTAGTACACTTTCATATTATAAGGAAGCCCCGTTTTTAGAAAATAAAATGTCTAAAAGCGGGGCTTCTTTTCGGGAGATATACTTGCTAAAAGTCTTTTAGTTCCCCCTTGCCTTGGCGGGTAATTTTAGCTTCACCATCCACGCAGTTTACAATGGTAGAAGGTTCTATGCCACCAATGCCACCGTCTATAACCAAATTAACCATGCTGCCAAATTTCTCATCGATCAGTTCGGGTGTAGTAAGGTATTCCATATCATCACCTTTTTCATGTGGTAGGGTGGTGGTCATTATAGGTGCATCTAGTAAACGGGCTATTTCACTGGTAATATGATTGTCGGGCATACGAATGCCCACTTCTTTACGATTCTTAAATATTTTGGGTAGTTTGCTACCCGTGTTCAAGATGAAAGTAAACGCTCCCGGCAGATTGCGTTTCATCAGTTTAAAGGTATTGTTATCTAGCTTGGCATATTCACTGATGCTGCTTAAATCGTAGCAAATGATGGAGAGATTGTTTTTGCGGGGGTCAATCTCTTTAATTCTGCAAATACGTTCTATAGCCCGCTCTTTCAGTCCATGACAACCGATGGCATACATCGTGTCCGTGGGATAGATGATGAGACCTCCATCGTTGAGTATGTCTACAACTTGCTGCAAATCTTGGAGGCTATTGTTCTTTTCATAAAGTCTCAGAAGCATTATTTTATCTTTTTCTTGAGGAAATCCAGTATTTTTTCAGTGGCTTTCTCGGTTACTTTTTTCTTGAGCGAATCAGTATTGGCAGTTGTAGCCGAATCCAGTCCCAACTTCTTTCCGATTGCTTTGACGGCTTCGCTTTTTGCTGATTCAGCAACTTGAGCGGCCATACTCTTGGTGTCAAGTGATACTTTGGGAGAAGTAAATGTTCCACCAATCTTCAAATCGACTGTTGATAGCTGAGTCAGTTTGCCTGCGGAAGTTGGAATTTTTACCTTGCCCGAATAATTAATGGTTTGGTCTAATCCGGTGGTACCGGAAAGATTCATGTTATATTCACCCATCTTGACATCGAATGGCTTGGTAGCTACACGCCCGTCTTTGATCGTAAAGTCGATTGTTAAATCTTTCACTTTCATCTCCTTTAGCGAAGGTTTTTTTAATGCACTCGCAATCAGATCGATCGTCTTGACGCCACTTAAGTTTAAATCTTTTGTTGACAGAGTACCTTCACCTTGCATGTTGTCCAGTACGGGACTCATGGTCTCATCCAGATCAGTAAGAATGCTCATGTTGCCTGAGAATGTTCCCTTCAGGTTCTCAAAGACAGGTGCCATTTTTTGCACCATATCAAGCTCCTTATAGGCCTTTGCAAAGTTGATGTTGCCCATTCGGAAAGCGCCACTCATCTTGGGCTTTTTCACGTCTTGTGAAGAGTAGTAACCATTCATTACTACGGTGCCACCCATGGTGTTCATTGATAGATTTTTCATATCCACCTTTCCGTCTTTTATGGTTATTTGCCCAATCATGTTATTAAAGGTCATTTTGTCAAAAAGGACCTCTTTCATGTTGGCGTCCATCTGAAAGTCAATATTTCTAGGAATTTCAAGGACTCCGCTCTCTGTTGCAGATGTGGTAGCAGTTGCAGTACTATCTGAAGTCATGAAATCGTTCAGACTGAAATGATTAGAGTGTATGTTGAGCGTACCTTTCAGAGTTTTATCCTTCAAGACATAGCCCATGTAGTTTTCAAAGCGGCTATCGGCTGTAATGTCATTTTTGCCAATATTTACAGTCGTTTCACTTAGTTGCAAGTATTTGGGTGTAAAGGTGAGAAGTGACTTTTTGATCTCTACATCAGGCATGTCCTTCATCTTCAACTTCATGTTTGCAAGTCCGATAGTTCCTGCGGCATTGAATTTATCATATTGTTCTTTTTCAGCATAAGAGAGACGTCCGGCCATTTGCATATTGGCTGTTACGGTTCCGTTTAGTTCCATGTTCTCCAACGGATAGACTTGTTTTATCATGCCTAAGTTGAGTGTTCCTTTCGCTTCAGTTTTGAAATCGGGATCGCTGACAGGCGTTTTCACACTAGCTGCTATGCTGAATGGATTTCCGGCCAATCGGAAGCTGAATGGGCTAACCGTTATTTCTGTTAGATCAGCACTTCCTCCCGGATTCTTTACGTTAGCATGAATGTTGATCTGGTCTACTCCAGCCGGTAATGACGGATATCGGAATATAGCATTCTTTACATCCAGTGTGGCGTCAAATTGCGGTAGAGTATCTCCTTGGTACGTACCTTTAGCATAAGCGGACAGCGTTGCCTTCCCATCTGTTTTCACGCTCTCGAACTCTTTGGCATAAATGGCCGGAATGAGTGATAATATCTCTTTAAAGCCTACTTCACTTGTATTGAGCTTTAAGTCCATGTCGATGGCAGGATCCTTCATGGCTACCCACCCATCAATGCCGGCTTTGATTGCGTTTAAGCGAAATTCGCTCTCTTTGAATGTGTATTTGCTATTCACTAAGTCGGCATCTATATCCATCTTGGTGTAGATGTTTGCTTTGCTAAGGAAAGGAATGGTACCCATTTTGAAGGTCATCTCCTTTGTTTCAGCTTCTACGTTCAGCGTCGTGCGGTCGCTACCCAGATCTCCTGAGCAAGAAGCGTCTAATTTATTTATTTCGGCATACATACCTGCTTGGCGATCATCATAGATGATGTTTACATTGCTGGCCGTGAACTTTTTTAGTTGCATTTTGAAAGGAGATTCTGTTTCCGCAGCTGCTGTTTGCGTAGTGCTGTCGGGTTTCATTATGTCCCAGTTCACCTTGCCATCCGGCAATACGATAGCGTGTATTTGAGTATTCTCAATGGATATTTTAGATAAATCATATTCACTATTACCCAATAGTGAGAACAGGTTAATAACTGCCGTTACTTCACCGGCTTTAACCAAAGTATCATTTTTAAATTCTCCACTTCCTTTGAGGTAGAAATCGTTGAGGGTGACGGAAGCCTTAGGGAAGTTCTTGAATAAGCTGATATTCAGGCTCTCAAAATTGAACTGTGCATTCAGCATTTTGTTCCCTTCTGTTTTGACTATTTTTTCAATCTTCCCGCGGAAAGCGAAAGGTAGTAATAGCATCAGTAGCAAGATTGCTCCCAATGTGATGGCGGTTATTTTTAATCCTTTTTTTATATTCGTCTGCTTAATTTTCTGTTCCATAACTAAATGTATTATTTTACAAATATACTTAATTTTTCTGAGATAACTGCATGCATTGGAATGAAAAATGAGAGAACCTTTATTAAGTGAGAGGTATATTCACCTCCAATGAAAAAACATGTTTTACTCTCACATCTATCACGGAAAACGCTGGAACGGCTTTCTGCAAGTCATCTCAGCGTGTGGTAGTAAAATATGTCTACCACTTTTTTGGGTGTTTTACTCTCACTTTTCGGGTTTTACTATCACACTTTGCCTTAGTTCTCCTCTTTTTTTGCTCAAACGGCTATCGATTGCTCCATTTTTGCTTCGTTTTCTGATGATGCTTTTGTTTCCTTCTGCGAACAGTATCTCTCTTTCTCTGATAAAGAGCACACTGAAGTATTCCTCTGCACGGTACTATTATCGGTGAATAACACGAGCTGTAAGTTTGCGAAACGGTAGAAGCTCTTCGCTCCACACATGTAGTCTCTACAGACTACGGGCGTAGTCCGTACAGTCCACACTCGTGAAGTGTACGGACCACGCCCGAGAAGCGAAGAGTTGTATACTTCATTTCAATTTGTTGATGGTGTTGTTTGCCTATAGCTTTCCTACAGAATGTATAAGTCGAAAGGGCTTTTATTTGAATAGACTCAATGACATATTTTCTACTTTTAGATGCATTGCTTGTCTTTACAAAATGGAAGGATTGCCAGAGCTTATTTCTTCTTTTTCTTCTTTAATTCTTCGGCAATTCTCCATTGTATGCTTGCCAAATCCTCCTTACCAACTTTGAGCAGGGCATCTCCAAATAATTCATGGGCAGCAGCGTGTTCAGGCTTTAGGGTAGTCGCTTTGTCGAAATCGGCCAAGGCACCTTCCACATTTTCTGTTTTCAAGCGTAATTTTCCTCTGTTGTAGAATCCCTTAAATTCTATGGGTGAAAGTTTCACAGCCTTGTTAAAACATTCTTCGGCTTCGTCGTATTGCAGTCCGTTGCTTAGGGTGATGCCTTTTCGCACCCATACATCTACATAGTCGGGGTATAGTTCCAACGCCTTGTCGTAATTGGCCATGGCCGCACGTACGTCATGCGCTTGCGTGATGCACTCATTTCCCATTTGGTAGTATTCGCGGGCATACTTTTGCAAGCTTTGCTTTTGAATAACCATTTGTTCTTTCAACGTTTTATTTTCACATCTCAGTTGATTAATGATACCTAGTTTTTTGCGAATAAATCGTCTTACCACGGGTTTCTCTATGTCGTAGCGAGAATGTATGGCTTTGAAGAATTGTTCCAGAAACTCTTCAAAATTTCCGGTATCAAAAGCTTTGGTTGCTTCCACGTATTCTACATCGGCTTGAGCCTTCTTCAAGGCCTTCTCAATGGCAATACGGTTATTGAAACGTTCGGAGAAGCTCACTATCTCGGGGCGAACAAAAATGTCGGCTCTGCTGATTTGTTTCTTGAGCTGAATCCCTTCGAGTGAAGTACATCTACTCAGCGCTACGTATGCTTGTCCGCCGGCAAAAACACCTCCGGTGAAGTCTATGACTACACGGCTAAAAGTAAGTCCCTGACTTTTGTGTATGGTGATGGCCCAGGCCAAGCGAATGGGGTACTGCACAAATACACCTAGTTCCTCTTCTTCTATCTGCCTTTTTTGTTCGTTGTATTTATATCGAATATTCCTCCACGAATCTTTCTTCACGTCACATTCTTTGCCATCATCTGTTATAACATAAATAGTTCCTTCTTCATCTATACCACTCACGGTTCCGATGGTTCCGTTCACCCAACGTCGTTCATAATCATTTTTTATAAAGATGATCTGTGCGCCGGGCTTTAGTATCAAATCTTTTTGCGTGGGCAAACTGCTCTCGGGAAATTCTCCGGTTATCTCGCCATGAAACACGATCGGGTCGCCTGGTAGTTCGGTTAGCTTTTTATCGTTGATGAAGTCTACGTTGTCTCTTCGCGTGGCCAAAGTGATGTACATATCTTCTTCAGAATGCTGTATGCTCGTTCCATAGCGTGTGTTGAGCAGTTGCAAGTCGGCTGCTCCGGCTGTGTTGGTGCGTATATGGTCGAGCACATTTACAAATACCTTATCTGTTTGGCGGTACACTTTTTTCAGTTCGATGGATACGAGATCTATTTCCGAGAAAACTTTGGCCGAGAAAAAATAAGGAGTGGGATAGAATCGGTTGATAATTTCCCGTTCGTCGCTTTTCACTACCGGCTCCAATTGAAAGACATCGCCCACCAGCAGAATTTGTTTGCCACCGAAAGGTTCGCGCAAATTGTGTGAATACACTCGTAATATACGATCAATGGCATCAATAATATCCGCTCTTACCATCGAAATCTCATCGATGATAACTAGTTCTATCTGCTCTAGCAATTTGCGATGCGGCTTGGCATACTTAAAAAAGTCGTGTATCCGTCCCCGCTGCAAACTCATGTTTGGATCGTCTGCTAAAAGGGGGTAGAAAGGTAACTTGAAAAAGCTGTGCATGGTGCTTCCTCCTGCGTTGATGGCGGCTATGCCCGTTGGAGCCAATACTACATGTTTTTTTCTGGTGTTTTGGCAGATGTATTTTAGGAACGTAGATTTTCCCGTTCCCGCTTTTCCGGTCAAAAAAACGGATTGGCGGGTGTATTGTATCAGGTTGAGAGCATCCTGAAACTCCGAATTATCAGTATCTATCGTCGTCTTTTCTGCCATATTCGTTAAATAATGCCGAAGTGTTTCAATGCATTCCAAATTCCGTCTTCGTCTACTGAATCGGTGACGTAGTCGGCTGATTCTTTCACTTGCTGTGTGGCATTGCCCATCGCTACTCCTATGCCGGCATGGCGTAGCATGCTAATATCGTTTCCTCCATCGCCAAAAGACATAGTTTCTTCTAATCTGATGCCGAAACGTTCTATTATCTTATCCATTCCCAGTTGTTTGCTGTTGCCTTTGCACACGATGTCCGTAAAGGTAGGATACCAACGGCTCGATTCACAATGAGCCAAAAGAGGTAGATATTTCTGCTCTTGCTCCAGTGAGAAAAAAGGAGATAACTGAAAGATCTCTTCTTTAGTGGCTTCTTGAATGCTGATTACCGGAACTTGGGGGAATTTCAGTAGTCGTATGAACTCGTCAATCTGTGCATTGGGATTGCAAATAAACATTTGGTTTTCGCGAACCACCACACAAGGACAATCCTTCTCTGCTGAGAGTATGCTGAATATAGTCTCCACATCCTCTTGTGGAATGGGACTTCTGTAAATAACCTCGTCATTTTCTCCATAACAATAACTACCATTCATGGTGATGTATCCGTCGAAAAACAAATTACCCAAATTGTTGATTGCCACTCTGGGGCGTCCGGTAGAGATGAATATCTTAAGTTCTTTATTTCTTGATTCTGTTAATGCGTTAATGCTGGATTGCGGAATTGTATGAGTGTTGAAGCTTACAAGTGTCCCGTCAATATCGAAAAACAGGGCTTTTATCATAATTATTATTCTTTAGTTTCATGCAAAAATACGAACTTACTAGCATAGATATGGCCTTTTTTCTTTTTTTTAGTTTAAAAAATGGGATTTACTTTATTATATAATAAAGTACGAATCGTACCTTTGCAACTATAACGTTAAAAAGAAAAAAATGATATATGACTTTGATGAAGTAGTAGATCGTCGCAACACTGACGCTCTGAAATATGAAGCGCTTCAACCACGTTGGGGCAGAAAAGATTTGATCCCGCTCTGGGTGGCTGATATGGACTTTTGTACACCGCCTTTCATTATAAAGGCATTGAGAGACAGACTTGACAATGAGGTTCTGGGATATACCATGAAAGCTGAAAGTTGGTATTCTTCCATTATTGATTGGACTGATAAGCGTTTTAATTGGAAAATATCGCGTGAGATGCTAACCCATACACCTGGCATTGTTCCGGGGTTGGCTATGGCTATTCAAAGTCTCACTGAAGTAGGGGATAAGGTGATGGTTCAGCCGCCGGTATACCATCCTTTTTTCTTGGTTACTCAACATAATAATCGAGAAGTGGTCTACAATTCTCTTGTTCTTGAAAATGGTCAATTTCGCATGGATATGGAGCGTTTCAAAGAGGATATTAAGGGCTGTAAACTGTTCATTCTTTGCAATCCCCATAACCCCGGTGGAAGGGTATGGACAAAAGAGGAGTTGATTGAGGTAGCACGTATCTGTTACGAGAATCAGACCATTGTGATCTCCGATGAAATCCATGCCGATCTTACCTTATCCCCTTATGTTCACTATCCTTTTGCTACTGTGTCTGAAGAGGCAAGAGCCAATTCTATCATTTTCATGTCACCTAGTAAAGCGTTCAATATGCCAGGAATATCCAGCTCGTACTGCATTATAGAAAATGAGAAGATACGAAGAAAATTCAGTTCTTATGTTAATGGCAGCGAACTGGGTGAAGGACATCTTTTTTCTTTTATTAGCGTGGCGGCGGCATATAGTAATGGCACGGAATGGCTCGATCAGGTGAAAACTTATATTCAGGGGAACATCGATTTCACTGATGAGTACTTTCGGGAAAATATACCAACCATTAAAGTTATCCGCCCGCAGGCTTCTTATCTCATTTTTCTCGATTGTCGTGAATTGAAATTAGCGCAAAAAGATTTGGTGAATCTTTTTGTGAATGGTGCTCATTTGGCGCTCAACGATGGTACGATGTTTGGAAAAGAAGGAGCAGGCTTCATGAGACTGAATGCTGCCTGTCCGCGAAGTGTATTGAAACAAGCTCTCGATCAATTACAATCTGCTTGTCACAATTATTAGGATATAAAATAAAGAAGAAATGAAAGAAAAAAGTTTTGAGGCGCAAGTGCTGCATACTCCTTTTGATAAAGAAGATGCGTATGGCTCTCTCTCTATGCCTGTATATAATACGGCAGCTTATGAATTTGATACGGCAGAAGCTATGGAAGCGGCTTTTTGCGGACGCACTGCCGATCATGCTTATTCGCGTATCACTAATCCTACCGTACAATATTTCGAAAGAAAGATACAGGTAGTGACAGGAGCAATGAGTGTAACTGCTCTCAATTCAGGAATGGCGGCTATCAGTAATACTCTCATTGCAATAGCTCAGTCGGGTACCAATGTGGTAACGTCTGCCCATCTTTTTGGAAATACATATTCTTTCTTAAAAAACACTCTCGCTGCTTTTGGCGTTGAAGCTCGTTGTTGTGACCTTACTAATCTTGAAGAGGTAATGCCACAGGTAGACGAACATACTTGTGCCATTTTTTTGGAAGTTATTACCAATCCCCAACTTGAAGTGGCCGATTTGAGAGCACTTGCGGCTGTTGGTCGTGAGAAGGGTGTTCCATTGGTGGCTGATACTACGGTGATTCCTTTTCATGTCTTTTCTGCCAAAGATTGTGGTGTCGATATTGAAATAGTGTCGAGCACAAAATATATTTCGGGCGGAGCAACTAGTATTGGTGGATTGATTGTGGATTATGGTACTTTCGACTGGAGCCGTTCGGAGAAGCTTGCTGCAATGAGCCGTGAGTTTGGTGCGGCTACTTTTACCACCAAACTGCGTAAGGAAATTCATCGTAATCTTGGCGCTTATATGACTCCACAAGTAGCCTATATGCAAACATTGGGGTTGGAGACTGTAGCGGTTCGTTTTGAACGTCAGGCCAGTACATGCCTCGAACTAGCGAAGAGCTTGGAAAAACTTTCCGGGGTGGAGTCAGTGAATTATACCGGTCTGGAGAGTAATCCCTATTACATGTTGAGTACCGAACAGTTTGGTCCTCTTCCGGGTGCCATGCTTACTTTTGATCTGGCATCTCGTGAAGCCTGCTTTCGCTTCATGAATAAGCTTCAATTAATTCGTCGGGCAACTAATTTGTTCGATAACAAATCTTTGGCTATCCATCCTGCCAGTACTATTTATGGATCGTTCACAGTAGAGCAACGTAAAAGCATGGATGTGAGTGATAAAACGATTCGCCTCTCCGTTGGTCTGGAAAGTGTGGATGATTTATTGGAGGATATAACACAAGCGTTGCAATAATCGAAAAATAGATTTATTGTCCTTTTACTTAATCCCGATAACTGTTTACTTATAAGCAGTTGTCGGGATTATTGCGTTTAAATAATGTTAATTATGGGCATTGCTATTGCTAATTGATGGAATTACTCTATATATTTGTGATATCATAATGATATTAATAAATTATAATTTATGGAAGCGAAAGAAACATCTTTTAATGGTTTGAAAATGAATGGATTTTCAATGCTATTCATTTCTATTTTACTGTTGGTTTTGAGTATAGTATCGTTCTTCATGTTCGACTTGTTTGGAGAGATCTCCATTGCATTTGGTATTGTGGGTATTGTTCTTTTTATTTTTCTGATATGTGGTTTTATTTCCCTTGAACCTAATGAAGCTAGGGCAATGGTTTTCTTTGGGAAGTATCAAGGAACTTTTAAAGAAACCGGTTTTTTTTGGGTAAATCCTTTTTTGAATAAAAAGAAACTCTCTTTGCGTGCTCGTAATCTGGATGTAGAGCCTATAAAGGTGAATGATAAAATTGGTAATCCTGTTTTGATTGGTCTGGTTTTAGTTTGGAAATTGAGGGATACATATAAAGCGATGTTCGAGATTGATTCGCAGACTATGGCTATGAGCAATGATACAGGTAAAAATGGGGCTCAAGCCAATGCAGCTAATTCGGTCGCAAATAGAATGAACGCTTTTGAGAATTTCGTAAAGATACAAAGTGATGCTGCACTTAGGCAAGTGGCCGGACAGTATGCATACGATGGTAATGATGGCGATGCAGAGGAACTGACCTTACGCTCCGGTGGTGATGAAATTAATGATCAATTGGAACAAAAGCTAAATGAACGTTTGGCTATGGCGGGCATGGAGGTCGTGGAAGCAAGGCTGAATTACTTGGCTTATGCACCTGAAATTGCTGCTGTAATGCTTCGTCGCCAGCAAGCTTCCGCTATAATTGCTGCACGTGAGAAAATAGTAGAAGGAGCTGTTTCGATGGTAAAAATGGCTCTTAATAAGCTTTCGGAAGAACAAATAGTGGAGCTGGACGAAGAGAAGAAAGCAGCTATGGTTAGCAATCTTCTTGTTGTACTTTGTGCCGATGAAGCAGCACAACCGGTTATCAATACGGGTACATTAAATCATTAAAGAAATAGGCTGATGCAAGGAGAATATGAACCTTGTTCATGCCAATAAGAATAACTTTATTTTTGAATGATTATGATGAGATTTCAGTTTGTTAAGCTCGCAATTCTGATTGCAATGCTTTTATGGGGAGCTCTGAAAACCGGTGCCCAAGAGAATGAGGCTTGTGCCCGTAAATTACTTGATTTCATTGTAGCTGGTCAGGGAGACAGCGTCTATGTACACCTTAGCGATGATGTGCGTGCTAAAGTTTCTCCTGCTATGTTTACTGAAGTCTTTGCTCAGCTTGAAAGACAGTTTGGCAAGTATCAATCCAAGGGCGAATGGAAGAAGGATACATCTGCCGGACAGGTTCTTTATTACTGTGATGTGGAATTTGAACGTAATGCTTTGCGCTTTCTGACGGCTTTTGAACCTAATGGAAAGGCAAATACCATTCGTTTTATGCCCATACCTGCTACACTGGCTACTGCAGCGCCTCTTTCACCAAATAAAGACAATTTAGAAGAATCAGCTATTGAAATTGTATCTGGAAGTTATAAACTTCCCGGTACGTTGAGCCTTCCTAAGAATCTGGAAAAAGTGCCTGTGGTTATTCTTGTACATGGATCCGGACCTAATGATCGGGATGAAACCATCGGACCGAACAAGCCTTTTCGTGATTTAGCGTGGGGACTGTCCGAACGAGGTATTGCTGTTGTTCGCTATGATAAGCGAACACATGTATATGGAACTAAATGGATGCCCTCAGGTAGGGAGGGAACTTATGATGATGAAACAGTGGACGATGCTCTGGCTGCGATTGAATGGGCGGAGAAAAACCCTTCTTTGGATGCAAAGCGGATCTACGTTGTGGGACATAGTTTAGGTGGTATGCTTGCTCCACGAATTGCTCAACGAACAAAGGCATTGGGGGGAATCGTTATCCTTTCAGGTAATGCTCGTCCCTTGGAAGATTTAATCCTAGAGCAGGTCACTTATATTTCTTCGTTAAAAGATTCTTCAGAAGTGGCAAAAATGCAGATTGAGCTTATAAGAGCTCAGGTGGCTAATGTGAAGAAACTTGGTACGGATAATTATGATACTAAAGTAGGTCTACCTTTTAATCTCAGTACTACTTATTGGCAGTTTGCGAGAAACTACAAACAAGTGAAAACAGCTGCTAAGCTCATTCTTCCTATTTTGATTCTTCAAGGCGAGCGAGACTATCAAGTTACTATGGAAGATTTTAAAGCATGGCATGCCGGGCTCAGCCATCATAAAAATGTATCATTTAAATCTTATCCGAAATTGAATCATCTCTATCAGGAAGGAATAGGTAAATCAACTCCTTCTGAATATACCCTGGCAATTCCTGTTGCGAAGTATGTTGTGGAGGATATTGCCAATTGGATAAAAACGGGGAAAGTGAATAAATGATAAGAAGAAAGAGAAAGGCGTAGAATGGCTAAAAAAGAATCTTTAACCAAAAATTTCGTGTTGCGTGTAGATGTGGCTACGATGGATGCTCTTGAAAAATGGGCTTCCGATGAGTTTCGTAGTACTAACGGCCAACTTCAGTGGATTATTGCTGAAGCTCTTAAAAAAGCTGGTCGGTTAAAGAAGAAGCAAAACACGAAAGCTGGCGAAGAGCAAAAGATAGAAACGACTGACAAATAGGTAGTAGAGAATGTTTTCTTAATTATCTCGGTAATAAAAATCCTCTCTCAGGTTTCGTCAGAAATACCTGTAAGTGGTTGCACTTTTAGGTGAATGATGAAATAACTTGAGGCAGACGAGGTGTTAATCGAATCTTTTTAATGGAGTTATAATCAGTTATTTATATCCAAACTAAAGGTTTTAGTTCTATTTAACTATAAATATTAGTTTTGAAACTATATAATATAGTTCTTTGCAAAAACAAGAAGAATAAGATGAAAGGATTAACAAGTAAAGAAGAAGAAATCATGGGCTTTTTCTGGAAGAAAGGACCTTTGTTTGTGAAAGATATACTGGCTTTTTACGACGAGCCGAAGCCTCATTTTAATACACTCTCTACCATTGTTCGGGGATTAGAGGAAAAGGGTTTCTTACTGCACAATGCTTTTGGTAACACTTATCAATATTATGTCGCCGTAAGCGAAGAAGAGTTTCGCAAGGGAACACTCAAAAATGTGATAAGTAAATATTTTGGAAATTCCTATTTAAGTGTGGTATCTTCATTGGTGAAAGAGGAAGATATTTCTCTTGATGACTTGAAGAAACTCATTACTGAAGTAGAAAAGGCTCATAAGAGATGAATTAACGCCTTAAATCAACGCTATGGGAACTTTTTTTGTCTACATATTGAAGTCGGCCATTTGTATGGCATTATTTTATCTGTTTTACCGGTTATTACTGAGTAAGGAAACCTTTTACCGCTTTAATCGTGTCTCTCTTCTTTCTATTTTGATTTTGTCGTTATTGCTTCCTTTTATAGCTGTAGCAGTCACGGTAGAAAATGAGGTGCAACAAACAATGTTGACTCTGCAGCAAATTCTTATGATGGCTGACAAGGTAAATGTTGTATCTCACTTTGAAAAAGCAAGTATAACATGGGCTCAAGTTGTTCTAATGATTTATCTGGTGGGAGTTTTGTTTTTTGCGTGTCGCAATATCTATTCATTAATTCGTTTGTTCGCTTTGGTGAGAAGTTCCAGACGGGTGAAACAAGAGAAAGGGATTACTTTACTGGTACATGAACAAGATATTGCTCCTTTCAGTTGGATGAATTACATCTTTATATCTGAAAAAGAGTTAGGAGAGGAAAGTAGTCGGGAAATCTTAATCCATGAACTTTCTCATATCCACAATCGTCATTCGTTGGATCTGTTAGTGGCAGAGATCTGTGTGTTTTTTCAATGGTTCAACCCTGCTGCATGGCTTATCAAACAGGAATTGCAGAATATACATGAGTATGAAGCGGACGAGACGGTTATTAATCAAGGCATCGATGCAAAACAATATCAATTATTATTAATTAAAAAAGCTGTCGGCACAAGGCTCTACTCTATGGCCAACAGCTTTAATCACAGTAAACTTAAAAAACGTATCACTATGATGTTAAAAGAAAAATCCAATCCGTGGGCACGGTTAAAATGCCTGTATGTTCTGCCGGTAGCGGCTATTGCCGTTGCAGCTTTTGCCCGTCCTGAAATCTCTAATGAGTTGAAAGAAATTTCTGGCGTCAAAGTTAGTGATTTGACTTCAATTGTTGAAGCGAAATCAGTGCAAAATACTCATCCTGAAATGGAGTTAAAGCTTCAGCATGTGCAAAAAGGTATGTCCGATGTATCAACAGCCTCCTTTAGAACAGATGATACTCTGAAGGTAGAACCTTTGGTGATAACCGGTCTTAAATCAACACCTGTAGCACCGGAACCATTAATCTTGATTAATGGCGAAGAGGTCTCTAATGCCATTGCCGGAGCCATCAACCCGGAAAACATTGCTTATATAGATGTGCTTAAAGCTAAGAGTGCTACAGATAAATATGGCGATAAGGGAGCGAATGGTGTAATTTTGATTAAGCTAAAAGAGGTAGTTGATTTAAAGTCAGGTAATGCCCATTCTTCGTTTTTAGATATAGGTTCTGCAACTTATTATGTAGATGGGAAGAAAATGACCTCGACAGAATTCAAGGCATTGGACCTTAAGAATACTCAGATTGCTACGGTAAATGTGAAGAAGAACCAGCCGGAAGGGAATGTAATTGAGATAATAACGAAGCCGCTTACTGAATAGCTCTAATAGTATAGCTAAATAGTATTGGAAAAATAGAATATTAGTCCGGATTCATTGATATGGTCCGGACTATTTTTTTCTATCTTTGTCTTCTGTTAATGCATCTATAGTCATGAAAAATACGTTTCTGATTTTACTACTCATTTCTACGACTTCACTTCTGTCTGCACAAGGAGTGGGGGATTATCAATCGTTAGATAAAGAAAATCCTATTTACTTCGGTGGTAGTTATATCATTTATAAAGGAGAAAAAATTGAGCTAAATGAAAAAAACTTTTTTGTAGACGGGCAGCTTTCAGATGCGGAAGTACTCAATTATCCGTTTGTATTCAACTCGGTAAATGAGGCTGTAAAGAAACTATCTGAGGGTACGGCTGAAGAACAGATGACGCTTTATTTGGCACCTTATGTGTATTGGATTGATAATCCAGATGACTTGGGCATACGTAAACCACTGACAGGAAGTATCCCTTATGGAATGGAAGTGAGATGTGACTGGTTGAAACTCTATGGACTAACTACTCAGCCGCAGAATGTGGTATTGGCAAGTAATCGCGGACAGACACAGGGTGCGGTGGGTAATTTTACCATGTTCCATTTCATTGGTGATGGCCTGTGTGTGGAGAATTTGACGATGGGGAATTATTGTAATGTAGATCTTAACTTTCCACTGCTCTCGAAGTTGAATCGTAAGAAGCGTGCAGCGGCTATTGTACAGGCCCAATTGGCTATCTGTGAGGGTGATAAGATTGCAGCACGCAACTCTCGATTTATTAGTAGACTTAACTCTTGCCCGTTAGTGGGTGGTAGACGGGTATTGTTTTATCAATGTTATTTTGAATGTACAGATGATGCTTTGTGTGGCACGGGAGTGTTTTTGGATTGCAGATTGACATTGCTTAGCTCGAAACCTTTTTATAGTACGCAGGGTACAGGAGCGGTTTTTCTGAATTGCGACTTTGACGTGCAGACGAAACAAAAGCAGTTCCTGACAAAGGTGGGTAGTCCGGTGGCAATAGTAGATAGCCGTTTTTTTGCTTCTGCTCCGCTTCGTGTGGCTTGGACGCAAGACCCTACGGATGATTTGCGTAGTTATCAATATAATTTGTCTCTTAATGGTAAACCGCTTTTTATTAATGCTGATAAACCGTGGTTGACGGTGGACATGACAGATAAATGGGTGCTGAATGCTTATCGAATAGTATACAGAGGAAAGATCGTTTATAATACATATAATCTCCTTCGTGGAGATGATGAATGGGATCCCATGGAAGTGAAGAATGTGGTGTTGATTGCCTCAAAATTGGCAAATAGAGATTTGTGTAAGATCCCTACGATGCTACAAATTTCACCCCGAAATTCTGAAATAGAATCGGAAGTGTCAACAGTAAAATTGGATGCTGAGGTGAAGCGATTTGGCTCTTTTATGCATCGAAAAGAAAATGTTTCATGGTCCGTGGCACCTGAATTTCGTTCGTTGGTTAAGCTGACCGTGAAAGGTTCTTCATGCGAAGTGGATGGGACGAATGAGAGTGATGAAACAAAAAAGGTTGTGGTAATGGCTTCTACGCCATCGGGCTTGGAATCAGCTAGTGTGCTTACAGTAACCCCTCCTTATTTGGTGGCTCCTGAGTTCATGACTTTGCCCAATATTGTCACTAGGGAAAAGGGGGAGCTATACGTAGATTATGCCCTCTCAATAGGAGAACGTGCAGATGAATCGCTTGTAACTTGGTATCGATGTAAAGATGCCAGAGGTGGTGGAGCGGTACCTGTGTCGGTTACACGCCTCAATAAGCCACAACGTGTTTATGAACTATCGCTAGCCGATGTGGGATACTATATAATGGTTGCTGTTTCTCCCAAACATTTACGTTGCCATGCCGGTAAGGAAGAAAGGGCTATAACTTCCGTTCCCATATCGGCTGATGGAATGGTAAAGGAACCTTATTATTATACTGATTTTCAGAACTTTCCAGTCATTTATCAACCGGAGATAATACCTGGTTTTTGGACAATAGATGCGTATAAACCACTTGATACACAAGAATATGAATGGGAGCCGAATGCCATGAACGCTTGGGTGTACGGCGTAGGTGTGGATGGGGCAAAAGGTACCGGATTGTTGCAGGCGACGAAGGGTGCCCGATTGCTTTACACTCCTGTTCGAGGAGGATATAGTAACATGTCGGTAGTATTGAATGTGGATCCCTGTAAGACAGCAGGACAAGGTTTTGGTAGTGCTACTGGGCAATAATGGACATCTATATAAAGTTCAACACTAAAACGCTATCGGGGTATGCTTTGCGGATTATCCGTACTACGAAGTTTGATAAAGCGGTAGATTTTGTATTAATGAAATATGATAATGGAGTAGCTACACCTATAAGTGAACCGGTCTCGTCTACTTGTTTTCGTGCGAACTGTACCATTGCGCTTAGTGTAGTGGGTAACCTGATGAAAGTTCATGCTGAAACGACGGCTAACCCAATGGAATTATCTCATCCCGATTTAAAGTCGGTAGTTGACCTGCAAGCAAACATTGCATTAAATACTTTTGGAGGAGTAGGAATACAGCATACGGGGTCTATCGGTGGAAGTGCAATAATGTTGCATTGGATGAAAATAAGATGGGAAGACTAGCTGTTCTCTATTTGTAAAAAACTGTGCGAAAGGTTATGGCTGGCTATTGTACTTCAGGTAATTCTTCTGAATTATTATTATTGACAAAAGATGC
Source organism: Bacteroides sp. UBA1317 (assembly GCA_002307035.1). GTDB lineage: Bacteria > Bacteroidota > Bacteroidia > Bacteroidales > Bacteroidaceae > Bacteroides. The sequence continues at coordinate 29,476 of DBTL01000018.1, forward strand.
AATTGAAATAGAAGTTCCCCTTTTAGCGTGTTGAACGTAGGAGATCAACGTGTTGAAAACGTACATTCAACATGCTGATCTCCCACGTTCAACAAACCCCTTTCAGGAGGCCTGTATCGGGCGTTTTAAAAAATAAACATTTGGATGGTTCACTTATCTGATTAGTGGCAGAAAATATGTTTCTGGTTACAACTTTATGCCATTAAATTTTATTGGAACGTGAGTAACTGGAAAGCTGGAAATAGTGGTGTAGAATTTATTTTTCCAACAGTTCTTTCAAGAAATTATCCAATTCTGCATCTAATCCTTCCAACAGTTCGCTGTTTACTAAAAGAGTATCGTCGTCAACAAGTAATAGTTCAGCTAAAGTTTCTTTATCTTCGTCTACCAAAACAAAAGAATAAGGGCTTAGAATTGTCAGATTTTCGAAAGCTCCGGCATCTTTCATCTTGCAGAGTATGGTACGCAACACTCGTTCTGTGTGTTCATTGAAGTCGTCACTTTCGTAAGTCATCCATTCGTCAACGCTGATGCAAGCCAATTCTTCATCTTCATCATCGAAGATAATTAACTCGCCGGAGTTTTGATTCGGCTGAAAGTGAATATCTGTCACGATGGTTTGATCGCAGTTGCATGTATACTTACTTACTGCTTTTTGAATAGCCGATTCGATTAAAGATTGCGATTGTTGACTAAGTTTCATAAGATTTTCTCATTTATTCTGATTCAAAGGTATAAAAAAAACAAATACTCATGCATCATTTTCTTAAAAATCATCATTAAATCGACTCATTTGAGCGCTTAACTTCGGTAAATTGGTAATTCTTTCTTGTAATTCGCCTACATAAAGGCTGATAAAGTAGTAATTGGGCATGCGGTTTAGGTCTGGTTTTTCTTTTAGCTTAGTGTCTACTTTCTCTACTTTTCGAGCAAGCTCTTGCGCTTTTAATGCCCACTTTTCAGCTTCTTCGATGCTATCTTTCATCTCATAATACAGAGCAATGTTGAGTGCAGAACGCATTTGTTGTTTCTCGTTTTTTGATTGATAAGTGAGTTTCCATAATGGAAAAGCTTTTTCCCATGATTTTTCGCGCACATAGATGGCGGCATCACGCATCTCTACTGAACCACTGCTGTAAATAAAACGATTTGCTGTTTTCCAATAAGGAGTAAGGTATTTAACGGGAATCGTTCCTGCAAAATCGGATGATTCTTTTATTAATTCTTCGTCACTAATCATACGGCTGAGCGTATAAGATTCAGTATTTCCGATTTCTTCCCAATAGATGCTATCGTTGGCGTTGATGGTCACCATGGGGCCTTTGCGTAAAGGAAGATAAACTTTAATGGTTGGGTATATTTTTACGTCTGTTGTACCTTGGAAGGCTTCCCATTCGGGTATAAAATGAATGGCTCTAACTGCTTTTATTTGCACGTTCTCAAGTGAGATGATTACATCAACATCTAAATTATCAGCTAACTTTTGTATTTCTTCTTTGCTAAGAGTGGCTTCACGTGGTAAGATATCTTTTGCTCGTAAGGCAGAATCGCAAATAACCACTTCATCAAAATAATTGGCTTCGGCTAATGCTTTGGCTAATGATTCGGTTGTAATGGCTGAAATCCCATTGCCATAAGTGATTGCACGTTGCAACTCATTCTTTGTCAGTAAACTGTCTCCTTTTGGTTCGACAATCATCTTATTGTCGGGATTGGAGCTTACATTATTGACGATTGCCACTCTCTTTAATGTTGAAGGGAAGCTGATATCAGCCGGAACCATATAGTCTATAGACAATTGTTCTATTGTTTGGCAGGAGTCTAAAACTAGACTAAGTACCAGGATAGATAGATAGGAGGAGTATTTCGCCATAGTTATGTTTTCTTTATTATTAGCAAAAATACTATTTTTATGATAATAGCAATGTTAAAAGCTATGAATCTTTTTATAAAAAAAGCCTCAGATGCATTTGCACTGAGGCTTTTTCCGAATGATGTTTTTATTATTCGTTACGTCCGTGACAATTCTTGTATTTTTTGCCGCTTCCACAAGGACAAGGATCGTTTCGACCAACAGTTTTCTCTGCACGTACAGGCTCGCGTTTTACTTCGCGCGTGTCTTGTTGGGCAGCAGCTTGTTGGTTGGGATCAGATAAATCGCGCTTTTCTTCACGATACTTACTCATATCTTGGCGCTGTTCGGGTGTTGCTTGACGCAACTGTTCTGGCTCCTGAACAGGAATTTGTCCTCTCATCAGAATAGAGATCGTTTGGTTATTAATTTTGTTGACCATTGTGTCAAACAAAGTTACAGATTCCAATTTATAAATTAATAGTGGATCTTTTTGTTCGTAGCTGGCGTTCTGAACAGAATGTTTTAATTCATCAAGTTCACGTAAATTCTCTTTCCATGCATCATCAATAACATGGAGTAAAATTGACTTTTCGAAAGCTTTTACGACTTCTTTGCATTCACTTTCGTAGGCTTTCTTAAGGTTACATGAGATGTTATACATTCGTGTTCCATCGGTAACCGGAATCAATATATTTTCGTACATGTGTCCTTGATTTTCATATACTTGCTTGATGACAGGAAAAGCAATCTGGGCTAGACGTTCTGTTTTGCGCTTAAAATTTGCCATGGCGATGTCAAATGTCTTATTGGCAAGCTCTTCTTTTTTTGCATTGCGGAATTCATCTTCACTGAAAGGGGTTTCCATAGCTAATGTTTGGAGTAGTTCCAGTTGACAACCTTCATAATCTCCACTTTCGATGGCAGCTGCACACCGGTCCCAAATCATATTGACAATATCCATACCGATACGTTCACCCATCAATGCATGACGACGTTTGGTGTAGACTACGGTACGCTGCTTATTCATAACATCATCATACTCTAGTAAGCGTTTACGTATGCCGAAGTTATTTTCTTCTACCTTTTTCTGTGCGCGCTCAATAGAATTAGAGATCATTTTATGTTCGATCATTTCCCCTTCTTGGAAACCAAGCCTATCCATTACACTAGCAATGCGGTCGGAAGAGAAAAGACGCATCAAATCATCTTCTAATGAAACAAAGAATACCGATGAACCGGGGTCTCCTTGGCGACCGGCACGACCACGCAACTGACGGTCTACACGGCGAGATTCATGGCGTTCTGTACCAATGATAGCCAAGCCGCCTGCAGCTTTGACTTCGGTACTTAGTTTGATATCAGTTCCACGACCAGCCATGTTAGTAGCGATGGTAACAATTCCTTTCATACCGGCTTTAGCTACAATGTCGGCTTCCTTTTGATGCAGTTTGGCATTGAGCACGTTGTGCTCAATTTTACGCATGGTAAGCATTTTGCTGAGCATTTCGGAAATCTCGACGGATGTAGTACCGACTAGTACCGGACGACCAGCAGTTACTAACTTCTCTATTTCTTCAATAACAGCTTTATACTTCTCGCGTTTGGTTTTGTATACGCGGTCGTTCATGTCAATACGAGTGATGGGACGATTGGTTGGAATGACCACAACATCTAACTTGTAGATATCCCAAAGTTCACCAGCTTCAGTCTCGGCTGTACCCGTCATACCGGATAACTTGTGGTACATACGGAAGTAGTTCTGCAACGTGATAGTAGCAAAAGTTTGCGTAGCAGCCTCTACTTTTACACGTTCTTTAGCTTCAATGGCTTGGTGTAGACCGTCTGAATAACGGCGTCCTTCCATTATACGACCAGTCTGCTCATCTACAATTTTCACTTGCCCGTCAATAACTACGTACTCGTCGTCTTTCTCGAACATGGTGTACGCTTTCAGTAATTGGTTTATGGTGTGTACGCGCTCTGACTTAATGGCGTAGTTTGTCATGATGGCATCTTTCTTCTCTAGCTTTTGCTCTTCTGTCAGTTCATTTTCCGTTTCTAAAGCGGATAGCTCCGATGTAATGTCAGGCAGAACAAAGAGAGTATGATCTTCTGAATTTCCGGTAATAATATCAATACCTTTATCTGTGAGGTCTACACTATTAAGTTTTTCATCAATAACAAAGTAGAGTGGGTCTGTGGCCTCGTGCATACGTTTGTTATTTTGTTCCATGTAGATTTCCTCTGTCTTCAGCATTCCGGCTTTAATACCTTGCTCACTTGAATACTTGATGAGGGCCTTGTTCTTTGGGAGTGCTTTGTGACTACGGAATAGTGCAAGATAACCTTCTTCTTGTTCCTTCTTATCACTCGAAGCGATAAGTCTTTTGGCATCCGCAAGGTATTTGGTAGCAAGTGCTTTCTGAACATCAACCAGCTTTTCTACCAATGGGCGTAACGACTCAAATAGTTGATCTTCTCCTTTAGGGATAGGACCCGAAATGATGAGTGGTGTACGTGCATCGTCAATCAAGACAGAGTCAACCTCATCGACAATGCCATAGTTATGTGGGCGTTGTACAAGGTCTTTAGGGCTAATGGCCATATTGTCGCGGAGGTAATCAAAGCCAAATTCATTATTGGTTCCAAAAGTGATGTCTGCAAGGTAAGCCTGGCGACGAGCATCTGAGTTGGGCTGGTGTTTGTCAATGCAATCTACGCTTAATCCATGAAATTGATAGAGAGGTCCCATCCATTCTGAGTCACGT
>DBTL01000026.1 GCA_002307035.1 Bacteroides sp. UBA1317
CATACATTTCATGTATCCGGTACTCACAACGATCATTATGATGGTTTTCTTTCATGAAAAGAAGTCAACGTGGAGACTGATAGCCGTAGGCATTGCCGTTTTAGGAGTATTTTTCTTATCGTATGGCGACACATCAGGTTCCATCACCCCGACAGGTCTCATCATCGTGCTGCTCTCTGCTCTTGGATACGCTCTGTACCTCATCACGGTGAGCCAGCTAAAAGTCGGTGAAATGAAGGGACTGAAACTAACGTTCTACGTCTTTCTATTCGGAGGCATCATCCTCTTTTGCCTAACAGCGATCTTTAGTGAAGTGCAACTCATCAATAACGGGGAAACGGCTCGCAATTTATTGTTATTAGCACTCATTCCTACCGTCATATCCAATCTGGCATTGGTGCGAGCCATTAAGAGTATCGGTTCCACACTTACCTCCGTACTCGGAGCGATGGAACCTGTCACAGCCGTATGTGTAGGTATTCTCATTTTTGGAGAAGTCTTCACTCAAAGCATTGCCATAGGCATTATACTGATTATCACTGCCGTAGTCATCCTGATCCTTCGCTCGTCAAAAGCTTAAGGCAACTTATGAGCAAAGCACGAAGAAAGTGTGACCATGCCCATAAGTTAGTAAGCTATTAGAATTCCGTTGTCCGAATAATCGGTGAACGAAGCATCATTGCAGCAACCCTTATTTTGTTTTGAGGAGGTTAACCGATTTCAACAGTTCAGGAATTTGTGAAGGCTCATCCGCCACCAACACTCCGGCAGCTTTTAAAGACTCTATTTTCTCGGTAGCCGTGCCCGAACCACTTGATATAATAGCCCCCGCATGCCCCATCTGCTTTCCTACAGGAGCCGACTGTCCGGCAATGAAAGCCACCACAGGTTTGGTGATGTGCTTACGAATATGCTCCGCAGCCAGTTCTTCTGCATTACCGCCTATCTCACCTATCATCACCATAGCATCCGTATCAGGATCGTTTTCAAAAAGATCCAGCAGGTCAATGAAATAAAGTCCCACAACAGGGTCGCCACCCATACCAATGGCTGTAGACTGTCCCAAACCGGCAGCAGAAAGATGGTAAACGATTTCGTAAGTCAGCGTGCCGCTACGGCTTATAACCCCTATCCTACCCGGTTTAAAGATCTGAGCCGGAAGAATTCCCGCAAGGCTCTTTCCGGGAGTGACCAAGCCCGGGCAATTGGGACCGATGAGCTGCGCACCCTTTTGTTGCACATATCGGTAAGCCTTGACAACGTCTAGCGTAGGAATACCTTCCGCTATGCAGATAATAAGTTTGATGCCCGCATCGGCAGCCTCCATGATAGAATCGGCCGCAAAACGAGCCGGAACAAATATGATAGATGTATTAGCGTTGGTTTGCTTCACTGCCTGCTCCATCGTGTTAAACACCGGAACATCGTGTACATGCGTGCCCCCTTTTCCGGGTGATACTCCACCCACTATTTGTGTACCGTAATCTAACATTTTGCGAGTATGAAAACCTCCATCACGTCCGGTGATGCCTTGCACTATTAATCGTGTAGATTCATTGATAAGTATGCTCATGTCTTTTGTTTTTATGATTTAGATGCTATTTCTACTGCCATGTGAGTGGCCTCGCTCATGGTCTGCGCCACCAGAAAACGGGTATTCTGTAACAATGCACGTCCTTCCTGTTCGTTGGTACCCGTAAGCCGCACGATAACAGGTGTTTGTGTCTCAATTTGTTTAAAAGCCTCCAACAAGCCATTTGCCACATCATCACAACGAGTGATGCCACCAAAGATGTTGATCAATACTACCTTCACCCGTTTATCGCTGAGCAAAAGCTTCATGGCCTCTATCACCTTTACAGGATTAGAACTACCACCAATATCCAAAAAATTAGCCGGACTGCCACCATAAAGCTTAATCATGTCCATCGTAGCCATGGCCAGTCCTGCACCATTGACCATGCAGCCTATTTCACCATCCAGAGACACGTAACTAAACCCTTTGTCCTTAGCCGACACTTCCGTCTTTTCTTCATCCGTAAGCTCAGCAAGAGCCCGTATCTCGTCGTGACGGAAAAGAGCATTATCATCAAACGTCATCTTAGCATCAATGGCAATCAGCTGCCCCTCAGCCGTCTGCACCAGTGGATTGATTTCAGCCAGCGAAGCATCCTTTTCGATAAACAAACGATAGAGTTTTTGAATGATAGTGGCCATTTGGTTGACTTGCTCTATACTTGTGAACATGGTAAAGGCAAATTGTCGTGCCATAAAATCGGGTATTCCGATCATTGGGTCAATGTTGAAGCGGAAGATTCTATCAGGAGTTTCGACAGCAACAGTTTCTATCTCCACACCTCCTTCAGGGCTCATGATGAGCAATACCGATTTCTTGTTACGATCAATCGCAAAACTTACATAATATTCCGACGTTATATTGACCGCTTCGGTGAGCAATACCTTCTCTACCGGGTATCCCTTAATGCTCATTCCTATTATTTGAGCCGCTTTAGAGGCCACGTCTTCTTCATTTGAAGCCAACTTGATGCCTCCGGCCTTTCCTCTTCCACCGGTAAGCACCTGAGCTTTCACTACCACCTGTTGCTCTCCCAAATCTTTATAAGCAGACACAGCTTCAGCCACACTAAAGCATAAACGATGTTTTTTTACCGGAATGCCATAGGTCGAAAAAAGATCTTTGGCTTGATACTCGTGAATTTTCATAAGCAACTTTCTTCTTTAAAATGATTAAATAATAACGCACACAGCTGACCACCACAGTACGTGACCCTGTGCGACAAGTATAACAACCCCTAACAAAGACAGATTGTTGCAGCAAAATATATGTTATTAATCACTATTTGGAAGGAAGCACAAACTCTTTCATCAAGTTTGTTGCTTTGGCATATTTATCGATTATAAAGAGAATGTATCGCACATCCACACCTACACAACGTTGCAACTGCGGTTCAAAGATAATGTCACCACTCATTGCCTCCCAATTTCCATCAAAAGCAAGTCCCAACAATTCACCTTTATCGTTGAACATGGCACTCCCCGAATTTCCACCTGTAATATCATTATTCGAGATAAAGCATACTTTCATATCGCCCTTTTCATCGGCATAGCGCCCAAAATTTTTTGAAGCTAACAATGACAGCACATCTGCACCCACGGCAAAATCACTATCTCCCTGATGAGCTTTTGCCTTTTCAAGAACCCCCTTTGTGGTAGTGTAATAGGCATAATCTACCCCATCAATAGGAGAATATCCTCCCACGGTGCCAAAGCTGAGACGCATGGTCGAATTCGCATCCGAATAGTAGTTCCGGTCAGCATACATCCGCCGTATTGCGGCATTAAACAAACGCTCGTCATGAGTGATATTTTCAGAAGCTGCCGTGATGGATTGGTTCATTTCGAAATATTTCACGATAAGATCAATACCCAGCGAGATCGCAGGATCATCCATGATATTGAAGGTAGTGTCCCTCTCGAAAAAACGTTTAAGTCCTCTGGGCGAAGTGATCTCAGAGCGAGCATAAAGAGAGTCTACATACGCACGTTCATTGCCGGCATAGTCTTTTGAGATCGTATGATACATTTCAGGCAAATACGTACTGTCTACCTTTGCGCGATACTCCTTCAACATGGCAACAAACACCTCCTTGTCAATGTCAAGATCCAAATTGGCATAACGTTCCATCACTCCCTTAATCTTGGCTACAACATATTTCTCTTCAGCTTCGAAATCAAAGTTGAGAATTTCTAAAGCCAACTGCACCAGTTCCGGACCATTCATGAAAGACTCACCGAAATAAGCCATCGCACGGTTTGTTTCCTTGCGGTTCTTATAATTCAATTCCAAAGAAGAGAACAGATGCAACAATGAATCACGTTCCTGAGGAGTCTTTTGAATCCATTGCTTCAATGAATTTTCCATTTGCCGTTTCTTCTCAAGTACCTTTAGTTTCACAATCGCTTCATTTGTTCCAATGCTATTCTTCCAATAATTAGAGCTTTCATCGTACTTTGCCGCATACTTTATACGTATTCCCTCATTCTTATCCATCGCACGTTTCCAAATGGCCTGCTTCACCCCACGCACATCAATCATTGCCTGATTCATTCCGTGCATCATCTCCTCTACACCAAACGAAGAGAGATAACGCTCCGTAGATCCCGGATAACCCAGAGTCATGCAAAAGGAACCTTCCTTATAGCCATCGAGCGAAATAGGTGCGACATAATCAGGGCGATAAGGCACGTTATCAGGCGAATAGTCTGCCGGATGATTATTCTTATCGGCATAGATACGAAACACCGAAAAGTCTCCCGTATGTCGCGGCCACACCCAATTGTCCGTATCCCAGCCGAACTTTCCAACCGAGGAAGGAGGAGAAAAGACAAGTCGAACATCGTTGAAATCGCGGTAAACAGACAACCAAAACTCATTACCTGCATAATAAGGATCGACAATTCCCACGAGTGATGAATCTTTGAGATGAATCTCTTCCTGTATGGCTAACATCACCGAATCGGTTGCCACTCGCCGGTCAGCCTCGGTCATGACGGGAGTTACTGCCCCAAGCACACGCTTAGTTACGTTCTCCGTGCGCAACAGGAAGCGAACATACAATTCCGGATTAGATAACTCTTCCTCTCTACTACGAGCCACAAAACCTTCTTTCAGGAAATCATGCTCCACCGAACTATGTTGCTGAATAGCTCCGAAGCCACAATGATGATTCGTAAAGACTAATCCATCCTGAGATACCACAACACCCGAACAAAAACCTCCAAAACTAACCACTGCATCCTTCAAAGAAGGTTTTTCTGGGTTATAGAGCTTCTCTGCCGGCACTTTCAGTCCCAAATCCCTCATCGCCTTACGCGTCTCCTTATTCAGATTTCCAAGCATCCACATTCCTTCATGGGCATACGTGGTTGTGCCAAACAGAAAAGAAAAAAGTAAAGCAATCAAAAGGGCTTTTTTCGAAAGACAGACAGTTAGGATGCACCTAGTCATCCAGGTATCTTTGCATTCAGGTTCTATATTCATAGCATTCATCGATGGTATTAATTCTAAGTCTATTCTTTTATTCCGTTATTAATCGTAGCTTTTTGGCTTCCACGCGCGCTTTAAGCCATTGAGCTATTTTGGCTTTCTCCGCTTCTTTAGGCCTAGACGAGAATTTCATCACCGCCAGCGTAATCGTATCAGTTCGCATAGAATCCACACGCGTCTCTATGGCGTGAGACAAAGAGAGAGACTTCACTGACGGATAGAGCACTTTCAGCTCAGGAATAATCTTTTTCCCCAATTCATCGAACGATTTATATCTTGCCAGGCTTTTCTCCAGTGAAACTATTTTTTGCTGTTGCTTCACTAACTGTTCCTCACTGTTTTTATAAAAATCCTCCATCACCATGGCACGTATGGACGAAACATCCACCGTACTGTTGTTTACCCCTTGCACTACTGTCAGTTTGGTCTTGTTAAGATTATAATCTTTCAGCTTATTCCGAGCAATATAGATGGAAGCTTCAGGCACATCTGCCCCGATCAACACCACTCTAATTTCGGTGCTATCTCCTCTATTCAAGATCTTCTGATCCAACACCTGAGTGTTCTGAAAACTGAGCTGTTCGGTAATGAAATGATTGGCTCTTCGTTCAAGAAGAGTGCTCTTAACGATATTGAACGTTAAATAAATGGCCGGACACATCGTCAACAGAACAATTAATATAATGGAATGACGCACTGTACGCTCGCGCGCCTTATCAATAAACTCTTTATGATGAAAATGCATCACGCGTACTCCCAGAAAAGTAGCCAGACTGATAAAAACAGAGTTGATGAAGTATAAGTAAAACGCACCAAGAAAGTAAACCAGATTTCCGGTTGCCAATCCGAATCCTGCCGTACACAACGGAGGCATAAGCGCCGTAGCAATAGCTACACCGGGAATCACATTCCCTTTTTCTCTGGTGGAGAGAGCAACAACACCAGCCATACCACCAAAGAGTGCGATTAAAACGTCATAAATTGTAGGTGAAGTTCGAGCCAATAACTCTGATTGTGCCTGACCTATCGGAGAGATTAGAAAGAAAAGCGTAGCAGTGGCAACGCTAAATGCTGTTGTAACAAGAAAGCTCCTCAACGAGCGCTTCATCAAATCAAAATCGTTTAATCCCACAGACAAACCAATTCCCATTATAGGGCCCATCAATGGAGAAATAAGCATAGCGCCAATAATCACCGCTGTAGAATTTACATTCAACCCAAGCGAAGCCATAAAAATGGCAAAGATAAGAATCCAAAGATTAGCACCCTTAAATTCGACTCCTCTACGAATAGATTCAATTGTTTCCAATTCATTAGCTTTGTCTTTTCTCAAATCAAGATATTCTTTTAAAAATGTCTTAATAGCAAATGCCTTTCGATCAGGTGCATCCATACTTTTCATTTTATTAATCGGTTAATAAATGGGATTTGATTCAATGGAAGATCTTTTTTCACGATGAAAGCAAGAAAAACAACTAATAATACAGTATGAAAAGTCAATCTAATAATAAGACTGTCAATCACAATCAATTCTGAAGCTGCATAAAGCACAGCAGCAAGAAGCACATACTGACCAATGCCTTTCAAGTCGTATCGAATCGGATATTTCTTCTGCCCTACAAAATACGAAAGCAAGGTAATGATGCCATATCCTGCAACCCCTGCCCATGCGCAAGCCACGTATCCGTAGATTGGAACAAAAACGATAATCAACACCACAATAAATCCGCAACCTATCGTTGAAAAGTAGGCTCCCCAACGGGTTTCGTCAATCAACTTATACCAAAAGGACAAATTGAAGTAAATGCCTTTAAATATCTCAGCTATCATCAGGATGGACACCACACTCAAGCCTACCCAATAATCCGGACTAATCATGTGCTTCATGATGTCCATATAAAAGGCTACAACAAGAAATGCCAACAATGCAAAAATAATAAAATATTTCATGGCCGAAGCATACATCTTCCGATTGTCCCCTTCTTTGTTTTTACCAAACACAAAAGGCTCGTAAGCATAACGAAAAGCTTGGGTAAACATTGCCATGATCATGGCGATTTTGCTTACCGCCCCATAGACACCTAATTGCGACATCGCCTCTTTATGGTTATCAAATAAGAAAGGATAAATCATCTTATCAATCGTCTGATTCAATATTCCGGCAATGCCCAATATCAATACAGGGAAAGAATAAGAAAGCATTCGCTTGATCAGCGCTTTGTCGAAAATATACTTGAATCCCGTTAATTCAGGAATAAAAGCCAGCATCTGTAAGCCGGTACAGATAAGATTCGCTATAAAAATATAGCCTACCAGATAAGAAGGATCATAAAACCAAGAGATCGTCCAAGGATAATGTGCATTCAGCCACGGGCAAAGTAGCAAAAAGAAAAGGTTGAGTGTTATATTAGAAACAATAAACAGCATCTTGATGGCAGCAAACTTAATGGGTCTTTTCTTAAACCGCAAGTAAGCAAAAGGAATGCACTGAAAAGAATCGAGAGCTACCGTAACGGCCATCATCCATATAAATTCCGGGTTCTTGGCATATCCCAAAAAGGAAGAGATGTCCGAAAGAAATAACATACAGATGAGAACAAACATGAGACAAGTACTTCCTACCGAGATCAAAGAAGTGGAATATACTTTGAGCGGATCTTCATCTTTCTTATTGGCAAAATAGAAAAATCCCGTTTCCATGCCATAAGTAAGCAGCACGAGCAACAACGCCGTTATAGCATACACATTCGTCACAATGCCATAACCACCGGATGCTGCCGATAGCTTCATTGTATACAAAGGAACCAACAGATAGTTCAGAAAACGTCCGACGATGCTGCTCAATCCGTAGATAGCAGTATCTTTTGCCAAAGATTTTAATCCGGCCATAGTTTATTTACGAAATATTATTTAATCAAATAATGTCTTTGCATTACTGTTATAAAGGCTTCTTCCTAAGTGCTGATAAGCCAACTCCGTGACTTCACGTCCGCGCGGAGTACGTTTTAGAAAGCCTTCTTTGATAAGAAACGGTTCGTACACCTCCTCTATCGTACCAGGGTCTTCACCCAAAGCTGTAGCAATAGTGGTCAGCCCTACAGGACCGCCTTTAAACTTATCTATAATCGTGCAAAGTATCTTGTTATCAACCTCATCAAGCCCATATTTATCTATATTCAGGGCTTCAAGCGAAAAGTTGGCAATTTCGGTATCTATAGATCCGGTGCCTTTCACTTGTGCAAAGTCGCGCACACGCCTTAGCAACGCATTGGCAATACGAGGCGTACCTCTGCTTCGGGAAGCAATCTCTCCGGCAGCAGGAACAGAGCAAGGAACATTAAGTATACCTGCCGAGCGACGAATGATATTCCTCAAAACATCATCATCATAATATTCTAAATGCAAATTAATACCGAAACGAGCACGTAGCGGAGCTGTGAGCAAACCGCTTCGGGTGGTTGCACCCACCAATGTAAAGGGGCTTAAGTCAATCTGAATGCTTCGTGCCGACGGGCCTTTATCAATCATAATATCTATCCGGTAGTCTTCCATGGCAGAATACAAATACTCTTCTACCACAGGCGAAAGTCGGTGAATCTCATCAATAAAGAGTACATCGTTCGGTTCCAGACTAGTGAGTACTCCGGCCAAATCACCGGGTTTATCGAGTACCGGACCGGAGGAAATCTTAAACCCCACTCCCAGTTCGTTGGCTATAATGCTTGATAATGTTGTCTTACCAAGTCCGGGAGGACCATGCAAAAGAACATGATCCAAAGCCTCCCCCCGCAGACGGGCAGCCTTCACAAAGATGCGCAGATTATCCACCACCTTGTCTTGTCCGCTGAAGTCCTCGAAACTAAGCGGTCGCAAAGCATTTTCATAATCTCGCTCCTTACTAGTGAGCTGATGTTCTCGTATATCAAAATCCTCTTCCATACATGTAGCTAAATGGAAGGCAAAAATACATGATTATTTTCAGATAACCCTATTGAGAGACAAAAAACATGAACACAGTTTTTTATACGACTCAACGCTGCATAAAGTAGCGGCGCTCTTCTTCCGTAAATTTTTCGATGGAATAGCGCAACATGGTGCGAGGCATCACCTTGCTAAACTTCTCCAAAAACTGTACAAGGAGTTCCTTATCACGTTTACCCATCTCACGCAGCATCCAGCCAATGGCTTTTTGCATCAAGTCATGCTTGTGTTGAAGCAATAGCTCCGACAAACGAAGAATATCGATGAAATCATCCTTTCTGATAAGTGCTGCTGTGGCCACCACCGCAATGCGCTGCTCCCAGAGTAAGCTACTGGCAGCTAGCCGATAGAGATCTTCACGCGATTTATCTTTCAAATATTCGCCAACGATGTAAGAAGCCGACAAGTCCACCAAATCCCAGTTATTAATTCGTTTCGTTTGTGAAAGGTAAAATTCATAAATCTGTTTCCTCCCCTTTTCATCGCTCTTTTTAAAACGCTCCACCAACATCAGTAAGGCGCAGAGGCGACATTCGTGCCACTCAGATTGCAGTAATTCGGCTGTAACCTCAAAAGGCTCGTTTTTATATTGCTTCGCTACCAAACGGGTGATGGGCACCACAATGCCTAAGAATTTATCTCCTTCTCCATATTGGCCTTTGCCCGTTTTAAAGAACTTAGGCAGATACTCCCGCTTCACGGGATCAATAAATTGTTCTAGTTCGTTTTGAATCTCGATTGCTTTTGTTATCATCTCTCTCATCCATTAATTATTTCGTGTCTTACCTGCCCACTTTCTATCCGGAAAACTTAGCATAAAGCATCAAGATAGACAGAAAGAAGAACGTTTTGGCAAAAATAGATAAAAAAGCCGTTATAAATGAAAACATATTCCTAATTTTGTGCGAAATTCAATGAGCGTATTATGGTTTTAAATTACATTTGGGTAGCGTTCTTCGTTATCGCCTTTATAGTGGCTTTGGGGAAATTGATCTTTTTCGGGGATACGGAGATCTTTACACAGATTATCAATTCCACTTTTGACTCGTCAAAAACGGCTTTCGAGGTATCTTTGGGGCTAACCGGTATCCTGTCTCTCTGGCTCGGTATCATGAAGATAGGAGAAAACAGCGGACTGATCAATGCGCTCTCCCGTTGGCTTAGCCCTGTTTTTTGCAAACTATTCCCCGAAATACCTAAAGGACATCCCGTTATGGGCTCTATCTTCATGAATATTGCAGCCAACATGCTGGGGCTCGATAACGCCGCCACCCCGATGGGATTGAAAGCCATGAAAGAACTTCAGGAACTGAACCCGAAGAAAGATACTGCAACCAATTCGATGATCATGTTTCTCGTACTTAATACTTCGGGACTCATGCTAATCCCCATCAGCATCATGGTTTACCGAGCTCAAATGGGAGCAGCCCAACCAACCGATATTTTCATTCCCATCTTAATAAGCACTTTCGTTTCCACACTCACAGGAGTACTCGTAGTCAGTTTTTTCCAACGTATCAATTTGCTCAATAAAGCCATGCTTATTTTCCTTGGTGGATTGAGCTCCATTTTCGGAATTATCATCTACTTCTTCGTCACACTCTCTCGTGATAACATGGGCACCTACTCCACCTTAGTGGCTAACGTGATACTCTTTCTTGTAATCATCGGCTTCATCACCTCCGGCCTGCGCAAAAAGATAAACGTGTACGATGCGTTTGTAGATGGTGCCAAAGAAGGTTTCACCACTGCTGTGCGCATCATTCCTTATCTGGTAGCCTTTCTGGTGGGTATTGCTGTCTTTCGCACTTCCGGTGCTATGGATATTATTGTCAATGGAATTGGAGCTGTCGTGGGATTCTGTGGTTTAGATACCAGTTTTGTAGGTGCATTGCCCACCGCATTGATGAAGTCGCTTAGCGGCAGTGGTGCCAACGGATTGATGATCGACACCATGAAACAATTCGGCGCTGATTCCTTCGTTGGAAAAGCCAGTTGTGTGGTTCGCGGAGCATCGGACACTACCTTTTACATTCTTGCCGTCTACTTCGGCAGTGTGGGCATCAGCAAAACTCGTAATGCCGTGACCTGTGGCCTCATTGCCGACCTTGCGGGCATTATCGCCGCTATTATCATGAGTTATGTATTCTTCTATTAAACAACCAATATCATGGCCGTAACCTATCAAACAGAGGACATTAAAATGCCCGCCATAAAGAAAAAAGAGACTACCGAATGGATCAAGACCGTAGCCTCCTCGTATGAGAAAAGAGTAGGTGAAATCGCCTATATATTCTGCTCCGATGAAAAAATTCTGGAAGTTAACCGCCAATATTTGAAGCATGATTACTATACGGACATCATAACGTTCGATTATTGCGAAGGGAACAGACTATCGGGCGACATTTTTATCAGCCTAGATACTGTACAGACGAACTCCGAACAGTTTCATACAGCCTATGACGACGAACTGCACCGAACCATCATACACGGCATACTACACCTTTGCGGCATCAATGACAAAGGCCCGGGAGAAAGAGAAATTATGGAGGCTGCCGAAAACAAAGCGTTGGCTATGCTCAAGTAAGATACTAAACCATAGCAACCGTTAGAAAGAGGAATTCTCCATCACTATATTTTGCAGTGCATCTAACCACTTAGGGCTATCATTAAGACTATCTACCAACTGGTATTTCTCGCCTCCATGTGCTAAGAATATCTCTTTGTATTCTTCACCAAGCTCAAGCGTCGTCTCCAGACAATCCGCCACAAAAGAGAGAGGTACTACCAGCACCTTTTGCTTTTTTACCGCCAACGAGATCAACTTTTGGTCAGTAAACGGGCGCAACCATCGTTTAGACATCCTCGATTGGAAAGCCACTGAGTATTGTTTTTCTTTCAGTCCTAAGCGTTCTGCTATCAGCTTAGTAAAGTAGTAACAGACTCCTTCATAATCATCGTAATCAGGCTTTTCTTCTGTTGCACCTCTATCAACTTGCCTTTTTTGGGGTAGATGACTTAGTGGCAATCCGTGAAAGCTAAACAAAATATGATCATAATGCTCTGGCGTATACCTCTTTATCCTATCTACCCAGGCATCAAGAAAAAGCGGATGATCATAATAAGAGTCGACGAAGTTCAACTGTGGTTCCTTCTTCCAAATCTTAAGAGCCTTATTGACGCTATCGCAAATGCTTCCCGTCGTTGAATTGGCGTAATTCGGGAAAAGAGGGACAACCGTAATTTGTTGATACCCTTCATTCTCCATCTTCATAAGCACCTCTTCAATATCCGGCGAAGCATAACTCATAGCATACCATACATCCGCATCGCTCCCTATCCTATCAGCCAACTGATCACGAACAATTTTCAAGTAAACATAAAGAGGAAAACCATCTTTCGTCCATATCTTCTGATATTTCGCAGCAGATTTAGGCGCTCTAAACGGGACAATTATTAGGTTAACCAGCAGCTTTCTCCAAAGCCATGGTATATTGATCACATAAGGATCATTCAGAAAACGGGAGAGATATCTTCTTACGTCGCCAATGCTATAGCTAGCCGGCGTTCCAATCGTCACCAAAAGTACTGCAGATTTCATATTATTCATTCTATGTTTATCACTATTCATCGTTAGAGAAGCAAATATACATCGTTTTCTCATCCCTTCCAATACAGCCTAGTACAATACCGCCACAAAATGAAATAAAGCATTGCGAGGAATACACCTACACAATGCTTTACTAACGTATATAGAAACAACCAATAATTACAAAAAATCGAAAAAATCAATAGCATTACTGCTATTGCAACAAATAACAAGAACAACACAATCTCACAATAATTACTGGAATAGACCAGTTGGTTAGCAGTCCCGCAATTCGAATTTTTAATGATAAAATTAATCTTATTAATAATCTCAAGATATTCAACCTTAGGACGAGAGGTAAATAGGATGTGCTCAAAAGCAACACATCCTATTTATAAAAGCTAAGTTAGTCTAGATAAAACCCAGCTATCAAACAAACAGACGAATGCCTTATTATAAAAAGTAACTATCACCTTCAATCCAAATAAATTTCTCCTGTAATCTTCATTTGTCCAATCGTTATTTCAAGATAAAGAGTAGAGCAAGATTTATCAATGGATGGAACAATGAGAGAGTTCCCCGTTATGCGACTATCATAAACGACATTTCCCGTCGCGGAATCTAGAATGACTACTCTGGCATCATTAAAAGATTGATTGAATGATAAAAAGAGCGACTGATCTTCTAAATAACCGGTTAAGGTTAGTCCTGGTGCTCTCGTTGAAGCATGTTCTTGAGTCCAAAGAATTTTCTTCTTCTGCCGTAATGTATACTCCACTTCTGGTTCAGCTTTGCAAAATACATTTATGCATGGAAAGATTAAAAACAAGAATAAGATAAAAGATTTATTTTTCATAATCACTTAATTTGGTACAACCTAGTGCTGCAAAATTAAGCCAAAAAAAAGAGAAAACACAATTTTACCGATAACATCTTCTTTTTATAGATGCCTGATAATCAGACGTTTGCATTTTAGTCCGATAACAATTGCTCTTCAGAAGACATTTTAAACTTGAGACGGTAGAATCTTTGATTAGCCACCTGCTTGCTTGAATGCCCAAAACAGCGAGCAATGGTGAGCGATTTCAAACCTGCCTCCTTTAGGCAGGAATAAAGAAAATCCTCTTCCGTTAGACGAGGATAGCGGAGCCGCAAATCTGTGATATATTC
The DNA here is from genome assembly GCA_002307035.1 of Bacteroides sp. UBA1317. Lineage (GTDB taxonomy): Bacteria > Bacteroidota > Bacteroidia > Bacteroidales > Bacteroidaceae > Bacteroides. Next base: position 13,809 of record DBTL01000026.1, read on the forward strand.
ATGGTAAATATCAAAAATGGCCGATTTCAACGCTTGTTGCTCCGAGAGTGTGAACACTTTAGCCTCTTTCTCCTTTGACACTTCTTCCGCATCCAGTCTCTCTATCTTCTTATAAATGACAGTTTGGCGAAACATCAGATTCCACATATTCATTCTCCGACAATATAGATCATTAATCTCTTGTTCTTTTTGGACTATTTCCGATTCATGACCTTGTTGCTCTCTCCGCAAATGGACAATTAAGTCAATATTCTCATTAATACGCATTTGCAGATGCTCAATCTCATATTTCATCTTTTTCGCTTGCTGCTCATATACAAGTTTCGCTACCTTTTTACGACGACTTACATGTTGCAGAATCAATGCCAGAATAAGAATCGCTATCACCGAAACGGCCACAATAAGAGTATTAATTTGTCGCATCTCTGCTTTGTGCTTAGCAACTCTTGTCTCAGCATCATATTTGTAGATCAATTGCTCTATCTCTGAAGATTTATCTGCAAAATAAAAAGAATCAACTATATTTGAGTACTCTTCTAAATACCCAAATGCACCACGATAATTACCACTATTTTCTTCCAGCTCAGCAAGAGCATCATAAGTAATGGCTTTCGCTTTTATATCTTTCGTATTAACACTTTTTTCCAAATAAAACCTAGCAGAATCGACTTGTTCTTTCTGAAGATAGACCCGCCCTATTAAAGACAATGTTTTACTTCTGTCTTTTCCTGCGGGGAAATAGTTCAAGGCCTTTTTTGCACAAGCTAAAGCAGAATCAAGCTCATCAAAAAAATTATAATAGCCACTCAGGTTTTGGATTGTATAGCCAATAGTAAGAGAATCATTCGTTAGATATGATAACTTCAGCATTCTATGCAATGTAGATAGCGCCTTCTTCTTTTTCATTTGCGCTATATAAATTGTGGAAATAAAACTAGAAACGTTAACCATCGCTTTTTTATCCTGAATAGAAGAATAATACTTAAAGGCTGCATTAAGCTCGTTCAACGCTTTATTGTATAAACATTGATCAAGGTAAAGAGCACCCAAATCTTCATGTATCATACCTCTTATACGGATTTCCACATAGGTATTTCCCAATTCAGGCAAAGCTTTATAATAACAATCCATCGCTTCTTTCTCATGCCCCATCTTCACTAATATCCGGCCTTTATAAAACAGGGCTCTGGCCTTGTTCACTCCTCCATCGTAAAAATCAAGAGCAATATCAACTAACGAATCGCAAGGCAATAGCGCGAGTTCACTTTTATCAGTAGCCTGAACCAGCAATAGACCATAATAGGCTCTTTCTTCCCTGGAAGATAAGGAAGTCGGTTTTATTTCTTGAAGAATACGCAATGCCTCATGAGGCTGGGTAGACAGTAAAGAATCAACCTTAATCAAAGTAGGATTTGAATGGTTTCCCTCACTACAAGCCCCTATTATACAAGAGGCAGTGAAGAATACAAGTAGTAAAATCAGTCCGTGTCTCACTGTCAATTAAAATGGTTCGCCACAAAGATAATGGTTTACCCGTAACAAAAAAACGTACTATTAAGATCTTTACCACAACTCACACTATTTTATCTATTAGAAAAAGTATTCCGCATCATACGATAGAGAGCTGTACTATCAAAGTCACGCAATAATATATTCCGATTATGCAACCTATCCCTTTCAGTAAGTGGAATTTCCAAATCTCCAATGTCTATTTTTTCAAGCTCGAAAACGATAAATCCATGTCTTCGGGCCCATTCTAAAATAGGATTACGATTGGATAAGAAAACTTTTGAACCTAGATACAAAGAGACGAGAATATTACCCACAGCCTCTTGCCTCCAATTGGGATATAGCGCAAAACTGCTGCTCGCCATCAAGCGATTATAATCAGCCAAGGGTAAAAAGTCCATTATAGGCATAAAAGATTCTCCAAACAGCATCTGTCCTTGCTCTATCACCGCTCTTCTATATTCTTTTTTGCCTGCATAGCTAAGTGGTACGATGACTTTAGCATGGCCTATATCCAGTTTTGAAAGTATCCTGAATGCATATTCATGATTATTAGTATGGCTTCCACAATGTCCTATCTGGATATTAGGGCCTTCTGCCCACACATCTTTTACCTCATTACCCATCACAAGATCAATAGGATAATAGGAAAATTCGCCCCAAGATTTACACTTCAAATCAGGATAATATTTCAATAATACGTCATGATCGTCTTCGATTGTAGAAGTGACAAAAGATTGTATCCTTTGACGTATAAAATGCATTCTACGAAAAATTCTCAGCCGGTCATCCAGTTTGTCAATTGGACTAATAAAAAATCGACGAATTCTCTGCGACTTATAGTATCGACTTTCTGTATCAATGAGCTTTAATCCCTTGGGGTAAAAAAGTCGACTATAAGAATCAGATCCCCACATTATCCAATAGATAGTAGATAAATGCGGAAAATACCGATTAATAAAACGAATTTTACGATCAGTCATTAAATGGATAATGATAGACGTGGCCTGCTCTTTATACTTTTCCACATCAAATTTCCGATAAGGAATAATGTTTATTCCGCTCCGAACCATTGAGATATTTCCCTTACGAAAAACAATAAAGAGATTTTCTCCCGGGAATGCCACCTCAAAAATATCAATCGTTCTATTAATTATTTTTTCGTCATTAACCAAATGTAAGATCATATATCATTGCTTATAAAAACGAACTATTTTATTAACTACATACTCCACTTCTTTGTCTTCCATTTCATAATAAAGAGGCAAACGCACCAAACAGTCAGCGTAACGTTCAGCATGAGGCAGAGAGAGCTCAAAAGAGGCAAAACTCTGCTTTTTCACAAATTCGCTTTTATGCAAACATAAATAATGGAAAGAGGCCATAATTTTATTATCCCTAAGGTATTTGAGCATTCTGTTCCGTTCTTCCAAAGAATCACAAAGAAAGCAAAACAGATGTGCATTATTCGTTGCATAATTAGGTATACTCAAGAAACGGTCTTTTATGGACTGCAATCCTTCATGATAAAGGTCCCAAATTTGCTTTCTCCTTTTCTGTATGGTTTCAAGAGCCTCTAATTGTGCCCACAGACATGCCGCTACAAATTCACAAGGAAGAAAAGAAGAACCAGTATCTTTCCAGCCATACTTATTCACTTCCCCTCGAAAAAACTCAGATCGGTTAGTGCCTTTCTCCCAAATAATGTCGGCTCTTTTTGAAAACCGATCATTGTTAACAACTAACAATCCACCTTCACCACACTGTATGTTCTTAGTCTCATGAAACGATAAAGCGGCCATGTCACCAATACTTCCCAATAATCGGCCTTTATAGTAACTATCAATAGCTTGAGCAGCATCTTCTATCACCAAAAGATTGTACTTGGTAGCAATAGCCATAATATTATCCATATCACAAGCTATTCCTGCATAATGCACTACAACAATGGCTTTCGTTCTGACAGTAATCAATTCTTCGATCTTTGTTTCATCGATACAAGGATTATCCGCTCGGCTATCCGCAAAAACAATTGTAGCTCCTTCTCTGACAAAAGCAAGGGCAGAAGTGACAAAAGTATAAGAGGGAACAATAACCTCATCACCCGGATGTATATTTGCCAATAGCCCAGTCATTTCTAATGAATCAGTGCATGAAGTTGTTAACAAACATCTCTTGTTGTTATAAATTTCAGTAAAAAAAGAAGAGCATTTTTTCGTGAAGTATCCGTTACCACTCGCTTGCTTGTTTTCTATGCACTGTTGCATATAATAAAGCTCCATGCCCGTAAAATACGGTTTATTAAAAGAAATCATCGTTTAGTCAATCTATTCTAGTTAAAAATACAGTCTTTTCAGAACATTTTGATACAGATAAAAAATAGAATTTATAACGGCTCTGCCCAAATACTATTTTAGCCCGCCAAAAGTAAGCAAAAAAAGAAGAATAGTATAATAACTATAGCTTTCTTATTTCTTGAAGTGTTAAATGTTAATAAAAGGCATCCATTTCCTCCCCTGAAAAAAACACGTTTTACTATCACATCTATCACAAAAACGCTAGATTTGCTTGCTGTAAGCGCTTGTAGAGTGTGATAGTAAAATATGTCTACCACGATTTGGGCTGTTTTACTATCACCTTTGGCCCTTTACTATCACGTTTTACCCAAACTCCTTCTCTTTTTCACTCAAATGCATCTCGATTGAGAGTACATCTTGTCTTTTTCCAGGAAAGTACAACCTTTTTAGGAACAACGGATGTAAACTGACAACCTTTTTAGGAAACAACAATAGTATATGACAACTTATTTAGTAACAAGCCTCTAATAGTAACAACCATTTTCAGTATAAGTCAAAGACAACTTCAGGGTCAACTAACTTCAGTAATAAGACAAAGTTCAGTCTACTTAATTTAGCAATAAGCTTAATCAGAAGACAACCTTATTTAGGATTAGTAGTTTTTTTAGTCAACCACTTATACAAATAAATTAAATCAAAGTCAACCATTTCCAAGGAAGTACATTTCATTAGTTTTATGTGCTATAAAACTTTTGTTTTCACACTTTAAAACCAATCGTTTCAGCGTATTAAATCTTTTGTTTCAACGGACGAAAACTTTAGTTTCATCACTAGAAACAAAATAGGGCACTGCATTTCATAAGACAGCTCTTTCTTTAATGAAGAGTTTCAGGGAAAATCGTCTTTTCATCAAAAAGATTCTAAAACAAATAATCTCTGTAGTCAACTGTTCCGTTTACAGCAGCATCTTCAGCAAAATAGAAGTGCAGAAAGAAGCGTAAGCAACAAACTGAGGTGCGGGATTGTTGTTGTTTTTAATCAGGCTGCATGGTAATACTGAAATAAACATGTAACTTTGCAGCGTTTTAATAAACAGTAAATCAATGGATTTTAAATATGATGTAATCGTGATAGGCGCCGGACATGCAGGTTGTGAAGCAGCAGTAGCTGCAGCCAACTTAGGATCGAAGACCTGCCTGATCACTATGGATATGAATAAGGTGGCTCAGATGAGCTGCAACCCTGCCGTTGGAGGCATTGCCAAAGGACAAATAGTCCGCGAAATAGATGCATTGGGAGGATATATGGGGCTGATAACCGACAAAACGGCTATTCAGTTTCGCCTTTTGAATCGTTCAAAGGGGCCTGCCATGTGGAGCCCTCGCGCTCAGTGCGACCGCAACAAGTTTATTTGGGCTTGGAGAGAGGTATTGGAAAACACTCCTAACCTCAGCATCTGGCAAGACACAGTAAAGGAGATCATCGTTGAAAACGAAGAAATTATAGGATTAACCACATTCTGGGATGTGACTTTCTATGCAAAATGTGTGGTGATCACTGCGGGTACATTTCTCAATGGATTGATGCACGTAGGCAAAACGCAATTACCCGGAGGAAGGATGGCCGAACCTCCTTCACTACAATTAACCGAATCCATCGAAAAGAATGGCATCTGTTCCGGAAGGATGAAGACAGGAACACCTGTGCGTATAGACGGTAGAAGCGTTGATTTTGAGCTAATGTCTACCCAAGACGGAGAAAACGACTTCCACAAGTTTTCGTTCATGAACGATGGTACTCAGCATCTCAAACAACTGCAATGCTGGACGTGCTACACCAACGAAGAAGTACACCGTGTGCTTCGCGAAGGATTAGCAGAATCGCCCCTTTTCAACGGACAGATACAAAGCATAGGGCCCCGCTATTGCCCAAGCATTGAAACCAAGATTGTGACCTTCCCCGATAAAGAACAGCATCAGTTGTTTCTTGAACCGGAAGGAGAAACAACGCAAGAACTCTATCTAAACGGATTCTCCTCCTCTCTGCCGCTAGAGACTCAAATCGCTGCATTGAAAAAGATACCGGCCTTCAGAAATCTGGAAATATATCGACCGGGATACGCCATCGAATATGATTACTTCGACCCGACCCAGCTCAAACATTCGTTGGAATCGAAGATTATTAAAAATCTATTCTTTGCCGGACAGGTAAATGGTACCACTGGTTACGAGGAAGCAGGAGGTCAGGGATTGATTGCCGGCATCAATGCACATATCAATTGTCACGGTGGAGAGCCATTCACTTTAGCAAGAGACGAAGCATATATCGGCGTATTAATCGACGACTTAGTAACTAAAGGCGTAGACGAACCCTACCGTATGTTTACCTCAAGAGCAGAGTATCGCATTCTGCTTCGTATGGATGATGCAGATATGCGATTGACGGAAAAGGCATGGAAACTTGGCTTAGTGAAAGAAGACCGATATGAGCTAATGAAAAGTAAGCGTGAAGCAATAAAGCGCATCATCGAATTTTCCAAAGATTATTCGATAAAAGCGGCACTTATTAATGATGCTCTCGAAACGTTGGGAACTACTCCTATGAAGCATGGATGCAAATTGATTGATTTAATCAATCGCCCACAGATAACGATAGAGAACATTGCCAACCACGTGCCTGCATTCAAACAGATACTCGATGAAATCGAAAAGAACAGAAGAGAAGAAATCATAGAGGCTGCCGAAATACAAATAAAGTATCAGGGTTATATAGAACGTGAGCGAATGATCGCAAACAAATTGGCTCGCTTGGAAACCATAAAGATCAGAGGCAAATTTGATTATGATGGTATTCGATCACTGTCAACTGAAGCACGACAGAAGCTTATCAAGATAGACCCGGAAACGATAGCACAAGCGAGCAGAATACCCGGAGTATCTCCCAGCGACATCAATGTACTATTGGTATTATCAGGGCGTTAGAGCTTCCGTTTCACGTGAAACAATGCATTTAAAGAATTGAATTAAATAATTGATTATGAGCAAAGAAAAGCTGATTGAAAGCATCAGATGTATTCCCGATTTCCCAATTCCGGGAATTCAATTTAGAGACGTGACTACTCTATTTAAAGATTCGGAGTGCTTGCAGCTCCTTTCGGACATGATGTACGAAATGTATAAGGACAAAGGAATAACGCAAGTGGTTGGTATTGAATCGAGAGGGTTCATTATGGGCCCTATTCTTGCCACAAGATTAGGTGCCGGATTTGTCCCCATTCGTAAGCCGGGCAAACTTCCTGCAGAAACAATCGAAGAAAGCTACGACAAAGAATATGGCACAGACACAGTTCAAATACATAAAGATGCATTGAATGAGAACGATGTGGTGCTACTCCATGATGATCTCTTAGCTACCGGTGGAACAATGAAAGCTGCATGCGAATTGGTAAAAAGGCTCCATCCCAAAAAGATATACGTGAACTTCATCATAGAACTAAAAGACCTTAAAGGGAAGGAATTGTTCGATAAGGATATTGAGGTAGAGTCCGTACTAAGCTTGTAATATCCCAAAGCATAAAGCTCTGCACGCGAATCGGAACGAAAACTGAGGACGGGCAGAGCTTTCTTAATAATAACCCTATTTTTGCGAGAGAAAATATAGAATGGAACCAGAGGAACTCAAAACGGGAGAATATCTGAAAGGCATTGTGCAAAACTTGCCCGAAGGACCCGGCATTTATCAATATTTGAATGCCGAAGGCACCATTATATATGTAGGAAAGGCTAAAAATTTAAAAAGAAGGGTCTATTCGTATTTTAGCAAAGAGCATGAGCCCGGAAAGACGCGGGTATTGGTGGGCAAAATAGCCGATATCAGATATATTGTGGTTAACTCCGAAGAGGATGCACTGTTGCTGGAGAATAACCTGATCAAGAAATACAAGCCACGCTACAACGTATTGCTGAAGGATGATAAAACGTATCCTTCTATCTGCGTACAGAATGAGTACTTCCCACGGATTTTCAAAACAAGAAAAATTATCCGCAACGGCTCTTCTTACTACGGCCCATATAGTCACGTACCTTCTATGTATGCCTTATTGGATCTTATCAAGCATCTATATCCCCTACGCACTTGCCACCTGAACCTTACGCCGGAGAATATTCGGTCGGGCAAGTTCAATGTTTGTCTGGAATATCATATCAAGAACTGTGCCGGCCCGTGCGTTGGCCTGCAATCTCACGATGAATACATGAAAAACATTAGCGAGATAAAAGAGATATTAAAGGGGAACACGCAAGAGATTAGCCGGACGCTGCTCCAGCGAATGCAGGAATTGGCTGCCGAGTTGAAATTTGAAGAGGCCCACATCCTAAAAAAGAAGTATGACTTGGTGGAAAGTTATCGGGCTAAATCTGAAGTTGTGAGCTCGGTACTGCACAATATCGATGTCTTTTCCATCGAAGAAGATGGCGAAAAATCGGCTTTCATCAACTATCTACATATTACCAACGGTGCCATAAATCAAGCTTTTACTTTTGAGTATAAAAAGAAACTCAATGAAACAAAGGAAGAGCTTCTTTCGCTGGGAATCATTGAAATGAGAGAGCGTTATAAAAGTCTCTCTCGTGAAATCATCGTTCCTTTCGACTTGGAAATGGAGCTAAAAGACGTCGTTTTCACTATACCACAACGTGGCGACAAGAAGAAGTTACTCGATTTATCACTACTCAACGTAAAGCAATACAAGGCCGACCGCATGAAGCAGTCCGAGAAGCTGAATCCGGAACAAAGAAGCATGCGATTAATGAAGGAGATTCAGCAAGAATTACATCTTGAAAAACCACCTTTGCATATAGAGTGTTTTGATAACTCTAATATTCAGGGAACGGACGCAGTGGCTGCTTGTGTAGTCTTCAAGAAAGCCAAACCATCAAAGAATGATTATCGGAAATACAACATTAAAACGGTTGTGGGTGCCGATGACTATGCCTCCATGAAAGAGGTGGTTAAGAGGCGATATCAGCGCGCTATAGAAGAAGAAGCGAGTCTGCCCGACCTGGTGATTACCGACGGAGGAAAAGGGCAAATGGAGTCTGTTAGACAAGCTTTGGAAGAGATTGGAGTAAACATTCCTATAGCCGGACTTGCAAAAGACAGAAAACACCGTACTTCAGAGCTACTTTTTGGCTTTCCACCCCAAACCATTGGACTAAAACAGGGAACACCCCTATTCCGCCTACTGGAACAGATACAGGATGAGGTGCATCGCTTTGCTATCACTTTCCATAGAGACAAGCGCAGCAAACGACAAGTGGCCTCTGCCCTCGATGAAATAAAGGGGATTGGCGAGAAAACCAAAAGTTTGTTGCTGAAAGAGTTTAAGAGCCTGAAACGCATTCGCGAAGCATCCGAAACGGAGTTAACAGCAGTTATCGGCGAAGCAAAAACAAAGGTGATAAACGACTACTTCAATACTCCCACCACCGGGAAATAAATCATCAAAACGACACAGCTATTCTCTTTTTATTCGTATTTTTGCCTTCCTATAGAGAAAAAGAACAAAAATGAGAGTAGTTATACAGCGTGTTACTCACGCCTCAGTCACCATAAACGGTGTGTGCAAATCGGCAATAGAGAAAGGATTACTGGTCTTCCTAGGCATCGAAGAAGCTGACGGAAAGGAAGATGTTGAATGGCTTTGCAAGAAGATTGTAAATCTGCGCATCTTCGATGACGAAATGGGAATAATGAATAAATCGGTATCCGATATAGAGGGCAACATACTGGTAATTAGCCAGTTTACTTTGCATGCATCCACAAAAAAAGGCAACCGCCCTTCGTATATTAAGGCGGCCAAACACGAGATATCCGTCCCGCTATACGAGGCATTTTGCAAAGAGCTTAGTGCGACGCTTGGCAAAGAAATAGGGACGGGAGAATTTGGTGCTGACATGAAAGTGGAATTGCTAAACGATGGACCCGTAACCATCTGTATGGACACAAAAAACAAGGAATAATGACATTGGAAGAAGCTCAAAAACAAGTAGATCAATGGATCAAAACGTATGGAGTGCGTTACTTCAGCGAACTGACCAACATGGCTATACTAACAGAAGAAGTAGGAGAATTGGCACGAATTATGGCACGAAAATATGGTGACCAGTCTTTCAAAGAGGGCGAAAAAGACAATATTGCCGATGAACTGACAGATGTGCTGTGGGTGCTCCTTTGCATTGCCAACCAAACAGGCGTGGACCTGACAGAGGCATTTGTCCGTAACCTGGAAAAGAAAACGAATAGAGATAATAAAAGACATATAAACAACCCCAAATTAAGCGACGATGGAAAAGAATGAAATAGTCCCGAGTAAGTATGATGCCGCACTGGGTAAGTACAATACAAATCTGAATGATGCCGATATCAAGGTGCAAGTAGCAACCTTAATAGAGAAAAAACTTCCGCAAAACAACACGGAAGAGGTGAAGAAATTGCTGTTTAACTGTATCGATTTGACTACACTAAACAGCAGTGACAGCGACGAAAGCGTGATGAAATTCACGGAAAAAGTAAACAAGTTCGATGAAGAATTTGCTGAATTAAAGAACGTCGCAGCTATCTGCGTATATCCTAATTTTGCTCAAGTTGTAAAAGATACATTGGAAATAGAGAACGTAAATATTGCCTGTGTGTCAGCTGGATTCCCCTCTTCTCAAACGTTTATTGAGATAAAGATTGCCGAGACAGCGATGGCGATCATGGAAGGTGCCGATGAAATAGATGTTGTCATTTCTGTTGGCAAGTTCTTAAGCGGGGACTATGAAACCATGTGTGAAGAAATACAAGAAATCAAAGATACATGTAAAGATAAACATCTGAAAGTGATTCTTGAAACGGGTGCTTTGGGTAGCGCCTCCAACATAAAGAAAGCTTCCATTCTATCCATTTATTCAGGTGCCGACTTCATCAAAACATCCACCGGAAAACAGCAACCCGCCGCCACTCCGGAAGCAGCATTGGTTATGTGCCAGGCAATCAAAGAATACTACCAAGAAACAGGAAGTAAGATTGGATTTAAACCTGCGGGAGGGATCAACAGTGTGAATGACGCTTTAGTTTACTACACCATCGTAAAAGAAACATTGGGTGAAGAATGGTTAAACAACAAACTCTTCCGCTTGGGAACAAGCCGTCTGGCAAACCTATTGCTATCTGAAATAAAAGGAGAAGAGATAAATTTTTTCTAACAAAATAGAAGAATCTAAGAACTTATATCGTGTTATCTGTAAGTAAAAGCAGATGACACGACATTTTTATTTGTGCCTATCTACAACATAATCAAGATAGGCCTGCAGAGAAGTTTTCACAGCGGAATCGGGCAATTGAGCTAGTAGATCCAAGGCCTTTTGCTTATATTCAAACATCACATTTTGAGCATATTCAATGCCTCCGCTTGCTTTAGTGAAAGCAATCAAATCGGCTATCTCATCGGTAGTAGCAACACCGCTTTTTACCTTTACCGCCAGTCCCCTAGCCTCCTCATTCTCAGTGTTATTCAACGCATAAATAACAGGAAGAGTCAGTTTTCCTTCAAGCATGTCATTACCTGTAGGCTTGCCTATTTCTCTACTATCGGAATAGTCGAAGATATCGTCTTTGATCTGAAAACAAACACCAATATACTCACCCAAAAGACGGGCATATTCTGTCTTAGTTAAATCTGCATCTACCGAAAGCGCAGCAGCTTTGGTGCAAGTAGCAAACAATGCAGCTGTTTTTTTACGAATCACATCAAAGTAAATTCTCTCTGAAAAGATAGGATTACTAACGTTGGATAATTGTAGCAATTCGCCCTCAGACAAGTCTTGTCCAAGTTTAGATATGACGTCAATAATTTCGTGATTCATTGTCTTTCCGGCCTGAACCAGACAAGTAGCAAGCAGATAATCTCCGGTAAGAACGGCTACCTTGTTATTGAAAATAGCATTAACAGAAAGCTGACCCCGACGCTCAGTACTCTCATCCACCACATCATCGTGCACTAAACTAGCCGTATGGAGCAGCTCTAATGAAACCGCAGCATGCAGAGTTACGGGCTTAATCTCCCCATAAAGTTTGGCAACAAGTAACACCAAAATAGGGCGCATCATCTTCCCATTCCTCTGTCGCAAGTGCTCAATAACGCCGGCAAGCAAAGGATTCGAACTAGACAATGAATGATCAAATAGATTTTTGAAATCCACCAGTTCATCGATAATTGGGAATTTTATAAGAGATAAGCCATCCATAAGAACACTATTTGGCTACAAAAGTAATAATAAAACAATTAATACGGTATTTTTTTGTACTTTTACCATGAAAAAACTCTTAAAGATGAACAAAAATAGCAAACTTTTCCTATTAGATGCTTACGCACTTATATACAGAGCATACTATGCATTCATAAAAAATCCACGGATAAATTCGAAAGGATTCAACACATCTGCAGTACTTGGTTTTGTTAATACACTTGAAGATGTGCTAAAGAAAGAACAACCCACACACATTGGTGTAGCTTTTGATCCGGCCGGACCTACTTTCCGTCACGAAGCTTATGAGCAATACAAGGCTCAACGAGAAGAAACTCCGGAAGCCATCCGACTCTCTGTGCCAATCATTAAAGAGATTATTCGTGCATACAAAATACCAATTCTTGAAGTTGCGGGTTTTGAAGCCGACGACGTAATAGGTACACTTGCCACTGAAGCCGGAAAGCAGGGAATCACCACTTACATGATGACCCCTGATAAAGATTATGGACAGCTCGTTACAGAGAATGTATTTATGTATCGCCCCAAATATGGTGACAAAGAGTTCGAAGTAATGGGCATTGAACAGATAAAAGCAAAATTTGATATTCAGTCGCCGGCACAAGTAATCGACATGCTTGGGCTGATGGGCGACTCCTCTGATAACATTCCCGGATGCCCGGGCGTGGGTGAAAAAACCGCCCAGAAACTAATTGCCGAATTTGGAAGCATCGAAAACCTTTTAGCAAATACCGATCAACTAAAGGGGGCAATAAAAACAAAAGTGGAAGCAAACAAAGAGATGATCACTTTCTCCAAATTTCTAGCTACCATAAAAATAGATGTTCCTATCGCACTCGAGATGGATGCACTCATTCGGGAACAAGCAGACGAAGAGTCTCTCCGAAAAATTTTCGAGGAAATGGAATTTCGAACATTGATTGATCGGGTCTTCAAAAAAGAGGGGCAAAAGATTGGGACAAGTAGCGAAGCAAATTCATCGTCCAAAAGAAGCAAGTCGCAAGAAGCTCCGAATGCTCCTATTCAAGGCAATCTCTTTGACGTTTTTACGCCCAATGATGCAGTTGAGGAATTTAAAACGAATCTAGAGCGTTTAGATCTTTCAATTGTGGACTATCAACTCATTGATAATCAGGAGAAAAGGCATCTATTAATTCAAAAGTTGCTGACAATAGAAATTCTCTCATTAGATACGGAGACTACCGGAACAGACCCAATGGAGGCGGAACTGGTCGGAATGAGCTTTAGCTATGTGGAGAATCAAGCATTTTATGTACCAGTACCTGCTGATCGGGAAGAAGCGTTAAAGATTGTGAATGAGTTCCGCCCGCTCTTCGAAAATGAGCAATCATTAAAAGTAGGACAAAATATCAAGTACGACATGTTGGTACTCCAAAATTATGATATTGAGATAAAAGGAAAACTCTTCGACACAATGGTGGCTCATTATATTCTTCAACCGGAGTTGAGACATGGCATGGATTATATGGCGGAAATCTACCTGCACTATCAAACAGTACACATCGACGAATTAATTGGAGCAAAAGGAAAGAACCAAAAAAACATGCGCGACCTTTCTCCCGAAGAAGTTTATCTCTATGCATGCGAAGATGCCGACGTGACACTCAAACTAAAAAACATTCTGGAGAAAGAACTCAAAGCAAACGATGCGGAAGAATTGTTTTATGGAATTGAAATGCCGCTTGTTCCTGTTTTGGTGGATATTGAAAGTAATGGTGTTCGCCTGGACACGGATGCCTTGAAGCAAACGTCCGAACACTTTACCAAAAGATTGCTCACTATTGAACAGGAGATATACCAACTAGCAGGACAGGAATTCAACATTGCCTCGCCCAAACAAGTAGGTGAGATATTGTTCGACCGACTAAAGATTATGGACAAAGCCAAGAAAACAAAAACCGGACAATATGTAACGTCCGAAGAAGTACTTGAAAGTATGCGCCATAAGCACGAAATTGTAGAAAAAATACTCGATTACAGGGGGTTAAAGAAATTACTCGGTACCTACGTTGATGCCCTCCCACTCCTTATTAACCCCAAAACGGGAAGAGTGCACACATCATTTAATCAAACAGTGACCTCCACCGGAAGATTGAGTTCCAGTAATCCAAATTTGCAAAACATTCCGATTCGTGATGAAGATGGAAAGGAGATACGCAAAGCCTTTATCCCAGATGATGATTGTCTGTTTTTCTCTGCGGATTATTCACAGATAGAACTACGCATCATGGCACATCTAAGTGAAGATAAAAACATGATTGATGCCTTCCTCAGCGGATATGACATCCACTCTGCCACTGCCGCCAAGATTTATAAAATAGATATTAAAGAGGTAAACTCTGACATGCGCCGCAAAGCTAAAACGGCGAACTTCGGCATTATTTACGGTATTTCTGTATTTGGATTGGCAGAGCGAATGAATGTGGATCGAAAAGAGGCTAAAGAATTGATTGATGGGTACTTCGCCACCTATCCACAAGTGAAAACATACATGGAAAAGAGTATAGAAGTGGCCAGAGAGAAGGGATACGTGGAAACGATGTTTCACCGAAAACGTTTTTTACCGGATATCAATTCGAGAAATGCTGTTGTAAGAGGGTATGCAGAGCGAAATGCCATTAACGCCCCTATACAAGGAAGCGCCGCCGACATCATTAAAGTAGCCATGGCCCATATCTACAAACGATTCAGAGCCGAAAAACTGAAAGCGAAAATGATTCTACAGGTGCATGATGAGTTGAACTTCAGCGTGCCACTCGAGGAAAAAGAGTATGTGCAACAGATTGTGATCGAAGAAATGGAAAAAGCGTATCTGATGCATGTACCACTAAAAGCAGATTGCGGATGGGGGAAGAACTGGCTTGAAGCACATTGAAAAAGCATTTAGATTTAAGATATTAACCCCTCGCTTTATATTTCTTCATCATAAGTCACAATAACTAAGTGGCTATCATCTAAAGTAATATGCCCTAGCAATATGTGTAAATGCCTTTTTACGCATATTGTTAGGGCATACAAAACTATAAGCTAGAGATTACTAGCTACAAATTACACTATCTTTCTTCTCCTGAATTTAATAAAGAAGGACTAGCCCCCAATAATAAAAAAAAGCCAATTGAACTAAAAAAGGTCTATAAAAGAGAGGCTTTCCTAAGGTGAATATTACAAGAACAAGAAGCATCATTCCTATAACTTTATTTAACTTCCTTGCAAAAAGCAACCAAAGTAATCACTTAGAATACTTACTGCTCACTCCACCCCGATAAAGCAATATTACCGGATATTTATTATCCATTTATATTGCCATTATGGAATCAATAAGCAATATGCACAATATCATATTAAGAATAATTTCGGCATATTAATTCATTTATGTCAGATCAATATCTATATTTGCAGTGTATTTCAATACAACTAGTAGATATATGATATAATCAACCTAAACAACGTACGATCATGAAAACAAAAGTATTTTTAAAAACAGTAGTACTATCAGTCATTACCATGGCATGTACTTTGAGCGTTTCTGCAAGGAACGACAATAACCTGATCTACAATTCTGAGCAAAAAGATGGTCTTCTCATCGGGCAGACTGTTTATAAGCAAGATGGCGAAAGTTTGTCCAATTACATCAAATATAATTATGCGTATGACGCACAAAAGAGAATGATCCAAAATGAGACGATGAAGTGGAGTAACATCAAAAACAGTTGGGAAAATGACTTATGCATCCGCTACAAATATGAAGGTGCAAACGTAACGACTGAATATTATAAATGGAACAATAAAAAAGCTGAATACATATTGGTCCCTGAAATGACAGTTGTCATGGAAGCCCCAAAATTATAATCAATCAGTAAATCATTAATACGTAAATCAGTTAAACCTAATTAAAAACAAAACGCTCTCTAATTAACCTAACATTAACATGAAGTAAGCAGGTGGATATGGAAATAAGGGCTCAACGCACCCTCTCTCCTCGCCTGCTTTCAGAAATCTCTAAAAAAGGCCGGACTTTACTCCCGGCCTTTTTTGTGCCACGTGAAACAGAAAGAATTATTTTCCAATAAACACTTGACATTCGATCTCAAATGTAGTATATTTGTAAACGTAATAATAAAATAGATTCAGATTAAACTGAGATAGAAAGAGGGTGCTTGCAAGTATCCTCTTTTTTTGTAAAGACCTCACAACAGACCAAACGACCCTCGTCAGCAAGCAACTGAACCGTGCAGATTAAGAAAGAGAACCGTGCAGTTGCCCCCAAAGACGGTTGCACTTCATCGAAAAGACGGTTGCACTTTTCAAAAATGCCACCGTCTTTCAGAAAAATATCAATAAGAATATCTTTCCACTACTCTATCGCTCTAAAAATGAGTGCTAGTTCCATGCAAGAGTTAAGAATGAATAAATCATCCCTTGACAAAAAGCAGCTCAAAACGCTCATCTGAATGAATTTGTAAGAATCTATCCTCTCATAGAAACACCCCCTTCCATGAACTTCAATTCACCTAAAAACAAAACTTCTGCTCAAGATTATGTTCGGGCAAAGCTTGTTGATGCGTAACAGAATTGTATAAAAGAGAGCATTACCCTACCCTTTTATCAGGAACTATGACGATATTCTTTGCATTACCCCGAATAATTTGTACTTTTGCCTCGTTATACGCTTAAAATAAAAGAATAATTAAATAATAATGGCTTTACAATGTGGTATAGTCGGGTTACCGAATGTAGGTAAATCGACTCTTTTCAATTGCTTGTCGAATGCTAAGGCACAGGCTGCAAATTTTCCTTTCTGTACGATAGAACCGAATGTGGGTGTAATAACCGTCCCCGACGAACGTTTAAACAAGCTTTCTGAGTTGGTGAATCCGCAACGCATTGTCCCTACTACGGTAGAAATTGTAGACATTGCCGGACTGGTAAAGGGTGCAAGCAAAGGTGAAGGTCTTGGCAATAAATTCTTAGCCAACATTCGTGAAACGGATGCGATCTTGCACGTACTGCGTTGTTTTGATGATGATAACGTGACGCACGTTGACGGTAGCGTAAACCCCGTTCGCGACAAAGAAATCATTGATTACGAACTGCAATTGAAAGACCTCGACACCATAGAAAGCCGCATGCAGAAAGTGCAGAAACAGGCTCAGACAGGTGGTGACAAAGTTGCCAAGCAAACCTATGAGGTGTTAAGCCGATATAAAGAAGCTCTGGAACAAGGCAAATCGGCCCGCACAGTAGAATTCGAGACGAAAGACGAACAGAAAATAGCAAAAGAACTCTTTTTGTTGACCAGTAAACCGGTGCTCTACGTGTGCAATGTGGACGAGAAAAGCGCCGTAAGCGGAAATAAATATGTAGAGATGATCCGTGAAGCGGTGAAAGATGAGAATGCCGATATACTTGTCGTAGCAGCCAAAATAGAATCGGAAATAGCCGAATTCGAAACGTATGAAGAACGCGAAATGTTTCTCAGCGAAATAGGCCTGACAGAATCGGGTGTGGCACGCTTAATCAAAGCCGCCTATAAATTGCTCAACCTGGAAACATACTTCACCGCCGGTGTGCAGGAAGTCCGCGCATGGACCTATCTAAAAGGCAGCAAAGCACCTCAGTGTGCAGCTGTGATTCACACCGACTTTGAAAAAGGTTTCATTCGCGCCGAAGTTATCAAATACAACGATTTTATAAAATATGGCTCCGAGGCAGCTGTTCGCGAGGCCGGGAAGCTCAATGTGGAAGGAAAAGAGTACGTAGCTGAAGACGGAGACATCATGCATTTCCGTTTCAACGTATAGTTGAAATACTTTTTTCCTGTTTACCGAAATCATCTTTCGCCCATTGAAGCTGTTCATTGATTAAGTTTAAAGCCACTCTTAACTTTGAAAAAGACATGCAGAAAATAAAACAGGCTCTGCATATCAGAAAAAGAAAGAGCAAGCATAAAGATAAAAAAACAAAAGAATATGACTAAAATAATGGATGAGACGAAGCAAGAAGAACATTGTTCTTATTGCGGAAGTATAAAGAAAAAAAGACTACGCTATCTGATAGTAGGAACCGGAGGAGTAGGCGGCAACATAGCTGCTTTCTTATGGCTGGCAGGAAAAGAAGTAACTTGCATAGCCCGGGGAGAACAACTTGCGGCTATACAGAGCGAAGGGTTAAGGCTTAAATCAGGCTTGAAAGGTAAACACAATATTCCCATGACGGCCTGCACGGCAGAAGAATACAATGGAAAAGCCGACGTAATATTTGTTTGCGTCAAAGGTTATTCTGTTGATTCCATCATCAGCCTGATAGCCAGAGCCGCTCACAAAGATACCATTGTGATTCCCATACTCAACGCTTACGGCACGGGACCTAAAATACAGCGTCTTGTACCCGAAGTAACCGTATTGGATGGATGCATTTACATAGTGGGCTTTATCTCTGCTCCCGGAGAAGTAACCCAAATGGGAAGCATCTTTCGTCTTGTATTTGGCGCGCACAAAGGAACCGATGTAGCACAAGAGCTATTGGAAACAGTACAGAAAGATCTGCAAGAGAGTGGCCTTAAAGCCGAAATATCACCCGACATCAATCGGGACACATTCATTAAATGGTCCTTCATATCGGCCATGGCATGTACCGGAGCTTACTATGACGTACCGATGGGCGAAGTTCAGAAAGAAGGCAAAATACGCGATACTTTCATCAGTCTATCCAAAGAAAGTGCGGCTCTGGGTGCTAAACTAGGTATCTCATTCAATGAAGATTTAGTAGCCTACAACCTCAAGGTTATAGACAAATTGGCCCCGGAAAGTACCGCTTCCATGCAAAAAGACATAGAACGCGGACACGAATCGGAAGTACAGGAATTGCTCTTCAACATGATAACAGTAGGCGAAGAGCAAGGCGTTGAGATGCCTACATACAGAGATATTGCTCAGAAATTCAGAAAATAAAACGATGGATAAAGGAGAATCAGAAAAGGCAAAAATGTTTGCGGGTGAACACTACAATGCCCACAGCAAGGAAATGGTAGATATACGTACCAAAGTAAAAAGAACACTCCACAAACTAAATGTTACGGAGTATTACACGGACAAGTTTCAAGACGTAACCAATGAACTTTTCCCGAATTCTGCCAAAAATCTACATGTTGAGCCTCCTTTCTATTGCGATTACGGCGATCACATTTATGCCGGCGACAAAGTATTCATAAACTTTGGGGCTGTGATTCTGGATGGTGCGAAAGTCACCATCGGAGCGCATACAATGATAGCACCCGGAGTACACATATACACCGCTCAGCATCCCCTCGAAGCCGATGAACGAGATAAATGGGAAGACTGCAAGCCGGTCACCATTGGCGAACGTTGCTGGATAGGCGGACACGCCACCATCTGTCCCGGAGTAACCATCGGAGATCGAACCGTGATTGGTGCCGGATCTGTGGTGACAAAAGATATCCCTGCCGACTCTCTTGCGGTAGGAAATCCCGCTAGAGTTATCAGAAAATTAAACGAAACGAAAGAAAAACAAGTATGAATCATCTTCTTGCTACAATCAATTGGAATCCGGATCCGGAACTATTCAGGCTTTTCGGCATCTCCATCAGGTACTATGGACTATTATGGGCTGTAGGCATCTTTCTGGCTTATCTCGTAGTTCACTATCAGTTTCGCGACAAAAAGATTGGCGAAGACAAGTTCGAACCACTCTTCTTTTATTGCTTTTTCGGCATACTGCTTGGAGCACGCTTAGGACATTGCTTGTTCTATCAGCCGGATTATTATCTCTCCCGCCCTGTTGAGATGCTGCTTCCTATCAAGTTTCTGCCTCAAGGAGGATGGAAGTTTACGGGATACGAAGGGTTAGCCAGTCACGGAGGCACCATCGGGTTAATCATAGCTCTTTGGCTTTATGTGCGTAAAACAAAGCTCAACTACATAGATGTGCTCGACATGATAGCAGTGGCAACACCCATCACTGCTTGCTTCATCCGCCTGGCCAACCTGATGAACTCCGAAATCATTGGCAAAGCAACTGATGTTCCATGGGCATTTGTTTTTGAACGTGAGGATATGATTCCCCGCCATCCGGCACAGCTTTATGAAGCAATAGCCTATTTCTGCTTCTTCCTCGTCACCATGTATTTATACAAGAATTATAGTAAAAAGCTTCACCGCGGATTCTTCTTCGGGCTTTGTCTTACCTTGATTTTCACTTTCCGATTCTTTATCGAATTCCTGAAAGAAAATCAAGTAAACTTTGAAGACGGAATGGCACTCAACATGGGACAGTGGCTCAGCATACCTTTCATTATAATAGGAGTTACCAGCATACTCTTAGGAAAGAGATTGGATAAAATGAAATAGTCGAAAGTTATAAACGGAGACTTATAGACATAAAGAATCCCTGATTATTCCTACTTCTAAGTAAGGATTAATCAGGGATTTTACTATTTTCCTCTTACTATCTTCTTTATATCACTCAGCTTATTGAGTGCCTCAAGAGGCGTCAGATTGTTCACATCCAGATTCAATATTTCATCTCTTATCTGGCAAAGAATGGGGTCGTCTAACTGGAAGAAGTTAAGTTGCATGCCTTCCCGTTTCTCACTCACTTCTGCCAAAGGCTTACCCGAAATACCCTGTTTACGGTTATCGCTCTCTAACTGATGAAGTATATCATTGGCACGCTTCACAATACTTTTGGGCATACCGGCCATCTT
>DBTL01000142.1 GCA_002307035.1 Bacteroides sp. UBA1317
ATGTCACCAATGATAGCAAGTATCTTGGTGAGGGTGTAGACATTCATATCCGCATAACTCCCCCTGCCCTCTTTCCGCAATCTCTCAATGCGTTGTTCCATCCATTCTTTGATGGTGGTCAATTGCTCTATCCGATGTTTGCCCTCGAGTATTTCTTTTATCTGTGCAGTATTGTATACATACTGATCTGGAATGCTATCAAGCTTATCCTGATACTCCGAAATAACATACTTTAGACGCTGATTCATCGCTTTTGCGTCTTTTCGACAAACAATTAGCCCATTATCAAACTGATAGGGCTCATCTACTACATAATCGGTTTTAATGTAACGAACCTCTCTACGCTGTGTAACAGCGATAAGTACGGGGATTTTTCCATTTGAATTTTGTCTTGACTTCAAGACTGCTAAATGAAGTACTGCCATAATCTTAGTCATTTTCGACAAACATTTCGACAAACATTACTGCTTGTACACGGGTAATTTGCCGTTTTTTTTTGAAAGATTACAACTTTTTCGAGGAAGAAAAAGAGCCGTAAATCGTTGATTTACAGCCCGTTACTGGAGGTGATCCCGGCGCGATTCGAACGCGCGACCCACGCCTTAGAAGGGCGTTGCTCTATCCAGCTGAGCTACGGAACCGGCCTTAAATGCGGTGCAAAGGTAGTGCTTTTTATCATATTTCAAAATGATTCTATCACTTTTTTCATTTGCATATCCTGCTAATAGGGGCTATAGTCCTAAGGGTAAACCAGTTATATACCAAATAAAAAGAAGAAGTGTCCATGCCAAAAGAATGTAAACAGAGTATCGCCAAGTGTACTTCAGCAAAGATCCGTAAGTGATTTGTCGTTCGTAATGCTGCATGTAGGTAAGCACCAAAGGCATGTAGAACAGAAAAGGTGTAAGAGCGTTGGTTGAACTGTCACCTATTCGATAAGCACACTGCGTTAGTTCGGGGGCTATACCCAGTCGCTGAAACACAGGAACAAAAATAAAAGCCATAAAAGCCCATTTGGTGGTGGATGATACCATAATAAGATTGATCACAGCTGTGAACAAGATAAACAGAAGAAGAATACCCATGTTGCTTATATTAAGCGACAAGAGAAGATCTGCACCACCAATAGCCAGACATTTATCTAAATGAGAATATTCCAGGCAAGCAAACATTTGGGCTGCAAAAAAAGCGATCACCAGATAAATGCCTAACATTTGCATCGGCTGCGTTAAGCCATCGATGACATCAACATCACTACGATAACGCCCGGAAGCGAAACCGTAAACCATCCCCATAAGGCCTACACCAAAGGATATCAGAAATAGAATGCCCATAATGAAAGGAGAACGAATGAGTCCACCATTTACCCCACGTAGTATGCCCCAGGGAGAAAAAGTAGCCAGAAGAATTGCGACTAAATAGAGCGTGCCTATCAGAAAAGAAATAACAAGTGCTCTGCGTTCTTTATGCGAGAGTTGTTTATACCCTTCAGGAGTTACTTCACCGTGATAGCTTCCCAAAGCAGGAAGTAAATTCCTACGCGTTATAAAATAAATGATGCCAGCAATGAGGAAAGTGGAAACGAACATAAAGTAATAGTTGGACAGGGGACCAACATTCCCACTGAAAGGCGAAAGGTTTAAAGCTGCATCTTGTGTAGTAGATGCTATCAGAGGATCAAGTGTGGTAAGCACCAAGTTAGCACTATAACCACAAGCCACAGAAACATAAGCAGTAATGATACCGGCTATGGGGTGAAGTCCCACGGAATGGAAAAGTGTTGCTGCTATAGGTAACAAAATAATATATCCCGCATCACCCACTACATTAGAAAGCACTCCCAAAAAGATAACCCAAAGAATGATGCGACGAGGATTACGGTGTTTCTTTAATCCGCGACGAATGCAAGCTCCAATGAAGCCTGAGTGTTGAGCCACTCCTACGCCAAAGAGAGCAACAATGACTAACCCCAAGGGAACAAAGCCTGTGAAATTTGTGACTACACTACGTAGCAACCAACGGATACTTTCGGGACTAAGCAGGCTTTGCACACGAATTTCACGTCCTGTCTGAGGATGAACAACGTTCAGCCCATAGATATCAAATATCCACGAGAGGAACACGATGACCATCGTAAGCAGGAAAAACATCGTGGCGGGGTGAGGCATGTGCCATCTATTCTTCATCGGCCTCAATATTATCAAGATCAATGACACGAAGTTCTAAAGCCCGTACAACAAGTCGGGTAGCATTCACTCCCACCCTCTCACCTTCTGCAAAAAGCCGACCTACAAGATCGTTCTGTCGTTTCTCAAGGGATTTCACCCCAAACGGCATACCTTTGAGTGCTGCGATCATATCTTTGGTATATCCCAAAGCCAAATGACGCAGAAAGCGTTCGTCGTATTCATCGATGTCATAACCGATAACTGCCTCTTGTCTGCGCGCATCGTTGGCAACAGATTTCTTGAATCGGTCTACTATCTTCTCAAGAATTGGATAATTAAAAACAAGTTTCTTTCCATCCATTACGGCTTGTACATCTGTTTTAGTAAGTAGCTCGCCTGTTTTCAAAATGATGCCATCGGCTCCTGCATCTAGTACATCTACCCAAAGTTTCTCGTTCAAGATTTCGCCTGTAAAAATGAGCACTCGCACACCCGGATATCGTTTACAGATGTTGCGACAGATGTCGACGCCTATCGTAGTAGAGCCACCCAAGCCAAGATCGAGCAATACCATATCGGGCTGCCGACTTTCAATAAGAGGCCAGAACTCTTTCTCTGTCATAGCCGTGCCAATAACTTCTGCATTGGGTATTTCGTGGCGAAAGATTTCTTCGGTTCCTTTAAGTTCGAGTTTAACGTCTTCTACTATAATTACTTTAAACTGTTTTTCTTCCATCTTTCTTTATTTTATTACTTTAGTTTCTCGTTTAGGAATAGTGAAATAAACGGTGAATCCTCCTTCGGCAGCAGGTTCAGCATTGATGCGGCAACCACGCCGAAGAGCAAATTCATCATGGTCACGAATAATCTGCTTGCATACCAAATATTCCGTGCCGGTTAACTCACCCTGCACACCCGCCGTCATTCGATTAAGATTGGGATAGAACAGTTGGTTGAGTTCCTCTATGGTTTTTTGCCGACGCTTATCTATGAATGAAAAACGTATATATTCCCCATCAGGACAAGCTTGTATTTCCAACTCTCCCTCATAAGGTGCAGAAAGGGCTTCATCAATCAAGTTCTCGAACAAGAAGCATAACAGTTGAAGATCTCCTACCACCAAGGCTTCCATCGGTTGGAACAAAAGAGAGATCCGATTCAGATAATTTTTACTCACCTTGCGAAAATATTTTTCGGCATGCTCAAAGAGATCTGTGACACTTATAACTGAACGACGGAAAGTGACCTCTTCTAATTGCCGCGAAGCACACGAACTGAGTACCGTAAAAATGCCTTTATAGTATTCTATCAATTCGGCAATTGCTTCTATATTTTCTTTTTCTTCTGCAGGTGAGAGATTCTGCGATTGGGTCTTATCTATTATTTGTTTTATCTTATTGGGGTAATAGATGGTTTCGTGCTTAATAGTGGAAAGACAATTATCCAACACCATGTTTTGCACATGTAGCAAGTTATCTTCCAAAGATGCGCGACGGGTTTCTTCCTGAGCCGATTCAATATCCCGATATCTCATCGCAAGTTTCACCACAGCATTAAATACTACAATAGCTATATATCGAGTGATTAACTCAACAAGCAGAGTATCGGTTTCTTGGTTAGCAAGTTCTTGCTTACCAATAGTCAACACACCTACGCAGAGCCTATTCTCTCCTGCATCAACGATCAATGGAAGTGCCTGAAAATTTTCTTCGTACAACTGAACTTGTTCATCAAAACAACGTTGCACAATAAGTGGCATCGTTTCACATCGAGGGTTGGAGGCAAATTCTAACTTATGCGCAGTTTCATTGTAGACAGCTATGCCAATACTGTCTATCATCAAGAGTTCGTTGACCGAATCAAACGACTCATCAACAATGTGTTGAGGAATCTCTTTGAGCGTTTCTTCTTCACGCAGTAGAAGTTCGGCTGTCTCTTGTGAGCGTAACAAAGAAGAAGCAAACACCGTCTTGTTCACTTCCAAGACTTGCTCAAGATTGAGTCTGTTAATTAACCTCTTCCGCACATATATAATGTAGTAACCTATCAGTGACGATACAAGTAAAAGCAAACAGAGAATGATCCCTACCGTTTTGTTTGTTGTGGAGCGCTCCAACTGCTTGCAGTAATCCTCGAGTGATTGATCTTCCCCCAGCAACTTATACAGAGAAGTATAAGCAGCATTGTTATAGCTGTAAGCTTCCCACTTCTTTAAGGCAAGTAGCGACACAGATGCTTCATTGCGAATATCAAGAATAACATGAAAATCGGAATTAAACATCGTATTCCACCATTCAATCTCGGCAGGGGTTCTTCCATCTCCATACAAGCTCATGTAAGCATGTGGAAAGTGAGCGTATTTTTTATAATGAAGATTAAGCCTATTTATGGCCGAATCAGCATATTGGAGAGCTAGTGAATAATCTTCTATCACATTGCAATAATAAGCTGTATCGGCAAAGAGCGAAGCTTCATTAAGCAATGTTTCATATCCTTTTTCAGAATCTGTAGTAACTGAATCTGTAGAGACAGGAACTTTCGTAAGAGGTTCATGATCACATGACACAACAGTTGCCGATAATAGAAAAAAGAATAGAACACCCAGCATTTTTCGTACGCCTTGGGGCAAACGGAAGTAAAAGCGGCTCCCTTTGCCTACAGTGCTCTCTACACTAAATTGGCATACACGAAACAGATCATTCGTCTTTCTGTATTTTTCGATTATCCCTTTGCAGTTCATCAAACCAAAGCCACTTCCCTTGTTTTGTTTCAACTCTTCGGGATTAACTGTATTATCGAGACCTATGATGCGAGAGTCATATACTTTCTCGCCCAAAATACGGGTCACATCAGCAGCCGAAAGTCCACTTCCGTTATCTTCTATTGAAATCTCCACATATTCATCCGTAACATGTGCGCTAACCCGTATACACCCACCTTCAGCAGTATATTTACGAGCATTCTCGGTCAGTGTGTTAATCATGAAGAGCGTGAGTGCTTTATCCGCTTTGACAACAGCATCCGTAGGTTCTATCTCAAGTACCTGATGTTTCATTTCGAATGTTCTGCGTCCTTTACCAACCAGAAGAAAAAGTTCACTGAGCATGAAGTTCTCTATATTCAAACTTAATGTACCTTGCTTCATTTTTATCCAGAGTGCCAGTATATCATTATATTCATTGATGGTGGTTACTAGTTCATCAATATACTGAATCTTTTCATTTTTAATCGTCTCGCTATTGATGAATCCTTTCTTAGTGAGTTTATCTACTTCATTGATAATTCTGTCTATATAAGGATTAATGCCATTCACAATAGCCATACACGACTTTTTTATAAGATTTTGGCGTTTATTTCGGGCAATGTGCTGCTCATAAACGTAACGTTGTTTTTCCAGTTTTTTTTGTTCATCACCCAAAGAAATAAACGTCATGCCATTATCCAGAGTCCATGCTATGTAAGGCGTGATAACACAAACCAGTGCACGTTCATCCTTCGTCAGTTTACGAAGAGTATGAAGCGTTAGTAATCCGATAGGCAATTCTTTATCTGGCACATAGAGACTAAAATCCGACTTTACAAATTCACCGATAATAGGATCGTCCACATCCATATGTTCGCCTCCTTCCAATTCAATATGGATAGCTCTGACTCCGAACAGCTTCTCCATATCCGGCTGAATAGCCACAGTAATGGCCTGCACTATTTCCTCCTCTTCAGAAATCGTGGCAGGAATGGATGCCGTTATTTTCTGGCAAATATCCAAAGTGAGTCTTAATCGGTATATGTGCATCAAGTTACGTTTTTTAGAACGCTTATGAAAGATCCAAAACAAAACAAAGACACACAGCAATCCTAGTATTACGAAGAGAAGAAGCAAATTGAGCTGTCTTGATTCCAACTCTAGTGCTTGAAAACGGCTCTCAAACTGTTTATCCTGTCGGGTATACTCCAATATAGCAAGATAGATATTACGATTATAATCCGAAGGAATTTTCAGACCCATGCCTGCATACGATACACTTAATTGCTCACGAATACGGGATATCCACTCAGGTACGGTTTTTATCTTCCCTTTGCCCATCCAGCTGAGCTCTGTATAGAGCGTATCTCTGTCGATAAAAGGCTTTAATATATCTGCACGCAACGAATCATGATGTTGTGAATAATAAAGTTGATGATGACGGTTGACACAATTAAGTGCCTTAGTGAGTGTATCGAGCGCTTCAGCATAGCAGCCATGAGTATTGAGATATTTCCCAATAGTAACATAAGCCGCTGCTATTTGATAGAGATCATTATAGCGGCGAAACTTACTCAATGAGATTTCAGCCAGACGAAGTGGTAACAATGTATCAACAGTTACTCCAAATTGTTTTAATGCATGTTGCCGCCTGGTTTGAAACAAAGCAAAGTTGTCAGGCGTAATCATAAGATTAGCCAATCCTTGTATCCCATTTCCTTCAAAATAGACATACTTTTTTTGAGAAGCGATATTCCACGTGGTATACAACTCATCAAACTCGTTTAGTTTACGGGCTTCAGATGTTTCACCTTCGCACAAACCAGCCGAACCTTTAATATAATGATAGTAAAGCATCTGACTGGTATCAGCAACCAAATCCTGCTCTAGTTGAATTTCGTTGAGTGAAGCCGCAGCTTCGGGTTGCTGTTGAAGATAATAATAGTAAATGGCTGAAACGATAGAGAATTCAGAAAAAGCATAGTTTAAACGAATTTTCTCATGATTGTCAACAAAAAGATTACGGTCTTCGTCTATTCGTTTCATCCGTCTGATAGCGCTATTTCGATAATCATAAAACTCCTTGTTCATAGCTGTTCGCTGATAAACTTTCATCAACCCGACATCAGCTATAAGCAATTCCAATTCATTTTTGGTAATACTATACGCCTGCTTATGCAACCGTTCAGCCATCTCAAAATTCATCCGCATAAAGGCACAAAAAGCTAAATTATTGCAAGCCTCCGCCTTACCCTGACCATACAAACTAACTCCACGATAAGCCTGTTGAGCAAGCATAAACGATGAATCAATATTTTTATAACGAAAGAAATAAGCTTGTTGATTGAGAGAATCGATGAATCGCACCTCTTTAGTAGGTGCCATGTCTACACATGAAAAGAAGGCTGACGCAAGCAGCAGGCACAAAGTGATTATGGATAAGCGGGGCTTCATTTTG
>DBTL01000010.1 GCA_002307035.1 Bacteroides sp. UBA1317
TATGCCTACCTTTATGGATGCTACGGATGGACTGGCTGCTGCGTATTGTCATTACTTGCAGATGGGGCGGCCTACTCTGGAGAAGGGTTATAGCGGCTGGAAGGATTTTATCTCGAAGAATCCTGATAAGGTAAAGAAAGTATAGATGATGTTTGTTTGAACAATAAAAGATGTAGGGAGATGAAAGTGAAAAATATTCTTGTTACCGGATTATTGGCAACAGTGTTGGTTGCCTGCGCACCTTCGAAGAAGGAGTATGCTACTTTTGCGGAGTATCCTGTGCGTGAGGATGATCTGACGGAAATGGAATATACGGCGGGAGGTACGAAGTTTGCTTTGTGGGCTCCTACTGCTGATGAAGTAAGACTGATGCTGTTTGACTCCGGAGACGAGGGGCATGCTTATCAGACGGTACCAATGGAACTTTCCGAGGATGGAACCTGGCGGGTAACAGTGGATCGAAATTTACTGGGTAAGTTTTATACGTTTAATGCGAAGATCAAAGATAAATGGCAAGGAGATACGCCGGGTATCAATGCGCATGCGGTTGGGGTGAATGGTAAACGGGCAGCCATCATTGATATGCGGGCTACTGATCCTAAGGGCTGGGAAGCGGATAGTCGCCCAACGTTGAAATCTCCTGCGGATGTGATTATTTATGAGATGCATCATCGTGATTTCTCGGTGCATGCGTCGTCGGGCATGAAGCATAAAGGTAAGTTCTTGGCATTGACTGAGCGGGGTACGAAAAGTACCGATAGTTTAAGCACCACCGGTATTGATCATCTGGTGGAACTCGGCGTGACGCATGTGCATCTTTTGCCGTCGTTTGATTTTGCATCGGTGGATGAAACACGACTGAAGGATAAGAAATATAATTGGGGATACGATCCAATGAACTATAATGTGCCGGAGGGTTCGTATGCTAGCGATCCTTTTGCGCCTTCTACACGAATCAGAGAGTTTAAGAAGATGGTACAAGCTTTGCATAAAGCGGGCATACGGGTTATACTGGATGTGGTGTATAATCATACTTACAGCGCTGAAGAGAGTAGTTTCGAACGTACAGTGCCGGGATATTTCTACCGACAGAAGCCTGACGGGAAGTTAGCCAATGGTTCGGGTTGTGGCAACGAAACTGCTAGTGAACGGCCTATGGTGCGGAAGTTTATGATAGAGTCGGTACTTTACTGGATGAATGAATATCACATTGACGGCTTTCGCTTCGACTTGATGGGGATACATGATCTTGAAACGATGAATGAAATTCGTCGGGCGGTGGATGCGGTAGATCCGTCTGTTTTCATCTATGGCGAGGGATGGGCGGCCGAGGCTCCTCAATTGCCTGCCGACTCATTGGCAATGAAGGCAAATATGAAGAAGATGCCTGATATTGCTGCTTTCTCTGACGAATTGCGTGATGGTCTTCGCGGGCCTTTCGATAAGAATAGTAAAGGTGCTTTCCTGGCAGGTGTTCCGGGAAACGAAGAAAGCGTCAAGTTTGGTATTGTGGGAGCTGTGCAACATCCGCAGGTACGCTACCATTTAGTGAACTATAGCAAAGCACCGTGGGCGAAGGAGCCTACACAGATGATTAGTTATGTGTCTTGCCATGACGATATGTGCCTGGTAGACAGATTGAGAGCAAGTGTGCCCGGTATCACTCCGGAGCAGTTGGTGAAACTCGACAAATTAGCGCAGACGGCAGTGTTTACTTCTCAAGGAGTTCCTTTTATTCTAGCAGGAGAGGAGATGATGCGCAATAAGAAAGGAGTACACAATAGCTTTGAAAGTCCTGATTCGATCAATGCCATTGATTGGCGGTTAAAGGCTATTCATTCGGATGTTTTTGCTTACTATAAAGGGTTGATTGCCTTACGTAAGGCGCATCCTGCATTTCGCATGGGCAGCGCCGAACTGGTGCGTAAGCATCTGGAATTTCTTCCGGTAGAAGGAACCAATTTAATAGCATTCCGACTGAAAGGACATGCGAATGGTGATGTTTTCGAAGATATTATTGTTATTCTTAATGCGAATACGCAGTTAGTCAAGGTAGCAGTGCCGGAAGGTAAATACACGGTTCTTTGCAAAGATGGCATGATAAACCTTGCAGGCGGACTGGGTGCAACTTATGGGCCTGAGATGTACGTTGCAGCACAGTCGGCTTTGATCATAGGTAAATGAAATAGCCGAAGCTATTTCATTTCTCTTGCCTGAGCAGCCTGTTCTTTGTATTCCGTGGGTGATACGCCATAAAACTCTTTGAAGGAATTAGAGAAATGAGATAAATTTGCAAATCCTGTAGCATAAGCTACCTCGGAGATGGTCAGGTCTTTTTCTTGGAAAAGAGTAGCAGCCTGTTTTAAACGAATACCACGAATAAAGTCACGTGCCGATTGATTGGTGAGTTCTTTGAGCTTGCGATGCATGTGTACGCGACTCATTCCTGCATTGGCAGCCAGTAACTCTACGTTTAGAGCCGGGTCGGAGAGGTGTTCGTTGATAGTTCTCATGATCTTTTCCATCAAAGCTTCGTCGGATGATTTTATTTCAATCTTTGCCATCTTTTCGTCGACCTGTTTGCCGCCTATATATTTACTCTTCAAACGTTCACGATTACTAAGCAGGTTGCCGATGGTAGTGCGAAGTAGCTCTGTATTGAAAGGCTTCACAAGATATGCGTCGGCACCTATTTCAAGTCCCTCTAGTCGATCTTCCTGTTTCGATTTGGCTGTGAGTAATATAACGGGTATGTAGTTGATGTTGATGTTTTGTTTTATTTTTCGACAAAGAGTAATGCCGTCCATTTCGGGCATCATCACGTCACTGATAACAAGATCTGGCTTTTCCTTTAGAGTGTATTCCAGTGCTTCACGCCCATTTACACACTCTGCTATATGGTATTCTTCATTCAATTCGTTACAGATATAGTGACGTATTTCATCATCGTCTTCTACCACCAGAATTCGATAATGCGTTCTAGCTTTCATCTTTTTCGTGTGATCTTCTTCTCCTTGTGAAGCAGCATACTGGGCTGCTTCTTTTTCCATCGAGATAGGTTTCAGACTGGGTATTTCGGAAGGGTCTTCCAACTCATCTATCTCGAGATGGTCGCATCCCAACGGCAAACGAATGATGAAACGTGTACCCGGGGCATCTTTGCGATTCTCGGCTCTAATAATGCCATGATGTAGCTGTACGAGAGAACGTGAAAGATGCAGTCCGATGCCGGTACCAAAATTAGATTTGGTCAGGTCGTTATCTATCTGATAGAAGCGTTCGAATATCTGTTCTATCTTATTTTGGTCAATGCCTATTCCTGTATCAGAGACGCTTATTTCAAAATAGTTTTTGAGCGGGCCACGTATATTTTCATCGTGTCCGGTGGTCAGTTCTACCGAAATGCTTCCTCCTTCGGGTGTATATTTAAAGGCATTCGAGAAAACATTTAGTAGCACTTTATCAAAGTTATTGAGGTCTACCCAGACTTTTAACTCTTCTTTGCGAACAGTCGTTTGTAAGGATACTTCGGCCGATTTATCAGTGCTTAGTGATGATGCAAAGGTGAATGAGATATTTTTCTTCTGAGCCTGATAGTCGAAGGTCTGCATGAGGTCGTCAATGAACCCTACAATATCTGTTTCACGGAACTTCAGGTGCATTTGCCCCTTATCAAGCTTACGAATGTCCATGAGCTGATTGATGAGTCGCAAAATACGTTGCGCATTGCGATAGATCATCAGGTAGGTGGTTTGTTTGGATGAGTTCTCAGCAATCAATTTTTCCAACGGACTAATAATGAGAGTCATTGGAGTTCGTATCTCGTGAGATATGTTGATGAAGAACTGTAATTTGGCTTCACTTATCTGCTCTTGGTGTTCACGTTTCAGCAACTCCTGTTTATGGCGTATGCGGGAAAGGAGGTACATGGTAATGGCATAAATAATTGCCACACTGAATATGGACCAGATGATGATGGCCCACCAAGTTTGGAACCAGGGTGGAGTGATAATGATGGTTACCGTTCGTATGTTTGAATAGTTATCGTGATCACATGCTCTTATTCGAAATGTATATTTACCCGGATTCAGGTTGCTGAAAGTAACACGGTTTACTCCCGGACGATTGCTGATCCATTCGTTGCCCAACTCATCTATTTTATATTGATAGCTGATGCGTTCAGGATTATTAAATTCGAGCACAGAGAATTCAATACTGAATGTGTTTTCGTTGTGAGCTAGCGTGAAGCGATCGGCATCCATAACGGAAGTATCGGTTATCACGTTATTACCCGATTTATCTCCTTTTCTCACAACATGATTAGAGATAGACAGCTCGGTGATGATCACTTTCAACTCCTTCTTTTGCTCGGTTATTTCTTTAGGAAAGAAGCTTGTGATACCGTTTGTTCCACCAAAATAAATTTTTCCACGAATGTCTTTGAACACTGCCCCACGTGTAAATTCATTGCCCTGAATGCCGTCACAAGCGTAGTAGTTGATAAATTTTTTGGCTTTAACGATTAGTTTAGCAATTCCTTGGTGAGTACTTATCCAGATGTTGCCACGTTCATCTTCCGCTAGCCCGCAGATAACATCACTGGGCAATCCGTTGGTCGTGGTGAAATGCGTGATACTTGATTGTTTTTTATCAAAACAAGCTAATCCTTCCGAAGTGCCCGCCCATATATTCCCGTTCGATGCCTCGAGTAATGTATAGACAACATATCCCGGCAACAGATTATTCAGGTTCTTATAATTAATGAATGTTTTTTTCTTCGTATTGAAGCAAGAAAGTCCTTTGTAGGTTCCGATCCAAAGTATTCCATTTCGATCTTTCATGATGCAATTAATCCAGTCGTTGGGCAACTTGTTGATGCTCCAATCATCATTCTCGCTTCGTGTAGATTCATAGTGTGTCACTGTACGATTATTCAGATTCATCTTATACATGCCCGATCCATAAGTTCCGACCCATAAGTTTTTATCATTATCCTCCGTGAGGCAAAGTACCTTCTCATTGCCACCATTGTTAGCTCCTTTTGATGATAAACTTGTGATGTATTCGCACTGTCCGGTATGCTTGTTGAGCTTCGCCAGTCCGTTAAAATAAGATCCGATCCATAAATCTTGATTAGAATCCTCAAATATACACATGATTGTTCCCGGTACGGAATGAGGATTGCCCGCTTGAGGAGAATAATGTGCTAATTGTTCTCCTTTGTCATTAATAGCATACAGTCCGTCATTGTCTGTTCCCACCCATGTCATGCCCGATTTGTCCGTGCAGATAGCCATGACACAGCTAGAGCCGATTGTGTTCTTTCGGATCGATTTATAGCCATAATAACCAAATTTATTTGGTGTTCCGGGGATGAGAATGATTCCTTTTTGAAAGATACCCAACCAGAGATTTCCGTCTTTATCTTCAATAAGCGAGTGGATCTTCGATTTGGAAAAATCAAAAGGAGCTGCGTTAATCTCACTGTCTTCTATTCTATTTTTGGTAGCATTATATTCTTTGAGCCCTTCTCCATCTGTGCCAATGAATAAGCGTCCCTGTTTATCGATCATAAGCGTGCGGATATTAAGCAGTACATTCTTTTTATAGGGAACGGGTTGGAATTTACTACCTTTACTTTCTGCAGGCAATTTGAATAATCCTCCTGTTAGTGTACCAAGATAGATATTTCCTTTTCTATCTTCAGAGATGGCGTATACATCGTCACTTGAAAGATCTTGCGGAGCTTTGAAATGCTTCATTGTTTTCCTCTCGGGCGAATAGCAGAATACTCCCTTATCTTCTGTGGCAATCCATAGGTTTTGCTTCGAATCTTCAAAAATCACGTTTAGAAAATTGCTGTGCATTTTTTCTATCAATGCTGATTCTGTTTGGAATTCTTGTGTTTCTCTGCCTTTTTTCAACGAAATAACTCCTTGTCCCGATGTTGCGATCCAAATATCCCCATTGGTTCGTTCCACAATAGAAGTGATGTGCGGGTTAGCCCTTCCGTCTCTACGACGTATATGCACTTCTTTAAAAGAATCAGTAGCCCGATCATATATTTGCAAGCCATTAATACATCCTATCCAAAAGCGACCGAAACTATCTTCGAAAAGCGTACGTACGTAGTTGTTCTTTATACTGGTGCTGTCGGAAGCAACATGCTTATAGGTGGAAAAGCGTGCCCCATCTGAACGGTTT
This sequence comes from Bacteroides sp. UBA1317, assembly GCA_002307035.1. Lineage (GTDB taxonomy): Bacteria > Bacteroidota > Bacteroidia > Bacteroidales > Bacteroidaceae > Bacteroides. Next base: position 6,205 of record DBTL01000010.1, read on the forward strand.
AGCCCGTTTTCCGTAGCAATCCAGATAAAGCCTTTTTTATCTTGATAGACTTGATTGATGAGGCTGTTGGATAATTCTTTGTCGGTAGAATAAAATCTTCCTGTCTGCGCTTTCACATGGAAAGGCGATACAAGTATAAGGAGAGCAATGATTGCCAGAATAAGCTTCTTCATAAATTGAGATATCGTTAACTTCGAAAGACAAAGATAGATAAATTAACGTAAGTTCGACGAATTATATCCATCCGATTTCTTTTTTATCCATTTATAAAACATCGATGCAAGAAATAAAAGTTACAAAAAATGGATGTTTGGGAAATTATTAAAGATTAAGTGCTTTCTTTACTTAAAATATTGATCTTGAGCTGTTTATATGTATTCGTGTTACGTCCTTATAAGATTCTGTTACATTAAACTTTGAGAATGTAATGTTAGCGACACTTTGTGTAACATGCTTTTTGAATCTTATTAGAATCATTCTCTATATTTGCCGTGCTATATTAACAAATATAGCATCAGACAAAAGTATTTACGGCAGCGAAAAAGATGAAGCAATCATTGTGTTTTTATTTTTTAGAAATGGGAATTACATGAAAAACGATATTGCAGTGCTAAAAAGTTATTCAATTTATTTTATAATCTTTATTCTATATAATTAATGGAAATATCAACATTTAAATTCACATTATCACGGAGTCAACAAACTATAACATTGTTTGCTTTTATGATTTTATCTTTCAATGTAATATTGAGTGGGAAAAGCATGACGAAGGGAAATCTCTCTAAGAATACTCCACTTTTCACCCAATTTATTTATCAGGGTAATGATCAGGTATATATAGATAACCCTTTGCTTCCGGATGAATTTTATACCCCAATCTTGCAAGGATGTTATCCTGATCCTAGTATCACATGTAAGGGAAAGGATTACTATTTGGTGAATTCTTCATTTGCAATTTTTCCGGGAGTGCCTATTTTCCATTCCACTGATTTGGTAAATTGGAAACAAATAGGACATGTGTTGGATCGACCTTCGCAGCTTAAAGTAGAAAATTCGGGAATCAGTGCCGGGGTATATGCGCCGGCTATAAAGTATAATCCGTATAATGATACTTTTTACATGATCACTACGCAATTTTCCGGAGGTTTTGGAAATATGGTGGTCAAAACTAAAGATCCTCTTCAGGGATGGAGTGATCCTGTAAAATTGCAGTTTGCCGGTATTGATCCTTCTCTTTTTTTTGATGATGATGGCAGAGCTTATCTGCTGCACAACGACGCACCCGAGAAAGGAAAAGAACTTTATTCGGGACACCGCGTGATCAAGATCTGGGAGTATGATTTAACAAATGATCAGGTAATTGTCGGAACAGATAAAGTTATTGTTGATGGAGGCGTTGATATAACTCAAAAACCGATTTGGATTGAAGGACCTCATCTCTATAAAAAAGACGGCCGCTACTATCTGATGTGTGCTGAAGGAGGTACAGGCGGATGGCATAGCGAAGTTATTTTTGTGAGCGATAATCCTAAAGGTCCTTACAAGCCAGCTCCAAGTAATCCTATTCTTACGCAGCGATATTTTCCTGCTAATCGTGCCAATAAGGTTGATTGGGCCGGACATGCTGATCTGGTTGAAGGTCCTAATGGTAAATACTATGGTGTGTTTCTGGGAATTCGTCCTAATGAGAAACAACGCGTAAATAAAGGGCGTGAAACATTTATTCTTCCAATCGATTGGAGTGGAGAATTTCCTGTGTTCGAAAATGGCCTTGTTCCTCTGACTCCAAAATTAAAAATGCCTCAAGGTGTGGAAAATAAAACGGGAAAGGATGGATTTGTTCCTAATGGAAACTTTGAATTTATAGATAACTTTGATTCTGAAAAACTTGATTTAAGATGGGTTGGGATAAGAGGACCGCGTGAAGATTTCGTAACTATAACTAAAAAAGGACTACAGATAAAACCATACCAGACGAATATCAAAGAAGTAAAGCCGACTTCTACTCTCTTTTATCGCCAACAACATGATTGTTTTACGGCAACCACAACGATGAATTACAATCCGAAGTCAGAAAAAGAACTTGCAGGTATAACTTGCTATCAGAGTGAAAAATTCAACTATGTGTTTGGTTTGACTAAGAAAGGTGAAGATTACTATCTGTTGCTAGAGAGAACCGAAAAAGGTAAATCTAGTATTCTTGCAAGTGTTAAACTTGATAGCCATACCTCTATTTCGTTGCAGGTAGAAGCTACTAGGGGAGATGAGTATAGATTCAACTATTCTGTAAATGCAAAGGACTTTATTAATTTAGGCGGTAGCGTTTCTGGTGATATTCTTTCTACAAATGTTGCGGGAGGATTTACCGGATCTTTGATTGGCTTGTATGCCACTTTAGCCAATGATGCTTTGCCTCAATAAACAAAATTGTTGTTTGTGAATTTTGAGGGAAAGTAACATCTCATTGTCCTTTCTATATATTCTTGATTGGGAACTGCTTAAAATGAGGAATATATTAAATGGAAAAATATAATAGTCACTCTTAGGTTATAAATTGATTAGGTTTTAATTTTCATTATTCTCTGTTCTTTGCAGGGAGTCTCTTTTGTCCTTTTTATATTCCACATTTTCTGAGAAAGAAAGTGTGGAATTTTATTGTCTCAATACTTGTTGTTTTATCGTTTTTATATCGCTTATCTATGCTTTCATCTTAGATTTTCCTGTAATATTTTTCATCTTTGGATTCTAATTTGGTGCCTTTCTTTTCTTTTTTCTTGCTGATGTCTGAATATCTGGGCATTTCCTTTTGGTTGAATAGCCTGGTTTTACTATAAACATGTGAGCAATATTTCCATTTTTTATTATCTTTGGCGAGTGTTATTTGTTAATGCAAATCAGATGCTTTTTATTTTGAAAAAACTTCTATGAAACGTCTAGATAACTTTGTTAATAAAATTATTCCCATGAAAAAAATGCTTTCCGTTTTATTATTATTATTTACTTCGTTTACTTATGGACAGCAAGGACGGATGTTCACGATAGATAAGGAATTATCCAACAGTATTATTAACAATATATATCAGGATAAAAAAGGAAATATTTGGATGGCGACTGAGGACGGGTTAAATCGCTATGATGGTGCTAAGTTTACGGTATTTAAGCATGAAGATGGGGATGTACATTCGTTGATTGATGACAATGTTTGTACGGTCTATGAAGATTATAAAGGACATTTTCTCGTTGGAACTATAAGAGGGTTACAGTTATATGATCCATCAACTGATGTTTTCACTGAAATACCGATCTTTGATAAAATAGGTAATAATCTGAATATGAATGCACATATTACTAAAATATTGGAGCGAAAAAACGGTGAATTACTTGTTGCTACGTCTGGGCATGGCATCTTCTCTTTAAAGTTTAAAAATAACTATCCGGAGATTACTGAGATGAATATGTCTATTCCTAATTTATTTATTGCAAATATATTTGAAGATAGAGAGGAGAATCTGTGGATATCGACTGAAGGAAGAGGGCTTTTTCGCTTGAGCAAAACGAAAGAACTTTATAAATACTTTTGTGATAAAAAGGCAACTTGGGATATTATAACCTCAATTTGTCAGGACGAGAAGGGAAGTATTTATGCGGGTAGTATGAGTAAAGGTATTTTTATTTATGATAAGAAGAGAGATTCTTTTTATCCGATGTCTTACCACGATAATTTGACTTTACCCGTTCGAATTCTTTATCCGGTTGGCAAAAACGAGATATACATAGGAACAGCTGGTTGTGGTATAAAAATTTGTGATACTCGTACGGGCGAAATGAAGGGAGGAGGGACTAATTTTGCAACTTTTGATTTTGAAAAATCAGAAGTTCGTACCATAATGAAAGATCGCATAGGTAATATTTGGCTAGGTGTCAATACGAAAGGGGTAATGTTACTTCCGGCTATAACAAATGCTTTCAAATATTTAGGATGCAAATCTTTAATCGGTAGTAAAATAGGGCTGAACAGTATTGTCTCTGTCTGCGAAGACTATAATGGTTCCTTATGGCTTGGTGCTGCCAATGATGGTCTTTATTGCCTAGGATCGGATGGTAAATTGAAAAAACATTTTGAACATTCCGATAGTCCTTATTCTGTTCCTTCTAATGTTGCTAGTGTATATGAAGATTCAAAACGAAATATTTGGTTGGGATCAACTTCGGATGGTATGGCCCAAATGGATCCTCAAACAGGAAAGTGTAAATACATCGTGCTATTAGATAATAAAGCAAATAACGTAAAACGTATCTGGTGTTTTGAAGAAGATCACAGTAAGAGGCTGTGGATCGCTTCTTTGGGAGGCGGATTATTTTATATGGACTTAGAAACGGGCAAGATCACTCGTTGTAAAGTACCATTAAGTGGCAAAGTTTACAAAAGCAATGTTAATTTCTTGCATAATCGCTGGATAAACTGTTTGCTATGCACTTCAAATGAAAAATTATATATTGGTACCTGTGATGGATTGGGCTGTTTGGATTTGAAAACAATGAATTTCGTCTCTACCTATAAAAAAAACAGGCTTTTCTCCGGAAGTATGATATATGCGCTGTATCAAGATTATAGAGGAGATATATGGATTGGCACTTCCAAAGGATTAATTATGCTTAATGAAAAGACTGGTAACTCCCGGACATATACTACGAAAGATGGACTACCTAATAATGTAATTTGCGCGATTAAAGGAGATAAGAACAAAAATCTGTGGTTAAGTACTAATTGTGGCATTTCACGCTTAAACCTATCTGATAATACTTTCATCAATTACTACGCTAGCGACGGATTACAAGGAAATGAGTTTAGTAAAGGAGCCGCTTTTCAAGATAAAAAAGGAAATCTTATTTTTGGAGGGATTAATGGCATAACTTACTTTGACCCTCGCAAAATTACTATTCCGGTTAAAAAAATTGAGGTTAGAATAACTGATTTTTACCTAAATAATAAGTCTGTCAAAAAGGGTATGACTTCCGGAGGGCGCGAAATTGTAAATGAAGCCGTGACGGATGCTGACAAATTTCATCTTTGTTATAAAGATAACTCATTTAGCATTGAGTTTTCGACTATGGAGTTTTATAATCCGGAGCGTATTACTTTTATGTATTCTTTAAATGATGCCAATTGGATAAGTTTACGACCTGGCATTAATAAAGTTTCCTTTAGCAATTTATCGCCTGGAACATATTGTTTCAGCGTAAAAGCGAAGGATTATATGACGTATTCCGATGTAAAAGAAATATTTATAACGATCTCGCCTGCATGGTATGCCTCGATTTGGGCTAAATTTGTGTATTTTATTTTGTTTCTTCTTGTAGCTTGTTTCGTAGCTCTGCAGTTAAGACATCGATATAAGGCTCATCAAGAGATACTGCAACATATTCATGCTGAACAAATCAACGAAGCTAAATTGCAATTTTTTATTAATATATCTCATGAGATACGCACTCCAATGACACTTATTATTAGCCCATTGGAAAAATTGATTGCCGAAAATTCACCTAAACAAGCCACCTATTTGATGATTTATCGCAATGCACAACGCATCTTGCGACTTATTAATCAGCTAATGGATATTCGTAAGATTGATAAAGGACAAATGTCTCTGGTATTTCATGAAACTGATATTATAAGTTTCGTAAAAGATCTATGTGATACATTCGAACAGCAGGCTAATGCTAAAAGTATACAGCTGCAAATTCATCATGAGATACCGGATTTGGCAGTATGGATAGATCCGTCTAATTTTGATAAGGTTATTCTTAATATCTTATCGAACGCATTTAAGTTTACTCCTGAGCAAGGCCAAATCGATGTTTACATTCAGACAGGTGAAGATAAGAAAAGATCAGATCCTTTACGGCATTATGTGGAAATTATTATAGCCGATAATGGAATTGGTATCGAAGAAAAAGAGATGGTGCATATTTTTGAACGTTTTTATCAAATTCGAAATAGCTTAAACAATTCAAATATAGGCACGGGGATAGGTCTTCATTTGACTCGCTCATTGGTTGAGCTGCATCATGGAACTGTTTATGCGCTAAACAATGTTGATAAATCCGGTTGCCGCTTTATTATTCGTCTACCGTTGGGTAATGCCCATTTGTTGCCAGAAGAAATGGAAAGTTCGGAGTTTAGAGAACTCGATCCTTTAAATAATATGCAGCCAGCTTTACTGGAATCGGATATTGAAACGGGCAATAAAATTAAAGCCAAGAGCAAATATTCAGTTTTGGTAGTAGAAGATGATGAAGAAATACGAAAATATATTTGTGACGAATTGGCTAATCAGTTTCACATGTTGGAGAGTGGGAATGGTAAAGATGCATTTGCTCTGATTTTGAAGAAAGCTCCTGATTTGGTTATCAGCGATGTGATGATGCCGGAAATGGATGGCTTTACCTTATGCCGAAAAATAAAACAAAATGTAACAATAAACCATGTACCGGTTATCTTGCTTACTGCAAAAACAAGAGAAGAAGATAACGTTGAGGGATTAGATATGGGGGCAGATGCCTATATGGTAAAACCATTTAGTATTGATGTTCTACAGAAAACAGTTGAAAGTATTATTAAGAATAGAGAATCTTTGCGTAATACATTTGGAGGCCAGCAAGACCAGGCAGATAAACTTCAAAAAATAGAAGCTAAATCTCCTGATGATAAATTGCTTGAAAGAGTAATGAAGGTAATCAATAATAATATAAGTAACCCAGATTTAACCGTTGAAATGATTACTGAACAGGTTGGCATCAGTCGGGTACATTTACATCGTAAAATGAAAGAGCTTACAAACCAAACGACACGTGATTTTATACGAAATGTACGGCTTAGGCAGGCTGCTTCTTTGTTGGCTACTAAACACCATAACGTAACAGAAGTAGCCACACTGACCGGATTTACAAATGCCAACTATTTTGCCGTTGTGTTTAAGGAAATGTATGGAGTATCTCCTACTACATATATGGAAGAACATTTATGCAATAAACAATAAATAATCTTATCCGAATTTTCGAAGAGAATGGAATATAAGCTTCCTTTTTTGATAAAAAAGGGCGTTTATGCTATATTCCATTCTCTTTTTTTTGATAAAGACATATATCTACTCTTTTATGCTAAAGAAACCTCTATTATTTTCGCCGTAACATGTTTTTGTTTTCTCGTTACATTCTTGTGAGAGAGACTTTTGGTGTAACATAGCCTTCCTTTAAAGTAACACTCTTTAAATGGTATGTAATAATGGTTTATGGTATATGTAACATTTTTATGGTGAGCACTTACTCGGTATGAAGTATATTTGCGTATCTGTTAATTTTCAAGTAGTAAAATCATCTTTAAATTTAATGCCTATGAACTAATGTTAATGCTAAAAGAAACACACCTCTGCAAATTTAATTATTGCCATGCAATTCTTTTTTTAATAAAGTAGAAAAACACTCAAATTATTTATTTAGTATGTATAATAAAAGAAATATTGAGATATCTAGACAGAACTCCTTGTTTTCTCTTTTACAGATTAATAGGAAACTGTTGTTAACCGGATTATTATTTTTATTAGCGAATTTTTGTTTCGTTCCATTGTTTGCTCAAAACAAGAGTATAAGCGGTACAGTATTGGATACAGCCGGAGAACCCGTTATTGGAGCAAATATACAGGTAAAAGGTACAGTTATTGGTAGTATAACTGATCTTGAAGGCCACTTTTCATTTCAAGCACCTCAACGCGGCACGTTGGTCATTTCTTATGTCGGTTACAAAACACAAGAAATAGCTTTAGGAAAACCTAGTTATAAAATCACCTTAGAGGAAGACTTCGCGACTTTAGATGAAGTTGTTGTGGTTGGTTATGGTACTGCCAAGAAAAGTGATTTAACGGGTGCTGTAATGAGTGCTAATATTAAAGATTTTGAAAAGTCTCCAAATACTAACATTATGCAGTCTTTACAAGGTAGTGTTCCTGGCTTGAATATTGGTCAGGTTACCAGCGCTGGTTCCACCCCCAGTATTTCTATTCGTGGTAAGAACACCATCTCAGGTAATACTAGTGTTTTAATTGTGCTTGATGGCATTATCTATGGAAACGAGCTTTCTTCGATCAATCCGGCAGATATAGAATCTATCGACATCCTTAAGGATGCAAGTGCTACAGCTGTTTATGGGGCGCAGGCTGCTAATGGCGTTATGCTTATTACGACGAAAAAAGGTAAATCAGGTAAGGCTAAGGTTAATTTCACCTCTTCTTATACGATTCAAAATCCTACTCATAATTATTCAACGATGAATAGGAGCCAATATCTTACTTTTCTAAGAAATCTTATGTGGAGTAAAGAATATACAAAAGATTCGGGTTATACAGAGAAGGATGAAAGTTTTAATTTGGCTGATTATTTGCCGGAGACGTATATGACAGATGATGAAAAAAATATCTCTGAAACTGACTTTAACTGGTGGGATACGTGTACACGACAAGCTTCTATTTTTGATAATCATCTTACAATTTCTGGTGGTACAGATGCTCTTTCCTACTTGGTTTCTTATGGTAATGTTAGTCAAGAGAACTTCCTTTTGAATGATAATTTTAAGCGAAACAGTGTGCGTGTCAATTTGGATGCAAAGGTTCGTTCATGGTGGAAACTTGGTGTACAGGTTTCCGGTTCTTTTGTTAATCAGGATGGTGCTGAACCTACTTTGTGGACATTATATTCTATGAACCCATTGGCAACTGCCTATAATACGGATGGTTCGATAAAATCAGCTCCGATGGAAATGGCACGCGCTAATCCACTATTAGGTAGTAATATCACAGACAAGGAACGGCATAATTATTTTATTGGAAACGTCTATTCCGAAATTCAATTGCCATTGAAAGGATTGACTTACCGCATTAATTGGGGTAATGATTACACGATTAATACGCATAACCAGACCAACCCTTATGGAAATTCAGAAACAGGCGAAGCCTATAAAACATTTTCGAGCAGTTATAATTATACGGTAGATAATATTGTTAATTATGCAAGAGACTTCGGCTTACATAGTATTGGGGCTACTCTCGTATATGGTATCAGAGAAAACAATTACTCATATACTAAGGCTGATGCTACGGAGTTTTCTAATTTGACATTGGGTTACAATAGCTTAGAGCTTGGAACGAATCAATTTACAACTTCAGATGCGAATGATGCTTCTTTCTTGTATCAGATGGCACGTGTGAATTATAAATATAATAATAGGTATCTGCTTACCGCTACGGTGAGAAGAGATGGTTTTTCCGGATTTGCTGCAAATCATAAAACGGCAATATTCCCTTCTATAGCTTTGGGATGGGTTATTTCTGATGAGAGTTTCTTTAAAGTTCCGGTTATTAATTATTTGAAATTACGTGGTGGATACGGAGTTAGTGGTAACCTGACAAAAAGCTATTCTTCATTGGCAAAGGTGACGACGAGTTCTGGTTATGTGTTTAAAGATGACGGCACAGCAGTAATCAGAGAAGAGCTGTCTTCTATGGAGAACAAAGATCTAAAGTGGGAAACAACAGGTGGCTATAATTTCGGGGTCGATTTTCGTTTATTGAAAGATCGTATTCAGGGCTCATTGGAAATGTATAAAACAACAACAACCAATTTGCTGTATGACGTGTCAATTCCTACCATCACAGGATTTTCTTCCATAACTTCCAATGTTGGTAAAATTAGCAATAAAGGTATTGAGCTTACTGTTACTTCACGTAATATTGTTACCAAAGACTTTGAATGGAGCACTACATTCAATATCTCTTCAAATAAAAATAAGGTTCTTGAATTGACAGGTAAAGGTGATTTAATATCTAGTGGGCTTTTTATTGGAAAATCTTTATCGGCTGTCTATGGATATAAAATAGATGGTATCTATCAAGCAAGTGATGATGTTCCAAGTGGGTACTATATTGGAAATTATAAAATTCATGACGAAACCGGTGAGGGGTCGATAACAACGGATGACCGTACGATTTTGGGAAAAACCGATCCTGCTTATCGTTTTAGTATCATGAATAAATTCACTTACAAGGATTTCTCCTTATCTTTCTTTGTTAATTCTGTGCAGGGGGGTAAAGATGGATACTTGGGTGAGAATACTTACACATTAATTCAGGACAATACTGCTCGTGCTTGTAATCATCTTAATGAGTTTTCTAAACATGTTTGGTCAATCGAAAATCCTGGTGGAATTTATTCTGCATCGACTGCCACTGCATCAATCGTACCAATAAGATATGAAGATAGAAGCTTTATTCGTTTACAAGATGTTTCGTTGGGCTATAACTTACCGAAAAAGTTAATTCAACCTATCGGAATTGATAATGTCAATATCTATGTTGCTGGTAAAAACTTACTTACCATTACTAAATGGCACGGTTGGGATCCCGAAGCAAATTATGGAACAGTGACTCCTATAGGCAGAAACTCATCTACAACTATAGACAAATCAGGTAGTGATTATGACAGTAGACCTGTTATGCGAGGATTTACAATGGGTATTAATGTTTCATTTTAATTCGTTTATACAATGAAAAAGCATATATATATACTGGTTTTAATAGCCACCTTTTTTTCAGCATGCGACGAAAGCGACTTTCTGAAAGAAACTCCTGCAGATTTCATGAGTGCATCTAATTCTTACTCAACGTCATCTGATTTTGATCAAGCAATTACTGAACTTTATTATCTTACCAGATATGAGTTTTATTGTAATCAGGAACGCAGTGCTCAGGATTATTTTATGGGCACAGATTTGCTTAGAAATGGAAGTAGTGGTAGTTCTATTCCAAACTTGGCATCTGCTTATGGCGCATCGTCGAGTATTGCTCAGGCTCACTGGGATAAGCTGTATTTGCTTATTGCTCAGTCCAATACGGCAATTAGCCGTTTGCCCAACTCCACTCTTGGATCAGACGATCAAATCTCGTACGCAGCAAAAGCTAAATTTTTTAGGGGATTAGCCTATCGTACCTTAGCTTATTTGTATGGTGGTGTGCCTCTTCAATTAGAAGAAGTTACTGCTCCGAAAACAGATTATGTACGGGCTACGAGAGAAGAGACCATTAAACAGGCTATTTCGGATGTGAAATTTGCGGCAGAAAACTTGCCGGACATAACAGCTGTTGTTGATGGGGAAATAAGTTCGCCAGCGGCGTATCATTTGTTGTCGGAACTGTATTTGGCTGCATATAACACTGATAAAACAAAAACCCAATATCTTGATAGCGCTATTACTGCAGCAACAGAAGTCATTGATAACTCTGCATTGGGCTTAATGACAGAACGTTTTGGTTCAAGATCTACTGAGACTCCTGGAGATGTTTATTGGGATTTATACCGTACAGATAATCAAAATCGATCAACATACAATAATACCGAAGGGCTTTTTGTAATCCAAATGGAGTTGACCGGTACTACTGCAGGAGGAACCGACCTCACTACTTTGTGGAGTTCTCCGGGTAGTTATTTATTAGAGAGAATGTGTGCTCCACAAACTAGTCTTTTCTCGATGACTCATGGTACAACCACCTATAAACCTTTTACTTGGCCGATAGGAGACTATACTGGTGGCAGGGGTATTGGATCTTGCGTTCCGACTCATCTTTTTGATAAAGAGGTATGGGGAGGATATGGATCAACTGAATTCAAAAACGATATAAGAAATGCGAATCATAACTTTGTCAGAAAGTTCCATTTTAATAACGCTAATTTTGACACTACCATATTTGGTAGCGATACCATTGATATAGATAATCTACCTGATGGATGGACATTCCTTACAGGAGAGAGTCTTCAGGATACGTTCCCCGGAAGATATCTTATGTGCTATCAAACAAAATGTACAAATCCTTATGATCATCCATCAGCTTTGTACACGAATGCCACGACATATGCGCTTACGAATAGTGCCGGAGCTGGAGGTACTTATACTGATCAGTATATGTTTCGTTTAGCAGAGACCTATTTATTGCGGGCTGAAGCCTATTTTTACAAAGGGAACACGACAGCTGCTGCGTTAGATATTAATGTTGTAAGAAGTCGCGCAAATGCGGCATCGGTAGCTGCTGCGGATGTTACTTTGGATTATATTCTTGACGAACGTATTCGTGAGTTAGGTATAGAGGAGAAAAGAAGACTGACTCTTGGGCGTTTGGGATCAGAGATCTTTTATGATAGGGTAACAACCTATAATCCCTATTATAGTTTAGGAACTCCTTTCTCAACAACATATACATTATATGCAATCCCTCAATCTGCTATTGATGCTAATAAGGGTGCTGTATTGGAACAGAATACGGGATATTAATAGACGATAAATAGGATAAATAATCAAGCTAAAGGCTGGCAGCTCAGAATGATGAGTGGCCAGCCTTTATTGTTTCCAATCTAATACATTTGTAGAGATATCAGACAACCCGCTACAGGTCTTCTGAGAGGGGTAAATAGAAGTCGGACATTCAACACGCTGATCTCGTACATTCAACACGTTGAAAGTGTGCTTTCTATACGCTGAAGTCATAAGCTCTATTTAGAAAAGATCATTTGTAAGGAATGAAGAGAAATAGAACAGATAGGAAAGGCTTGAGCAAATTTCTGATTGCATCTAACTTTAACAAACAGAGCAACCTTCAAATCGTTTTTTCTTCCCGAAAAACTTGACTTTGCTTGTTTCATGTAGTATCTTTGTCAAAGTTATCATAAAGTAGTTTCAAATTAAACTACGGTAAACGGGGGAAGCAACAACTTCTCCCGTTTTTTTATATCTGAACCGTGCAGTTGACCCTTCTGAACCGTTCAGTTGGGCCAAAAGAAGGCAGAGGATGACCAAAGAGACGGTTGCAGATTCTCCAAAAGACGGTTTCTCTTCACCAATATGCTTATTTGTTATCGGAATAACTCCTAGTGAAAACTAAATTTCCTCTAAATGCTATCCCGATAACTCCTTTTTGTCTTTGGAGTGGGCTCATTTCGTTAATTATACGTAAATCGTCTCTTGACAAATTAGAGGTAATTGTCTGGCTTATTCTCAGAAACTCTTTGAATGCTGCCACTTACTCTTTTATCACCAACTAATTAGTGAGCCCAATCTTCTCCTTCAGGTGTGCGTCTCCATTCGAAGTAGGAGTCTAACACTCGAAGCGATTCAAGGCTTGGAACCGGTCCTGTGTGTGGTGTCGGACCTAGATACATCACCATTGGGTTGTCATCGCTGAAAGTGGGCCATTCAGGAACTCCATTTCCGTTTGGATCACCATACTTGGCAAAGTTTGTCCAATAAGTACCCATAGCGTCTGAAATGGCAATATCACTTTTTGTTGTTTGAGGATTTGACGTGTCTAGATGTCCGAAAACATAGGCAACTTCTTGTCCGTGTGGTGAGCCATAACCTGCGCGTGGCGAACCTTCCGGATAATCAGGATGCTGATCGAAATAGTAATAGAACACTTTCGATTTTCCGGTTTTTGCCTGAAGTCTTGCCCAACTCCATGTTTGCCATCCGAATGCTGCATCACGTGACAAGTCGCGTGCGGTTTTAGGAACAACATCTGTTCCAACAGGATAAGCTTTGAGCAAATCAGCAGCAAACTTACCGTAACGTGTCTCTACACCGGAAATGTAATCTTTCGGATTCCGTCCCGGCGAAAAGCTTGCGCCTTCATCTGAGTTATAACCAACGAGAATCGGTATATCGTTGTATTTTCCGGCTTCGTAGAGTTTATACTGATCGTCGGGAATCACATACCCATCAACAATAGGCCATGAGCCTCCGAAGCCACGATCCGGGAGTTTCGCGGCATCGACCTTCCGTAATTCTGCGATAGAAGAAGCTTCGGCGCTTTTCATGTAGGTCTCTCCGTCAAGTTCGGCATATTTTAAGCGTTTCATATTTTCACCCGGGTACGTCATTGTTTTACGTGAAGGTCCAAAAGAGCCACCACTTTCCGAAATAGCCCCCTGAAACAATCCTTTGGCTAAAGGAGAAGCGCACAACATGCTAACGGCAATACCTCCGGCTGATTCACCGAAAATGGTCACCTTCTTTGGATCACCACCAAAGGCTGCAATGTTTTCTTGTATCCATTTAAGGCCTGCAATCATATCAAGCAATCCGTAATTTCCAGAAACGTGATTTGGGTTTTCAGCACTCAATTCGGGATGTGCGAAAAAACCTAATTGGCCAACTCTATAAGCAATACTGACTAATACCACCCCTTTATTAGCAAGCTTTTCACCACTGTAAGGCCATTCGGAAGTGGCTCCGGCACCAAATCCGCCACCGTAAATCCAGACAAGTACGGGAACCTTCTCTTTTGCCGATTTCGCCGGTGTCCAAATATTCAGATACAAACAGTCCTCACTTTTTCCCGATGGAGGATTACCCCCTTGCATAGGGCCTGGAGCAAATTTTGTAGCTTGCTTTATACCTGTCCATTTCGCCGGAGGCTGCGGAGCACGCCAACGAAGGTCGCCAACCGGCGGCGCAGCAAACGGAATACCTTTGTAAATAGTCAATCCATTTTCAAATGTTCCCTGCAACGATCCACCATCAACTTTCACCGGGGCAGGTTGTTGCGCAATGGCTAGTCCGGTAAAGGACATTAAGAACATTGCAACTAAGAAAATCTTGTTTTTCATAATGATAATATTGATTATTGTATCGGTTTCAAGCAGGCAGCGAAACCGCCTCTGCCCAGCAATCTTACTTTTACAATGCTTGATTTATCAACTACCAGATATTGTGTTGCTAATTCTTTGTCGTGTTCACCATCTGCAATTAATGTCAGCTTATATTTTACTCCTTCCGGCAGATAATTGAATGTTATCGTTTTTTCTTTAGACGATTTCTCTGCACTAATTCCTCCAATATACCATGCATTGCCTTTATTTCTTGCGATAATCAAATCCTTTCCGGGGTATCCGTCAATTAGTTTTGTATCATCCCACGTATTAGGCACTTCCATGAGAAAACTTTTAGCGGCAGAAGGCAATCCGTAATACCCCGAAGGGCGGTCGGCCATATGTTGAAATGCTGATTCGAACACTACACTGAGTGCCAGTTCATGTCCATAAGATGTCGTATGCGGAAATTGAGAATTGGTAAAGGTTACCGGAGTATAATCCATAGCACCAACCACATTTCGGGTAAAAGGTAAAATGGTATTGTGTTCAGGTGCAGTAGTGGTGAATTCGGGTCCATTATTGTACCACTCAGCACCACGCACACCTTCGTACGTCATCATGTGCGGATATGTGCGCGCCCAACCGCGAGGCACCAAGCAACCGTGAAAGTATACCATCATTTCAAACTTGGCGGCGTCATCCAAGATATCAAGATAGTATTTAATCATGTCTTGCTTTTCGCTTTCAAAAAAGTCGATTTTCACTCCCACAATTCCTAGTTTCTTTAGTTTGGCAAACTCTTCCATGCGATTTTCGTGGGTATACATACGGTCACGTGGTGTTGCAGAGACTGATGTGTGTGGGCCTCCCGAATTGTACCATATCAAAGGCTTTATTCCTTTGGAAAGAATATACTTAACGGCATCTTCAAGATTACCACCATTGCCCATTGCATCCCATTCCCAATCAAGCAGAGTATATGGCCAATTCATAGAAGCGGCCAAATCGGCAAATTCGCAAACGGTTTTATAATCTTTAGTTCCATGATTGTCCGACCAATAGTTCCAAGATGCGATACCCGGTTTTATCCAGTCTGTTTTTGTTACAACGGAAGGAGGACAAACATCGTCTACCAAGGTTGACTCAACAATATCAGCAAGGCTTCCCATGATGATTACGCGCCATGGCGACTTCCAGGGAAGGG
>DBTL01000132.1:0-3125 GCA_002307035.1 Bacteroides sp. UBA1317
CCCATGTCAAGCATGCGGTCGGCTTCATCGAGTACAAAGAAATCCAATGTTTTTAATGAGATGAATCCCTGAGATGCAAGGTCCATGAGGCGGCCGGGGGTAGCAATCAGTATTTGTACTCCGGCACGTAACGCATCCGTTTGAGGCTTTTGACCGACTCCACCAAAAATAACAGTATGGCGTAAGCCTGTGTACTTACCGTATGCTTCAAAGCTTTCTCCTATTTGGATTGCTAGCTCTCTTGTCGGAGTTAGTATTAATGCTTTGATGCCTTTTTTGTTATCCGTTTTATAAAGTTTTTGCAATATAGGAATTGAGAATGCTGCAGTTTTTCCTGTGCCAGTTTGTGCACAACCAAGTAGATCATTTCCTTGAAGCAAAATAGGTATGGACTGTTCTTGTATGGGAGTTGGTGAGGTGTAGCCTTCTTGTTGTAGAGCTTTTAATATTGGCTCAATGAGATGTAATTGTTCAAATGTCATGTAGAATAATTGATGAGCTTTATAGCTCTGTTATATTTTTTATTGACTGCAAAGATACGCCAACATGAGCTGGATAAATGAATGTTCTGTTTAGTTTAAATATATTTAACTAAGAAGATTATCCATCGACAAATGCTAAACGGTACTTTTGTCTTTTACTAATGACTAGATTAATGATGAAAGATAGAATAGTATTTATAACAGGAGCAAGTAGTGGCATTGGAGCAGGATGTGCACGAAAATTTGCTTCTCAGGGAGCAAATTTAATTCTTAATGCTCGAAATACAACTGTATTGGAACAATTGAAAATAGAATTGGAATCAAAAAATGATATTTCAGTTTATTTACTTCCTTTTGATGTGTGTGATCGTGAAGCGATAGCTAAAGCTCTGATGTCATTACCCGAAAGCTGGAAAAAGATTGATCTTTTGATTAATAATGCTGGTCTTGTAATTGGAATGGACAAAGAACACGAAGGTCAGCTTGATGAATGGGATACTGTTATTGATACAAATATAAAAGGCCTATTAGCAGTAACTCGTTTGGTTGTACCAGGTATGGTTGAACGTGGAAGTGGGCATATTATAAATATAGGATCTATTGCCGGAGATGGTGCGTATCCGGGAGGTAGTGTTTATTGTGCTACTAAAGCTGCAGTGAAGGCCTTGTCTGACGGACTTCGCATCGATTTGGTTGATACTCCTCTCAGGGTTACCAATATTAAACCAGGCATGGTGGAAACTAATTTTTCTGTTGTAAGATTCCGTGGAGATAAAGATGTTGCAAATCGTTTTTATGAAGGCATACAACCTTTATCCGGTGATGATGTTGCGGAAACTGTTTACTTTGCAGCTTCTGCTCCTGCGCATGTGCAAATAGCAGAAGTACTACTTATGCCTACAAATCAAGCGACTTCTACTATTTCATACAAAGAGAATAAGAAGATAGAGCATAAATAGTATTTTTATAATTGTCTGTTTATTTTAATTATAACTGTTTATGCCTTTAGATGGGCAGTATAATGTGATATTAGAATAAAATATGGAAATGAATTATTAACTAAAATGTATAAAACATGAAAAATTTAGCAATGTTAGGAATGGGAGTATGTGTTGTATTGGCTTTTACTTCGTGCAAATCGAGTGAAAGTGCATATAAGAAAGCATATGAAAAAGCAAAGCAGCAAGAATTGGCAGAGCCTCAAGTCAATAATTCCGTAGATGTTACGCCTGTTGCTACTGCTCCTGTGGCAGTAAAGACTGGGAAGGATGCTAGTGTTCGTCAAGAAAAAGTTACTGTTGTTTCCGGAACAGATGCTTTAAAAGAGTACAGTGTAGTTTGTGGCAGTTTTGGATTAAAAGCTAATGCTGAAGGTTTGAAAGATTTTCTTGATGCTGAGGGTTATAGTGCTGCTATTGCCTTTAATGCAGAGGCTGCGATGTATCGTGTTATTGTAAACACTTTCTCTGATAAAGCTACTGCTGCTGACGCTCGTGATGCTTTTAAAGCCAAGTATCCTAATAGAAAAGATTTTCAAGGAGCTTGGTTGTTATATCGTGTATTTTAATTGTCGCGTTTTAGATATAGACAGAGGAGAATCAGCGCAAGCTTAT
This sequence comes from Bacteroides sp. UBA1317, assembly GCA_002307035.1. Classification (GTDB taxonomy): domain Bacteria; phylum Bacteroidota; class Bacteroidia; order Bacteroidales; family Bacteroidaceae; genus Bacteroides. The sequence continues at coordinate 2,096 of DBTL01000132.1, forward strand.
TCTCCTCTGTCTGTTTTATTATTAGAAGATACTAATTAAAAAGGACGATAATTCTATTGGAATATCGTCCTTTTTTGATAAAAGCCGCATCGATGATGTGATGAAACTCCGAATGACATGATTTGAGTGCCCACTCTCTCTGTAATCCACTGACTAAAAGTTATCCCAAAGGATATGTGGCCCGCCATTAAGAAGCAAAGCTTGTCTCGGTATTCCATTATATTTGATGAGTTTCCCAATCCAACCAATGCGGCTAATGCTTTTGCTCAACAAATATATTCACTTTATATGAGATAAACAAGTTGATTCGTCGAATTGTTTATTAAATCCTTTGTATCCTAATACACTAAGTCTTTTTAAAATAAAAGCGCTATTTACTAATGAAAGTAATAGCGCTTTATAAATCTATAGTTAATATTAAGCTGCTTTTGCTTTAGCTACAATAGCACTGAAAGCTTCAGGATGATTCATTGCTAAATCAGCTAAAACTTTGCGATTTATTTCAATGCCAGCTTTATGCAGCCCTCCCATTAGTTTAGAATACGACATTCCTTCTAAACGGGCAGCAGCATTGATGCGTTGTATCCAAAGTCCGCGAAAGTTTCTTTTCTTATTTCTACGATCACGAAACGCATAGGTTAAACCCTTTTCCCAAGTGTTTTTAGCTACGGTCCATACATTTTTTCTAGCACCAAAGTAACCTCTGGTCAATTTCAAAATTTTCTTTCTTCTTGCTTTTGAAGCAACATGATTTACTGATCTTGGCATAGTTTTACTCTTTTTTGAATGTTAGCGCCATAACTTTACGTCATGAACTTAAAGCTAATGCATTCGGTTAATACTTTAATAATACTTTTACGCTTTGATTACTTCATAGCTAAGAGTTCCTTGACTTGGCTCACATTTGTTGCATCAACAGTTGTAGAGTAGCACAAGTTTCTTTTTCTCTTTTTAGTTTTCTTAGTCAAAATGTGGCTGTGAAAAGCGTGCTTTCTTTTGATTTTACCTGTTCCGGTAAGAGCGAATCTTT
>DBTL01000132.1:3360-3706 GCA_002307035.1 Bacteroides sp. UBA1317
TTCCGGTAAGAGCGAATCTTTTTTTAGAACCGGAGTTAGTTTTCATCTTTGGCATCTTACTTGTTTTTAAATTATTAATTTAATATGGCAATGCACTATACCTGCGCATTACGCATTTCTTTATCTTCTTCTTCAGAACTATTCTCAACTTTTACCATTTTATCAGCCTTAACGACTGTGAGTTTAGTTGGAGGGGTAGTGGAAGCTGTTGAAACCACTTTTTTCTGTCCTTCTTTCTTTTTTGGAGAAAGAAAGATTGTCATTCTTTTACCTTCGAGTACAGGCATTTGATCTACTTTAGCATAGTCTTCTAAATCATTAGCAAAACGAAGTAATAAAACTTCAC
>DBTL01000132.1:3989-4673 GCA_002307035.1 Bacteroides sp. UBA1317
GCCCTTTAAAAAACACATATGCTTTGACTTTATCCCCATCTTCCAAGAAACCTTTTGCATGTTTCAATTTGAAGTCATAATCATGATCATCAGTCTGCGGTCCAAAGCGTATTTCTTTTACGTTCACTTTGACCTGTTTCGCTTTTTGTTCTTTTTGACGCTTCTTTAACTGATAAAGAAATTTAGAGTAATCAATAATACGACAAACAGGTGGCTCTGCGTTAGGAGAAATCTCCACGAGATCCATTTCACGCTCTTCAGCCATTTTTAATGCCTGAAATATCGGATAAACTTTCGACTCAATATCGTCATCGCCTACAATGCGAACGTCTTTGGCTCGAATCTGCTCATTGATTCGAAATTGCCCTTTTAAGCTGTCATTCTTCATTAAAAAACGGTTACTTCCAGTTTGTTTTTTCTTTACTACCAAATTGTTTTTAAAGTTAAAGTAAAAGCGGACCTTAGAACATTACTGAATGCTATGCTTTTACAATCGGCCGCAAAGTTACCATTTATTTATCATATTTTGAACTTCTTCATTCAGAATTTTACCAAAATCTTCAAATTTCATAGTTCCTTTATCTCCATCTCCTTGCTTTCTAACAGAGACTTCTCTATTTGCTGCTTCTTTCTCGCCTACTACCAGCATGTATGGAATGCGTTTCATCTCATTATCACGTATTT
>DBTL01000078.1 GCA_002307035.1 Bacteroides sp. UBA1317
AACAGAAGATGACTTTGATTTCGGAGTCAAGACACAGCATGCATCAAAAGTCAAGCTATCTAAAATCTTTAGCAGCAACAGCCCCAAACTCCTATACGTCTATGATTTTGGCGATAGCTGGGTGCAAGTTCAACTTAACGATTCTGGAACATTAGAATTTGCTAACTTTCGGACTTTTGCTTTGCGGACAATTCCTCGCAGATTTATAAGGAAGAAAAAAATGGAAAAAAAAATGACTCGGCTATAACCATAACGACTGAATAAAAGAGAAGAAAAACAGGTTTATAGTTATCGACAGAAAAAAATAAAAATGGAGTACAGAAACCATTTATCAAACGTGGTGAATTCAGAAAAACCTTACGAGTATGAACTTAAAAACAAAAATTATGGGACTATTTTCAGCATTAATTGGTAACGCAGGAGCCGTTGGCCAAGAAGAATTAAAGAAAGATTATGGAAAACTTCTAATTGACGGAGAAGAAATTGAGCTTGGTTTCAAATTGGTTAGAGACCTATTTATTTTCACGACAAAAAGACTAATTCTCATTGACAAACAAGGTCTTACTGGGAATAAAATTGAATATAAATCTATCACTTATAAAAGTATATCAAGATTCAGCGTCGAAACAGCAGGAACTTTTGACTTAGATGCAGAATTAAAAATATGGATTTCGAGCGAACAAATGCCAAGCATAAAGAAGCAATTCAACAAGTCAGTAAATGTTTATGATGTTCAGAATGTTTTGGCAACGCATGTACTGAAATAAATTAGAAAATATGAAAAAAGAATGATCTAATGATTCACAAATTTGGTGATTCCAATGAGTTTAGTCATCTTTTTAGAAAAGAGATAATTCCTTCCAAGACAACGTTGCTTGAAGAGGGGAAAATGGCCAATACTATTTATTTTATAGAACAAGGCTGCATTAGAAGTTGGTTTAACAATAATGGTAAAGATATTACTGTTCAATTTTTCTTTGAAGAAGATCAAGTAGCTTCTATTGAAAGCTTTCGGACAAATAGACCGAGTTTATTTGCCCTCGAAACTATAGAAAAAACCATCGTTTATTGTTTGGAGAAAAAAGACTTCGAGTTTATCATGGAAAATTCACCTTCCATCAGGAAACATGTCGAAGATAGAATTTTTGAAAGATTAATTTTCTATCAACACCTCTTTTTATCCCGCATTAAAAATAATCCATATGAGCGGTATAATGAGCTTATCCAAACCCATCCTAAAATCTTGCAAAGAGTTCCCCAACACTATATTGCATCCTACTTGGGTATTACTTCGGTATCGCTTAGTCGAATAAGAAACAGGCGGACTTAATTCATTTCTTTACAATTGTTATCGTTTCAAACTCATCCCTTTACCGACCTTTGCATCGTCATTAATATTGAAAGGTATGAGAAGTGAAATTTCTTTGGTAAGAGGTAAAGGTATACTCTTTACAGATATAATACTTGCTATTTTTTTTATCTTGGTATTCTGGTCGGGCTTGGCATTGCACATGACAAGGCACCATGTTTTCTTATTTGATTGGACAAACAGTGCCTTCACCTATATTCATATAATCTGTAGCTTATTCTTTTTAGCGCTAATGCTTTTGCATATAATAGCCCATCTCAATTGGTTTAAGGGGTTGCTGAAAAAAGGTTTAAAAAACAGAAGCAAAATAACAATTCTCATTTCTCTATTATTCTTTTCATCCATTACTACAGGCCTTTTTGCTCTTTTCACCGACAATTCTTCAATAGGATTACATCATTATAAATTAAGCTTATTAATGATGCCTTTTGTACTGATCCATATTATGACACGTACACCATCAATTATAAAAATGATCAGAAAAAATTATTTAAGCCCATCTATAAAATGAAAATATTAATAGTATTTAATCATCCCTATGAAGGAAGTTATTGTAATGCCATTCTAGAAGCCGTACAATCCGGATTACAAAAAGGCAATCATCAAATTGATTTAATCCATTTGGATAAAGACGGCTTTAACCCTGTAATGACCGCAGCAGATTTGAAAGCGTTTAGAGATAAAAAGCCTGTTGACCCACAAATAATAGAGTACACGAGCAGGATAGAAGCCGCAGAGCACTTGGTCTTCATTTTCCCTATTTGGTGGGAGTTAATGCCGGCTTTAATGAAAGGTTTTCTTGATAAAGTGATGTTCCCGGGAATTGCTTTTGATTACACCAACAAAGAAAATACACGGATGAAACCTCTATGGTCAAAATTAAAAGGTATAACACTCATTACAACGATGAACACGCCGGGATGGCTCTATTCCATCTTATTCGGGAATGCAATAAAGAAAGCATTTATACTCGGGACGTTTTGGAAAACAGGTTACAGAAACAGCAAATGGATCAGTTTGAATCGGGTAAAAATGGTCTCTTCAGAAAAGAGAAAGGTTTGGCTGGAAAAGATTGAAAGTCGTTTTGAGTTGATGAGCTAAAGATATGCTTACTTAAAGCTGATTTGATTGGGATAGCTCACAATTAAAGCGGGGATGAATAGGCACAGAAATACGCAAAAGAAGAGCTAGAATAAAAACAACCTGACCTACATTCTATTTTCATTCTTCCTAAATTCTTTTGGAGTAGCTTGCCCATTCTTCTTGAAAAACTTGATGAAGTGTGATGAATCGTCAAAGCCCAGGCAAAAAGAAATTTCATCGATAGTCCAGTTTGTATGTTTGAGCAAGGCTCTCGCTTCTAAAGCAACTCTTTCGGAGATTAGTTGCTTTGTGGTTTTTCCCACAGTCTCATTCAATACTTTATTCAGATGATTGACATGAATATTTAGCTGATGCGCATAATCGCTTGGAGAATGAAGACGAATGCTTTGCACAGTCGATTCTATAGGAAACTGTCTCTCTAATAGTTCGAAGAATAGAGATGTAATTCTATCAGATGCACAAGACTCTCTGGGTTCAACAGGCTCCATTATAGCCGGACGCATCTTTAAAGCTGTATGAATAAGTTCTGTTACCAAATTTCTAAGAACATCGTATTTATAAATATATTCGGAAGCAATCTCCGCAAACATTTTATCATAGATTGTCCGTACCTGCTTAAACTCTTCATCATTGAGATCTAATATAGGTATTCCATGAGGTTGAAACAAAGGATAGGCTTTGAAATCGCCATATCCTTTGAAGAAGTCTTCGGTAAAAACACAAAATGATCCGGTCTTGTCTAAAGTCAGAGGTTCCCAATTATAGGGAACCTGGGGATTTGCGAACAGCAACATATTACTCTCTACAACCATTGTTTTGTCGGCGTAATGAACCGTATTGTTACCGGATATCAGACTTATCTTATAATAATCTTTTCGGCTATATGGAATTGTATGATCAGGACGTATATAATCACCCAAAGAAAAGACATTGAACTGACCTATCTTCCCTATAATCTCACTTGGTAGTATTCCAAACTTCGTGCGATAGAAGTCGGCTAGTGACAATGTCTTTTCCATACTAATATAATCTTTTACTAGATACTTTGTCCTCCGGAAACCTCAATCCGCTGAGCATTGACCCAACGAGCATCATCGGTACATAAGAATGCTACGACCCCGCCAATATCGTCGGGCAAACCAACTCTTCCTAACGGGATGGTACCGGCAATTATTTTATTTACTTGTTCGTTGTCTCGAACAAGACCTCCGCCAAAATCGGTGGCAATAGCACCCGGTGCAACAACATTTGAACGAATACCTCTAGCTCCAAGTTCTTTCGCCTGATATTTTGTCAGCACTTCAATAGCTCCTTTCATAGATGCATAAGCTGAATATCCGGGTAAAGAGAAACGAGCTAAGCCACTTGATATATTCACGATACCACCGCCATCTTCTAGCATCCCTAAAGCTTTTTGAGTAAAGAAATAAACCCCTTTGAACTGGATATTGAAAAGTGTATCAAAGTCCTCTTCGGTTGTTTCAGCGAAAGAAGAGTTAATTCCGATACCCGCATTGTTTACCAGATAATTGATTCTCTGAGTGCCGAAGTTGTTAGATAATTCTTGTTTAAGAAGCTCGAAAAAAGAATCGAAACTTTTTATATCAGCAGTGTTGAGTTGCAAAGCGATGGCCTTTTGACCAAGTTGCTCTATCTCTGCAATTGTTTCCAAAGCACTTTCTCTCTTACTATTGTAGGTAAGTACTACATCTAATCCCTTTCGGGCTATGCTTAAAGCCATACTTTTGCCTAGTCCACGGCTTCCGCCTGTTACTAATGCGATTTTTGATTGTTGTGCCATAATTCTATAATTTTAATTACAATGCAAAGATATTGACAAGCCAATCATTGATACTGTATGATTCAATCCTGTTATGGTAAAAATCAAATACTTCTGCTTATTTCTTCTCAAGGTGCTTACTTTATAAGCGAAGTTGTATATTTTACAGATGCACACGTTAGCCACAAAACACTAATTTAGAGGTTGATTTTGCAAAAACACAGTGGCAATATACAAAGAAAGTATGAAATGAGAGGGAGAATGAAAAAGAAAGTAAAGCGAATACCTGATATTACTCAGTACGCACTTCAATCGATAATTTCCATATTTAAAACAAACAGCATAACAAAAAAAGAAAAATGTATTCGTTAGTCAAGCAAAAAAAACATAACTTTGTGATGAATTAAAAAACACAATCAGGCTAAAAGAGATGAAGAAAGCTAGAAAATTATCTAATATACTAATATTACTGTTCACCTTTCTATGTATAGGATGTAAGCATCAGCCCTCTGAAAATTTACCGGCCTTAAGAACTGCAGAACGATTGATTAACACTGATCCTGATAGTGCATCGAGTATATTAAAACACCTGCCATCTCCTGAAAAACTAGATGATGAAACGTTTGCGCATTGGTGCATGCTATCGGGCAAAGTAACCGATAAAATCAATACTCCTATCTTGCCGACATTTCATTTAGACCGTGCCCTTAAGTGGTATGAGAACAATGGAACTCAAGAAGAACAAGCACAAATGAAGCTCTATCTAGGACGTTCTTATGTAGCTGATGGCAACTATGACAAAGCCATGGCTATATACATTAGCGCTTTAGAAATGGCAGAAAAAGATAAACTACATAATTTATGCGGATATATCAATTGTTATATGGGCGACCTGTACGAGAAGAAAAACATGCAGGAACAAGCTGTAAACAAATACAAAACCGGCGCCAATAAATTCAAGACAGCAAACAATGTGAGGAGCTATGCTTGCGCATTGAGAGACGTCGGCCGCGAGTACGCATTCATGGATTCATTATCATGCGCCTTAAAAGTGATGCAAAAAGCTGATTCAATTGCGTCCAATTTGGATGACGATAATGTGAAAGGTTCAATTAGTAATTCTCTGGGAAATATCTATCTAATGCAACATGAATATGACAAAGCTAAAACATGCTTCAACAAGGCATTGCTGCAAGGTAAAAAAGACAAGATGACCGATCGTATGGCACTTGTAAAACTGTATATCGAAACAGACTCCATCTCACAAGCATACGAGTTATTAGAAACAGCACCGCAGAAAGATCCTAAATACACCTTTACAATAAAATATTTCTATAGCCAAATATATGAAGCCAAAGGTGATTACAAAAAAGCGTTGGAGAATTTACAAGAATATACAGAAATAACAGACTCAATAGTCTATGCCGATAATCAATCCAAGATACTGGAAATAGAAACCAAATACAATGTTCTTAAGGCACAGTCGGAAATTGATGATTTAAAGATTGCCAAACAAAAGTACATTATTATTCTTACTGCATCCATTGCTTTCACCCTACTTATCTTACTATCCTACCATATATATAGAAAACAAGCCACTTCGAAAATCCAAAAACAGCAAGAGGAATTGAATCAAACCAAATTCAAGCTTCTCAATCTCTCTTTGGAATTAGAAAAAAAGAAAAATCAGCTTGAAACGGCAAAGGCTAAGAATGAGAATGTAGATAAGTTACAAGAAGAGATAGCCGACTTGTCTTTAAAATACAAAAAACTGCAAAACAACATTTTGACCAATTCAGCAATCTACAAGAAGCTATCGCAACTAGCTAAACAAAATATGCCGGGCAATGATAAGCCATTGGTAACTGATAATCTCTGGCAACTTATAATGGATGCAATAACAGTTGCTTACCCCAATCTAAAAAAGCTGGTGTATGACCTGTGTCCAGATCTGTCTCCCCAAGAATGGCAATATTGCTGCTTTTACATGTTCAACTATGACAGTTCCGAAGAAGCAAAATTATTAAACCTCAGCCCAAATTCCGTACGAACAAAACATCTAAGATTAAGACAAAGGCTTAACATTACTTTAGAACCCAAAACAACACTATACGAATGTCTAATCCATAGCATGGACTAAAAACTCACCTGAAAATCAAGGCAATTTTCTTATCTTATTCCTCCCTCACATTTAGAGCTATTTCATCGTAATAATTCCCTCCAAACATGCTAAAAGTATACATGCTTTTAGCTCATGTCTACGCAAAAGTACATAACTCCCTGATTATCAGGCATAGCATGTCTACGCATAAGTCATGAAAACACGATGGAAAATCACAACACATTCATAACTTTGACAAAATTCAAATGGCTAAAATCATGAAAAAGAAGATTGTCGTACTATTACTCCTTGCATTTGCATTCATTACTGTGAATGCAAACACATTAGCAAAACACAAGGTGCAACTGGAAACATGGAAGAGTTCAACACGGGCTCCAGTCCCAATACCTATTGATGCTTTCATCGAAGAAAACAGTTCTATTCTTATTAAATTCTTTGAGCGCCAGAGCCAGCCGGTTACCTTTCAAATTAAAGATAATCACGGGAATATTATATTCCAAGATATGGTAACACCCAGTGAAGAAGAAAATTACACAATTGACTTGAATGAATTCAAGCAAGGTGAATACGAGCTATTTTATTTAGATGGACATACGATGATAAGTGGAAGATTTTACATAGAATAATACATGCATCAATTGAATACACATCAAGAGTTTCTCAAATATTATAAAATAAATCAAATCTATAAGTTATGAAAACATTTTATTATTTTATTCTAATAGTGATCGGAGTAGTAGGAATATCCTCTTGCTCACAAGATGATAATGAACTAGACAAAGTTAATAATCAGAAAACACAAACTAAATCATTGCTGCAGTCAGATTCTGTGTGCCTTGACTCCATCATTACTCCGTTGATTGTAAATCCGGATTCTATAAAACGTCCCCTAACTAGAGCTGCTTATTCAGCTCTTAATGAAGATGAATACTTTTCAGCCAATATGTGGGCAATTCGAGAATTGCCTATTACACTACAAGCTAGAGGGCAGGCTAATACAAGTAATAGATACCTATCCACAAACGGTAAAAGCAAAGAAATTACACTAGTAAGTTCTGTTTCCCCTAGATCATATAATCAGCGATTTTATCTGCGAATCTTACCCGCCTCATCAGGTATCCCTTATTTGATTTATTCATACCAAGAAAAAACACCGATATCTGTAGGACAATATAACAGTAACCCTGACAACAAAATATTATTCACATTACCAAATGAATCCGGTTCACTGTATTCAGCAGGCTGGGATCTTATACCTTCAGATTATAAAGGATATTTTGCCATTCAAAGCCAATCCTACTTGGGACAATCAGATCCCAATAACATGTGGTCTGTATTTAACTATGTACTAGAGGTTAAGAATGACAACAAGGTAGGTTACGGTCAATATACAAAGAAAGCGCAGCAGGAATTCCTTATAGTCCCTTTTAATGCGTTTACACTAAGCTATATTGAATTTCACAAAGATGGTGCTACGGTAACCAAACAGACTCCATTAAAAGTAGTAACTTATGGCAGAAACGAATCAGAAGAAAGAAGACTATTCACTATCGAAGCAGCCCATTATGCCTACGATACCTCTTCATTCTCTGAAAGCAGTATTTTGAAAGTACCGATAAAAAATACTACTGATAATTTCTACCGCCCCACAGTAGAAGCAGAACACATTGTTACGCCTCTCGCTGTTAAACCAAGTGAGGACACATCCAATATCCGTGAGGAAGCCGATATGGTCTATTCTTCTACAACTCAAAAAATACTTAACACTTTGAAATTCAATATTGACGGTACAGCGCTCCCAAGTTCTCTGATAGAGGCTACATCTTATTTAGAAAACTACACCGTATCAGTAAAATATACAGCACACATGACATACAAATATAATGGAGAAGAGAGGGAAGTAAAGATAAACGGA
>DBTL01000170.1:0-1497 GCA_002307035.1 Bacteroides sp. UBA1317
ACTTCTACCTGACTGATCATTTGGGCAATAACCGTGTGGTTGCTAATGCAAGTGGAGGAATTGTCCAGACGAATCATTATTATCCGTTTGGGATGTCTTTTGCTGAAGGTGTTACTACAAGCGGGCAGCCTTACAAGTATAATGGTAAGGAGTTGGATACGGAGAGAGGGCTGAATTTGTATGATTACTCGGCTAGGTTGATGGATCCGGTATTGGGAAGGTTTAGTACTGTGGATCCAAAATTGGAAGAGGATTACGAAGTTAGTCCATATGTTTATTGTGGGAATAATTCAGTAAATGCAATAGATCCAGATGGAAAAATTTGGAATTATGTTGCTGGATTTGTAACTGGAGCTGCTGTTGAATATGGTTCTCAAGTTCTTGCAAATATAGTAGATAAGGGCTTTAGTGCAAGTGCTTTTACGGATAATATTGACTTGGCTGACATTGGCGTTTCTGCTATTGAAGGTGCTGTTACAAGTGGTGGATCGGCGATAAAATCTATTATAGGGAAGAGTTCTATTGCCGTTGGTGCTGAAATTATTCGAAATACAATTGATACCAAAAGAACAAATGGAGGAATAAAAACGAATGTAAATAGTACTGCTAATATCGTAAAGAATACTGTTCTTGGAGTGACTGTTGGTGCTGTAACTACAAAAGTGAAAGTGGATATTGCCTCAAGAACGTCAGCCAATAAAGCTGTTCAGGGTGCAAGGTCTATAGCGCACTCGCAAGGCAAAGGTTTATCTACAAATCAGGCAAAAGCTATAGCAACAAAAACACGAGTACATAATATTGAAGCGAAAAACACAAATAAAACGATTGAAAATAATGCGAATAAAGCTTTAGGAAGTTCTGCTTCTGAGGTTTCAAAAAGAAAAACAGATGAAGAAAGAAGTAAATAAAAAAACAGTTAAGATCAGGTTGTCATTTGTAACTTTTCTAGGTGTTGTTTTCTTTGTTTACCTACTCCTTGTAGGAGGTAGAAAAACTATAGAGAATTTTCGACTCAAAAACAGTGGATTATGTATCAATGCAATCGTAGTTGATAAAAAAAATGTTGGATCTAAGGGAGTGATTTATACATATTATCAGTTTAAAGTTAGTGATCGTTTTTATGAGAACTTTTCTACTACTGATGACGATATGGCCATAGGAGATTCAATTACAATCGTATATTTGAAGTCGAATCCTAACGTTAGTCGTAGTAATTCAATGTTGAATATTAATTGCTCAAGTTGTAATAGAGAAAACCATTAATAAAATGTAATATAATTTATTTATGCAATACTGCATGTTAGAGAACTCTAATTAAGGCTTACTGAGTAAATGAAACATTGGGTTAGCCAAGCAAAACTGGCCTTTGATTTAGTGCACTTTCTAAGAAACATTTCTCATTTACTTAGTTTGTCGTAACTCTCTCGCATAGTACGTCTTTTGACTTCTGTTTTTTTATCTTTAAGAGTAACTAGTCGTCCCTTAAAAAGATCCATT
>DBTL01000170.1:1795-2804 GCA_002307035.1 Bacteroides sp. UBA1317
AATGGATCTTTTTAAGGGACGACTAATTGATCGTCTGCCCCAGCTGAAACATCGGCATATACATTGCGATAAGCACAAAGGCCACAATCGTTCCGATACAAATAATGAGAATGGGCTCCAATACGTTGCCTAATTGCTTTAGGTCGTGCTCTAGCTCGGAAGTTATGTCATTGGCTTGGTTCAGCAGCATCTTATCCAGACAGTTGGTTTCTTCTCCAACACGTATGAGGGTGATGAGTTTGTTGCCGTAGAGATCTTGGAATTCATCCATCTTGTCTGCAAAGGATTCGCCTCTTTTGAGTCCCTTAACCATCTCTGCAAAGGATTTACTGTATGGATAAAAACGAATGATGGATTCGAGCATGGTGAGTGATCTGAGCAGTGGTACCTCGGAGCAGACTAGCAGGTACAGGAGTTTGCAGAATTGTGCCTGATAATGTGTCCTGACCAGATTGCCAATCAAGGGAATATTTAAGAGTATCGTTGAAGCTGTTTTTCTGTACTTTTCCGTTTTACCATATATGAGTTTGATCGTTACGTAGGCAAGGGTAAGGAAACCTGATATGGTAACGACAATTGGAAAATTAGAGGATATTTTTAGCATCAACACTGTGATTTCGGGTAAACTGCCTCCCATGCGGGCATATACTTGCTCAAACATGGGCACTACCATCGTAATCATAAAGAACAGAACCAACATGGCGACAACCACTATAATGATGGGGTAGCTTAATGCACTGATAAGCATTCGGCGCTGTTCGGTCTTTTTGTGATAATAATCACAGAGAAACATTAATGATTGGTCGAGCTTACCGGTTTCTTCACCAATACGGATGACTCCGCAATCGAGATCGGTAAATGAGGCGGTAAGTTCCATGCTTTTCCAAAATTCATGACCAATAATAATATGGTGATAGGTGCTCTTTAATAATTCAGATTCTCTTTTCTTTTTTTCTCCTTGAATCAAAAGATCGAACGAACGACTAAAGCTCAAGCCGGACTTGAGGAG
>DBTL01000170.1:3138-4671 GCA_002307035.1 Bacteroides sp. UBA1317
TCAGTTCTATCATAGGACAAATTATTATTTAAGTTCAACCCGCTATATGGAGAAAGACCATAGCTCAACTGTATAGTATCACGGCTAATCGGCACAGAGAGAAAAATAGAATCGATCAACGGCGATTCTTCCGATAAAGAATGATATCGGATGTCGACTAGGTTAGTAAATAAGGTATCAATATGTTCTTCGTTCTCATAAAAAAGAATACGGGTACTATCAATGGCTAAGTGTCCGAAGGTAACTCCCGCATTGAAGAGTAATATCTCACTTTCATTCTTACGCATGCTGTCGGTTTTCTCGAGAAGAACCTCCAATACTTGATGGCCATTTAGTATTTCTGATTTTTGGTTCAGCTTATTATTTAGTATACGCTTATATTTATTTACGATGTTAAGGCCATCAAAAATAAGCAGAAACAAGATGCCGGTGATAATCATGACCACAAGCATTTCGGTTAGCGTTGTACCGTTGAATGGTTTGCGGAGTGATTCCAAAGGATTTAATTTCTTAATAGTCATTGTTGTTGAATTAATTTGCTTTCAAAAAACGGTAACTGATTTTCCGATGTTGATTGGTCGTTACGGCAACCATATTTACTTGATATATATTCTCTTTATAATTGGAGATTTCGACATCTATTTCTCCCCAGTCATAAGTAAATGTCTTGGCTTCGGAACGAAGTTCATTTAAGCAAACGAGCCTTTTGCATTTTCTTAATTCATTTTCAATAACGATGTAGTCAGCGTCTTCGTTGTCGAAAGTCATAAGACGGGTGAGTGTATCCATTGCCATAACAAAAATGATCATAAAGATAACCGAAGCTATAATCGTTTCCAACAGTGTGGAAGCTGCCAGCTTTCTAAAGAGTAGTTGTTTTCGGATATACCTCATATTATGCTGTATGAATGTTTATTGCAGGGGCAAATCGTATTTTTTTCCTTTGCAAGTGACGACTAGTTTATCATCTCTGATTTCCGCGACATTGAATTCTCCAATCTTATCTTTAAGTTTCAACATTACATTTTCGCCGTTACGATTAACGATGACTTGTGACTCTTTACCCAATCGGATGACTCCTTTGTATTGAAAGTCCGGCAGTATCTCTGCCTGAGGCTGTATGTTAACCTGTTTTGCCGGAACAGGTTTTGCTTTTTGTTCTTTAATCGTTGTTTTTCCTTTTGGATAATCGCCCAAGAAAGGATCTCTGTAGTTTAATAAGAGGGCAATGGTGTCTTCTTTCATTTTTTTAGGAGCTTTTGCTACAGATTGAATGCCGGGAGTATCATCTTTCAAAGAGGCATATACACGCCAAGCGATGATGCCCCATACTCCAGCAGATAGTAATAATAAGATGTAGGTGGTTATTTTATTGTTTTTCATGGTGCGGTGACTTTGAATTTCCCATAACTTTTGAGTGAGCTGTAAGCTGAATTATGCGCCTGTACGGACCATTCATAAGTGCCGGCATCTAAAGGAAGCTTTAATTTGTAATTTGTAGTGACGGAATCACATGCGAATTTTTCGATGCTA
>DBTL01000166.1 GCA_002307035.1 Bacteroides sp. UBA1317
TCTGAAACGGATGCGCTAAGTATTGTAGCAGTTATTGCACCTGATATCGTGGCATTTATTGCGGATAGGTTTCCTTGAGGAGTCACTCTAAATGGAGCACTACTAAAGGAACTGTTTCCGAGATATACCCCATTAGAATCAGCTTTGAAAATATCATTACCAGAACCTATTGAAATTGTTCCACCTGATAAAGCTCCTGTGAATGTTCCCGTTGCACCAGATAAAGCTCCGCTAAATGTACCCATTGCGGCTTGTAGTGTTCCACTGAATGTACCACCAATAGCATAAATGTATCCCCGTGCAATGATATTGTTAAATTCAGTAGAACCATTTGAGTATATTTTAAATCCTGCATTACCGGTTCCAAAGTTTGCTGATACTAGTCCATCATCAGCTAATTTAATTCCACCTATTGTTCCAATTGTTGAATAAATGGAACCCTTAATAATTAATCCATTGATTGAATCATAGCTTAAGGAATGAGTTGAATCTTGATTAAATTGGAATGTCCCATTTGGATTTAGAATAAACCCACTTGAATTGGCAACAAAGTTTTGAGAAGAGAGACTTCCATTTGAGATTACTCCTTGAATTGTACTCGTAGCACTAGTATTTACATTCGCGGTTATTGTCAAACTTCCATCAAGTAGAAGTCCCCTGGAAACCACTTGCGGAGCTGGTACAATATATGTAGTGCCTGTTGATGTGTCAGTGTTATCATATTCATCAATACTTTCAATTGAGTATGTGTAGCTTCCTTTTTTATTCCAAGTAATTTGCCTTATTCTTCCGTACCCAATAAATCCTTGACGTATTCTTTCATCTACTTTTACATAATCCCCCAATTCAAAATAATCATTACTTGTGACTGTAAAACTTAATTTATTATACTTGTAATAGTTTTTCAGTACTCCGCCTAAAGCAGCTAGAGATTCATATTCATAGATATAATTACATTCTTGTTCTAAAGTTGATTTAACTGGCGTTCTAATTTCGTTTTCACAAGTTATTTTGTCCGCCAGTTTAATTACAGCATTTCCCCAAACTTGTAATTTAGTAATATAACAAGTATACGCAGCGGAATTATGAAATTGAAAAGTACATTTTTTACCGTAGCCAACCAAGGGAGATGTCAGAGAAATATGTGAATCATTTGCCTGCCATACCAATGTTGGATTACTTCCGTATTCAATATCATAATCGGATGAAGCATAAGTGCATGCATTTTCATCCCCTGGATACTTCCCTCCTGGAGCAACTGCAATATAGCAAGGATATCCTCCTGTTGCATCCGTTGTATCCTCAAAGATTTTTATTCCTGTTTTTGTTTCACGAGGATAAGTAGTAAGCTTTATACTATCATAGGCTCCTCTACTTCTTGTAATTTCTATTTCTTCAAGAATATTTGAGTTTTCAGGGACATCTGAAATGAACTCATTTGTAATAGTTGATAAATCAGTAGGAGATGAAGAATAATCATAGAAGGCAAGAGCACCTTGCTTATTAAAATAGTATCCTACACCACACTCGTAAAGTAAATCCTTTAGGACATCCCCCCAATTTTTTGAATCATCCTTGTCAATTACTAAACTTATTTGAGAGAGTATTGAGGGAGGCGAGGATAAAGGTACTCCACATTTTCCTGCGATCTTGTGGACAATAGAATTAGGTGCGGAAGTATTACAAACATAGTGCCCAATCCATGAAATATTTTCATTTATAGGAGTATCCAATCTAGAGATAGTAAAATCTTCGACTTTCAACTGAATAGACTCGGCTCGTGAAAATACTATTTTTTGAGAATGAATAGGAGATATTACGCCAAATATTATACACTGAGAGTCCTTAAATATTTTACAAAGAACTTGCGAATCAAGATTAATTAAATGAGTTGTTAGCTCTTCATCGTTTTGAACATAGAACGTAGCATTATTCGAATTAGGATTTAGATTACCCTCGTCATGCAGTGAGTATTTATATTCAACACTATCTCGATTAACAATAGAAATAATATCGATCCAATTATCTCCATTGTCATAACTAATAAGCACGCTTGTTATCATTATGCCATCCCTACGGATTGCTCAGCCAAAGCTTGCTGAGTTACCTTTATTAAATGTTTATCAAGGTCAGCTTCTGAATAAAATGTTCCATTTAGGTAATTATAAATGTTGACAGTTTGCGGACCTGAATAAGAGGCGGAAGAGCTACCAGTTGATGTTGATGAAGCCGTTAAGTCCGTAGAATAATTTCCGTTCCATATTGCCTCTATTTGATCTGCCAAGCTAGTAAAGGCATCACTAGTAAACGCGGATGGCATGCTCTTATAATCTGCATCCCATGGTTTTAATAAATTGCTTGCGAATTCACCTATGTTGTACCCAACTACTTTGAAGACCTCCCCAACCCATTGAAACATATCAGCGAGGAAGTTTAGTGGTGAAGTCAGTACAACAATTGCAATAGCTAGGGCTTTGAATGAGTATTCCAAAACATCCAATAGTGCCATGGAATCAAGAATCTCGTTAATTGAAGTAATAAGGGACATCAATGGAGTCACAGTCTCGTTAATAATTTGAGCAATAATTTTCAGCATAGGTGCAAAATCTTCTAAAATTGGCATAAATGTTTCGCCTAATTCTGAACCAATATTTTTTATTGCATCAAGAATAATATCTACGAAATTAGTTAGTGGTCCTTGGATTTTATTGACAAACCCTTCAATAATTAATTGAAGAATTGCGATCCATATATTAAACTTACCAAGGATGTTCTTTAGGTTTCCGAAGTTTTCAATTAATGGCTTAATAATATTCAGTAGAGGTTTAATTGTATTTGTGATACTTGAAAATGCTCCAGAAGAACCAAGAGAAGAAAGTATATTCTTAAAAAATCCGGTAAATCCAGTTGACCCAAATATTCCATTGGAACCAACGTATGATGCGCTCCCACTATTGTAAGAAGTTACGGCACCACCTTGATTCCAGTCGGCATTACCCCATTTATGTTTTTCTAATTCATCAGCTACTTTTGCCATTGAATCAGCGGCATCTTGTACGTTTTTTGCAGCTAATGCCCAAGGTGTTTTTGATGCATCTACATCGCTCCAAGACCCATTTGCTCCTTTCCAAGTTTCGGATGCAAATAGAGAACCATTGTTATTGGAACTATTATTTGGAGAAACAGATGGTTTTTTATTTAATTCAGATTTTGCATTTTTAATTTTTTCCTCAAGGTCCGCAATTACACAATCAATACCAGTAGATTCTGAAAAATCAACTTTCGCAATCAAATCAAGAGGCTTTAATTTAAATCTTGCAGCAATGGAATTATATGTTTTAAGGATTCCATTCATCAGCCCAATAATTCCATTAGTGAGTGTTGAAAATCTGTCTTGTATATCCTTGGCTCCCATGAGCATAAATTCTTGTATTTCTAGCCAAAGTATTTTAAAACTACCGGCTGTTTGAACTAGCCAAAATATTCCTGCTCCAATTATTTGGATTACACCGAGAACGGGATTAAGAGACATTATGACCACACCGATCGCAACACCAATTCCAGTAATAGTCCCTATTAGGTCATCTTTGTTATTTTTAAAGTATTCAAATAGGCCAGTAATTACTTTTACAAATGGTTCAAGTGCAGTTGAAGTAATAGATCCTATTTCTTTTTTAAAATCAGACCATGCAAGTCCAAGATTATGGACTGTTTGACTCCATCCAGTAGCCATGGCATCAGAAATCTTTTTAAATTTTGAAATTATTAAATCAGCTGCCGCACCTGAAGCAAGCTGAGCTTCTGTTAAGTTTTTAACTTCAGGCAATAATTTAGATATTCCTTTTATTTGACCGGATAATGTTGCATTTATCTTTGTGAAGGAACCATTCAAATCCTCACCCATTACATTCGACCAAGCTACAGAGGCCTGAGTTAGTTTCTCAATATTTTTATTTGAATATCCAAGTGATGTAATTTTTGCAACCAACTGTTCAACTGAATCTTTTCCTTCTAGTGTCCTCTTGGAAACCGAAGATATCAGCTTTTCCATTTCTTCAAATCTTTCGTTACTACCACCCACCGCAACATAAGTTTGAATCATAGTGCGTTGCATTTTTCCAAATTCATTAGCACAATCAATTGCACCTTCAATTACTTTTTTTATTCCTTCGCCTATTACGGAAAATACTGTCAATTGTGCAAGAGTATTAAATGCATGTTCTAATTTTCCAACTTGAGCGTCTAATGTTTTTAAAGATGCAATGGCACCAGAAATTCCAGACTGAGTTTGATTCTGTGCTTTTATTATAATTGTTTTACTTGCCATTTGAATCTCTCTTTGTTTTTAAATAATCAACATAAGCATCACGAACGGTTCTTAATATGTTCATAGTACGTAAAGGCCATTTAGGAAATGGAACATTTGGAAATGGAATAAAACTACCATCTTCTGGATTACGAATATCTGAGTACCATTGAATATAGATCAACCATTTTTCAACTTGTTTAGTAATGTCTAATTTTTCAATTGCGTCCCAATCTATATTTCCATCCGAATCAGTCAGCACTCCATTATAAAAATCCCTCGCTAAATTCGATACTTCTATTCGGTCTTCTTCGGAGCCAAAAGTTGTAAAAAATTGATATACGCCACCTTAATAGAAGTCATCAACATTCCTTTTGAAAGCATTTTATTAATTATTTCTTGTGCCCCTATTTTTACTCCATCCGCATTTTCAAAATTATGATCTACCATTAGTGATGGCAGTTTCTTCTTAAACCAAAAAGAAAGTCCTTCTTCAGTTTTAACACTACTCATTTCAACTTGCTCTGCTTCAGTTAATTCTCGAAGTTCAATAAAGGCATCAGTCTCCTCATTAAGCACATCAGCGAGCAATATCCTAACTTTTCTTACATCATCAAATATTGATAAATTTGCCATATGTTTTTTCCTTTAATATTTAGTTGCAACGGAATCCCATATTTCAATTGTTAGTGGAATAGAGCCACCATTACCTGTCGCCTGTCCTTGTAGAGTGATTTTCTTTGTATCTTTTCCAGAACCAGATTGAGATGCATCAGTAATGGAAACCTTCGGAAGAGTAAAAACAATCTTATAAGGATAACCAGTTGCTATCATTGATGGAGAAACCCATGTGATTTGTTCTGCAACGTATACATCACCTCGATAATCCGTCTCTTCAATAGTGCTTGTGGTGGTATTATAAAAACCCTCAATATCAGTTTTTACTTCCTTCAAACCATGTGTAGCTTTATTGTTATACAATCCTGAATCGTAGGTTGCTTCACCTTCATCTAGACTTTCGGAAATAGTAACAGATGCTTTTGTAATTCCTTCAATGGAAGAGCCACCAATTCCAACAACACCACTAATTGCAGTGAAGGTACTTAAAGATGGATCATCTAGAGTTTCATCCAGAGTTGCACTAACCTCAGCCCGGCCCTTTACAGATATTTTCAAACTGATTGGTTTCTTTGCATCACCCGAAAATTCATAACTATCAGGAATTAGTCCGGTGAATCCAACAACTTTTGGACCTTCATCAACAATTGCAGAGAATGATTTTTGTTCATCTTTAGGCCCAAGAAGATGCAATGTATGTTTATGAACACCCGAAGCTACACTTGTTGGATCAGCAGGTTCTTTAAATCCGTATTTTAGGATTGGAAGATTTTCAGGCTTTAGGTTTAATTCGATATCTCCTGAAACAGAGTATCCATTAACATTTAATGCATTTACTGTAGTTGATGCTAAAAGAGATTCTTCTGATTCCTTTGTTACGGTTTCTTTAAGTGTATGACTTAAATAATTCAAATTCATATCTGGATCAGCTAGAGTTCCCCAAGTTGTTTCTGGTCCTATTTGTAGCTTTAATCCTATTCCTGTATATTTATCTGCCATTTTTATATCTCCTTTATTTCAAACTTTATTTTCATTTTAATTTCAGACCATCTCTTTGAAGAATCCGCCCCTAGCTGCATATAACTTTCAATCGACTCCCAATCATATTCCTGATAGTGGTTATTAATAAAAATAACTATTGCTTGATTATATTTCTCCAGAAGATTGCTTGCTAATGTTGCATCAGCACTCGCCCTACAAACCGGAAACAAAGAAACATTTAATGAAACCCAATAACTAGAATATGTTTCATCATCATCATCTTGTACTTTCGTTGCTTCATTTTGAACAACAAACAGAGCTGGAACATTGCTCTTGGTTATTGGTTCGAAATATCCCTTATAAATTGAAGTTATTTCAGGGATACCAAGTTCTTCAATTATTTTTGATAATTCATTTTCAAGACGACCTACTAATTCATCTATAATATCATTTGTAAATATCATAATTTCCCCATTTTATCTATTTCGCGCTGAAGAACTCTTTCTTCATCAACCTCTGCGGCGGTACTATTTAAGTAGTTTTCAGCAGCACTAAAATAATCATGTTCTGGAATCTTAAATGATTTAACTGACACCCAATTCCCGGCCACTTCAAACTGCATATACTCTTTATTCTTTGCGGATATCTCAGCACTATAATTTTGCGGAATAAACTTATATGCTTGCTTAGAAAGAATACCTAAATAAGCTACATAATCATTCTTGACAGATCCATATATTGATTTATAAAGCCGCCCAGATTTAATTGTTAAACCACTATTTTTATATCCTATCCTAAGCTTATTCTTACCTTTGGCAGTGAGTACTCTTAGGATCTTTTTACACCATCCAGGAATTGACAAACCCATTTCCTCAAGCTCTTGTTCATAAAGAGCAATATTATTTTCTATACTAATGCTAATCATAACTTCAGGACCTTATAACCTTTAATTAAATCATAGAATCTAAAGTATCTTGTATTGTCAAATACAACATTCCCTTGACCAAAATTAACTTGATTTGTATATCCTCCAGCTCCTTTGTTTTTTGTTAATGCTTGTGCTATAAATAGTATCGCTGTTTTAATTGCAGGCGGTAAATTATCCTCGGTCCATCCAGCATTAAATGTTATCCTAGCATTCTTAACTGGCCTAATAAATTCCAAGTAGCACTCGTTGCTTAGGATATATGCACTACTCTCCAACGGAACACCATCAACGAATACAGATACATTAAGTACATTCCAATGCCCTAGGTTTATTATTCTCTCATCAACTGTATCAACCTCATATTCGTCTTCTTCGAGAGGATATCCAAGTTCATCTTCAATCTTTTTTTGTGCAGCATTAATACAATCCGTCACAAATATTTCGTCTTGAGAACTTTCAATTTCAGCGGCGTATGTTTTAAATGACACAATCATTTCAATTCCCTTTTTTTAAATATGGGAAGGAGAGAATATCCCTCTCCCCTCTCCTTCCCCAATTAATTATGATGTTGTGACCTTAAGTCTGTAGAATGCACTTGTATCCATTGGCTTTCCACCAATGTAAAGTCTTGGGTAATAAATAAACTTTCCATTTGCAAAATCAGGAACTACATCCATCATTAGATCAGATCCTAGTCCAACAACATATTTGGAAAGATCTGCAATAGTGGCAATATAATCACCTGTAGAAGAAGTTGCCGTGGCATCTCTTGAAAGTACAATTGGAAGCCCATCAAATGTACCGGCACCAACACCTTCGCCAATCAAATAAACTCCAGAGGTACTTGCTTTTGCCATCCTAATTGTATTCCACACTGTGGGATGCATAAGAAGGACAGTAGTATTTGGATTAAATGTTCTTGCTTTGAAATTAGTTGTAAAACCATAAAGCAAATCAGCATTAATTGCGGCGCCCGCAGTAGAAATATCCTGTGAAGTAGGAACTGCTTCTGCATCTGCAAATAGTATTCCCTTAATGTTGCTTGTTCCAACAAGAAGCATCTTATCTAGTGCTAGAGAATAAGCGTTAATAATATCTTGCTGGACAAGTTCATCAATATTGAAATTAGAAAGTTGAACTAGTCTTTCCGAAACAGAAACGGAAGTCTTCAAGCCATCGATAGTAATTGTTCTTGCTGGATAAGCTAAAGTTCCGTCTGTTCCAGTAGCGGTTGATTCATCAGCAAAAGTTGGTAATGCAGCCCCAGAAGAAATTGGGAAAGAACCAGTCACTGCTGGAATCTGAATCTTTCTCACAAGTTGATAAAGCTTTGTTTGATTGGTAATCTTCTCAATAACTTCATTTGAATACCAAGTAGGAGCAATTCCACCTGAAGTTCCAGTGGTTACGGCATTTCTAACAAACCGTGGGCCACCTTTTAGGTATTCTCTCCATTCATTTACATATTCTTTTCCTGAAGCGGTTGGTGCAGGTGCTGAAAGAGAACTAATTCTCTGATTAACCTCAGCGAGGGCTTTCTGAAACTTAGCATCAGATCCATTCACTTCATTTTTAACTTCTTCAATGGATGCTTTATATCCATCAAGTCTTTCCTTGATTTCATTTACAATTTCGTCACTCATTTTAAATATTACTCTCCTTTTAAAACATTTTTAATATTTCTCTATACAGGGAATTATCTTCCTTAAGAAGGATATTTGCAGAATCACTTTGCTTATTATCCTCCTCTTTGGGGAAACCAATACTTGCAAGACGAGTTGCTTCCGAATTGGAAAATCCAACATCACGTAAGATTTTTTCATAATCCCTAATAGTAATATCTTTGATGGATTTTTGTTCTCGTAATAAAATATTAGGAACTTTATTAAATCCAAAACTTTTTAAATTATACACACATGCAACAGCTTGCAACTTTTCTATTTGTGTTACGAGACCAAACTTAGCGGCTTCTTCTGGCGTGAACCATGTTTCATCATCCAGATACTTAATAATTTGATCTTTGGTTAGTGAAGAATTGGCCATATAAATATCAATGATTTGATCTCTCATCATATCCATAATATCTGCATCTTTCCTCAACTGCGAGGAAGTTCCCCATGTGAATGTGCTCGGGTTATGAATCATATAAAAAGAGTTATTATATGCAACCCTATTTTTACCAGCCAGAAATATTATTGAAGCAATAGATAGTGCTTCCCCAATATTAATCGTGGTTACTTTTTCACGCTGACTTGCGATAATATTATATATCGCTACACCATCCGTCAGGCTTCCTCCAGGAGAGTTTATATAGACATTAATATTAGAGGCGGAAGAAATAGAAGAGAATTCTTCTGCAAACGCTGCAAGTTCCACTCCACCATCTTCTCCATCTCCACAAATTATTCCGAATATATTGATTGATGAAACATTTCCATTAGTTGATAAATTAAACCACTTATTATTTCCCATTATCATTCTCCTTAGGTAGTAAATCTGTATTTATTGCCGGGGCCATATTTTCTTCTCTCCATAAAGCATCGCCAATAGAAGTTGGCGAACCATCATATATTCCTCTATGAATTTGTGTCCTTGCTTCATTCAGAGTGATTAATCCGCCACGGCGGTCATCACGGATTATTTTATGTTGTGTTTCAATATCGGGCATTAAAATATTGCTGTAGTCGAATTGCAATTTTTGATACTGCGAAAATGGTCCATCCAGTAAAGTAGTTAGCCATTCAGAAAATATTTCAGTAATGGGAAGAATGCTTGTCTGCAAGTAATTTGTTTGTTGAGATTGAAGGTTATTACCATAATCACCAGTAAGTTTGTATAATGGATATCCGAATGGTTTAGCAATCTCTCGTTCTGTTCTTGTCAATAGAGAACTAAGCTCACTTTCAGCATTTGTTGGTTGATCGATTTTACCAATTTTCATGCCTGATATAAGGAACAAAGGCTTCCCTGCTTCGGAAGTTTTGAATATTTTCTCTTCACACAACTTATCAAATTCCTTTTTTAAACTTTCGTCTTTTAATCCAGATGTAATCTCTTTATCTAGCTCCACAGTAAGTCTCGAGCCAGCAGTATTATGAAAATACTTGTCAATATAAAATATGAGCATGTTGTCAAGCTCAATCAGCTCTCGTATGAATTCAATTGCAGAATGTCCCTTTTGTCCATCGTAGTATTGTGGATTATAGATATGAATAATATTTTTGGTAGTATAAATCCTTCCATCATAGATGAATTGTTTATTTTCACCGTATCCAACCACTTGCACTTGAGCAGAAGGAAGTATTTGAAGATATCCAATATCGTGATATATGTAAGTATTTCCACTTTCAAGATAATTCTTTGTCATCAAGTATAAGAATTGTGTTGCGCTATCAGTTGCATTTGGATGTTCCAATGTGAGAAGTAGTGGTTCATCAAATATTTTAATTACTCCATTTCGCGTCCTTTGGGATACTTCCAACCCAAGGGTAGAAATGGTATTTGAAATACTATGAACTATTGAAAGAATTGTAGGATTCTTAGTAATAGGATATGACCTGATAGCACGAGTAAAAACCTCTTGGAAATGCTGATCAAGAACAATATTCTTTTTTCTTTTAAATAATAGTGCCATACAGCTCCTAATGATAACTCAAATTAAAAAATGCAATTAAGTCTTCCTTGGAAAGAATATTTGTATTCAAATCAAGGTCCAAAGTTTCTTTCAAAGATGCAAGTGACATTACTGAAGTATCAATTCCATCAATACGATTGGGTGAGTTTTTATAATCCTCTTTCTCAAAATAAATCAAATTATTTTGCCCATAACTAATTCTTGCACATGAAATCATCCATGCCATTACTGGATTATCATCAATTAAATTTGCCGAATATAATTGATCTAAGTAAAATCTATTGGCAGGAGGAAGATGATCATATCTTTGGGAAAAGGAATTTACTGGCAGAGAAGGTATTTCTTGTACTATCTCATGTATCAATTGAGATCCTGAACAAGCAGGGTCAATTGCAAATCCCAAAAGGCGATATTCTTTTGCATCTTCTTTTAATTGATCTTTTAGATACTTATAATTGACTATCTTGTTGTTCGGCCCTCCACCAAATGTTGGAATAACTAATTTAGCATCAATCCAATCCTGTAATTCACCTCGCTCAGAATGTAATTTCTTTTGAACAGATGAATCAGGGATATAGAAAATATGCTTAAAAATAAAACTTTCTCAAATCCTCAATCCAAAAGCAAACACTGTATGCGGTATAATCATCAATTTTGGATAAATCCGCAGCAGCAAAGCATGGATATGTCTTTAATATATCTTGTGTCAGATATGGAATAAAATAATCCATTTTTGCATTATTTATAACTAATTGCCAATCTTCGTCTGGAATTGATTGTTTTCCAGATCGCAACCATTGATTTAGCTTATATGCCCTAAAGCAAGAAGTATCCAATGGATCAGTAGAGGACAATGCAGTTTGTCTCTCTTCTAATAATTTTTTAGTGCTTGTAGTAGTTACATCCAAGGAGGGATTAGCTTTGATATAGGCCTCTGGATCTAG